>JAOPXY010000043.1 GCA_025964895.1 Aeromicrobium sp.
CGTCGAGTCGTTCGAGCACCCGCTGGGCCACGCTTGACATGTGCCCCACCCACGTCGGCGCCACCACGACGACGATGTCGGCCTGCATCATCTGCTCGCGGATCGACGGCCAGGCGTCGCCGTCGCCCATGTCGGCCTCGACACCGGGCCGCACGTCGTGGTCCACGACGCGGATGAGCGGGCCCGTGACGTCGTGCTGGCCCAGGGCGTCCAGGTACTGCTGGGCCATCAGGTCGCTGCTGGACGGGGCGGGACTCGGCTTGAGCGTGCAGCTCAGGGCCAGTGCGGTCAGCGGCGCGGCGTTCATGTCGTCTCCCGATGTGTGGGTGGTCATCTGTGACGATGTACGTACCCGGCAGCCGCCAGACCCAATCAGCCCCCGTGCTTGGCGACGTCGGCGGCGAGGATCGCAGGCCAGGTCTCGAGGTCGGCGCGGGTGGAAGCCACCGACAGCGTCGCCGACGGCAGCAGGTCGACCAAAGCCTCGGCCGTCGACAGGGGATGGGCCGGGTCGTCGGTCCACGCCAGGATCGTCGTCGGCGCGGTGATGCGGGAGATGGTGTCGGGGGAGGGTAGGTCGCTCGACGCGGCGCCGCGGAAGAGCGCGGGCAGCAGCGCGGTCTCGACGTCGGGCCGCGTGTCGGGCAGGCCGGCGGTCGCGGGCGGGACGGGCGCGAGACGTCCGGCCTCGAGGAAGGCGTCGAGGCCTCCGGGCCGCTCGATGAGATCGGCCGCGGCGCGGTAGTCGTCGCCCTTCGTGACGCGGGTCGCCCAGGCGGTCGGCGGCACGAGCAGGGTGAGGCCGGTGAAGCGATCGGGCTCCCGCACGGCAGCGTGCAGCAGCGTCGCGGTGCCCATCGACGGCCCGACACCGTGCACCTTCTCGCCGGGGAAGAACGCGTCGAGCAGGCGCAGGAGGTCATCGGCGAGGTTCGGCCAGCGGTAGTGCGCGGGCTCGGGCTGCCCCGTCGACCGGCCGTGCCCGCGCGCGTCGTACCGCAGCAGTCGCGTGCCGCTGAGGCCGCGGCCGAGATCGAGATCGAGGACCCGGTCGCGCGAGCGGCTCGAGGTGAGACCGTGCAGCTGGACGACCGGGTGGCCGCCCTCGTCGCTCAGCTCGACGCCGAGCTCGGCGCCCGGCACTGCGAAGGTGTTCACCGGGAGTTCTCCTGTCGGGGATCGACTGACGGCTAGGGTATCGGCCATGCGACTCACCAACGTCGCCCATCTGCGCCTCCCCTTCGGACGACTGATGGGGTACGACGTGGGGGTCTCCGCTCCGGGTCGCCGGCTGCCCGTCTCGTTCGACCAGCACCGCCACGTGAGCGGTGGAGACCGGCCCGGATCGTGGATGGCGATCTCCATCCGGCTCGACGATCCGGTGTCGCGGGACGCGCTGGCGGAGGCCTGGCTCGCCGTCATCGCCCGCCACGGCACGCTGCGCTCGGTCTTCGCCCCCGGGGATGACGGCGAGCCGGTGCTGCACGAGGTCGACGTGTCCGCCGGCGCCTGGACCGAGCACCCCATCGCGCCCGGTCAGGCCGTCAACGACGCCCTGCGGGAGCAGCTCGACAGCATGTGCACGCCGTTCGCGGCTCCGTCGCACCGGCTCTGCGTGCTGGAGACGGCGGCCGGTCCGACGATCGTCGTCGCAGCGGATCACTCGCACGTCGACATGTGGTCGATGCTCGTGATCGTCCGTGACCTGCTGACCGCATTGGCCGACGCGGACGCCGGCCGGGTCTCGAGCCTCGTCGCGACCCCGGCGTTCGCCGACCACTCGACGGCGCTGCGCGAGCGGCCGAACGCGCCGGAGGAGGTGCACCGTCGCTGGCGCGAGATTCTCGACGGCAGCGGCGGCATGATGCCCCGGTTCCCGCTGCCGCTCGGCGAGCCGGTGGAGCACCCGGAGCGGGTCGAGGTGTGCGACGTGCTCGACGTCGACGACAGTGCGGCCTTCACGGCGCAGGCCGCCGCCGACGGGGTCTCGACCCTCGCGCTCGCGGTGTCCGCGATGACCGGCGTGACCCGCGAGCTGGCCGGCACGTCGCTGCGCGCGGTCTTCCCGGTGCACAGCCGCTACGAGGACACGTGGCACGACTCGGTCGGCTGGTTCATCACGAACTCCGTGCTGGAGTCGGCCGATCCCGATCCGCGCGCCTGCGTCGCCGCGGTCAAGGAGGCCGTGCGGATCGGGTCGTGGCCGCTGGAGGAGATCCTGCGCCCGTGGGGCGGCATGCCGGAGGCCCCGGGCATGTTCGCGATCTCGTGGCTCGACCTGCGCCGCCTGCCCGTGCGGGTCGACGCCGCCGGCCTCGACGCCCAGTACATCGGCGCCGCGATCCGCACCGACGGCGTCATGCTGTGGTTCATCCTCGACGAGCGGGGGCTGCACCTGCGCTGCCGCTACCCCGACACCGCGGAGGCCCGCACGAACGTCGGCACGTGGCTCGACGTCCTCGTGGGCCGCCTGCGCCGCATCGCGCGCTCGTCGGCCGGCGGCACGCTGAGCGTCGGTGACCGGCGCTACCGCGTGCAGCGGGCGACGCGGGTCGACGTGCCCGCCGTCGTGGCGCTGTTGGCGGACGACGAGATGGGGCCCGTCCGTGAGGGCGCCGAGGGCGCCCGGTACGAGGCCGCCTTCGACGTCGTCGCCCGCGACACGTCGCAGTACCTCGCCGTCGTCCGCGACGAGTCGGACCGGGTCATCGCGACGATGCAGCTCACGATCATCCCCGGGCTCGTGCGCGCGGGCACGACCCGGCTGCAGATCGAGGGCCTGCGGGTCGCCAAGGAGCACCGCTCGCAGGGCCTCGGCGCGGCGATGCTCGCGTGGGCCCACGAGCACGGACGCGCACGCGGAGCGTCACTCGCGCAGGTGACGACCGACGAGGCCCGAGAGCGGGCGCGGACGTTCTACGAGCGTGTGGGGTACGAGACGAGTCACGTTGGTCTCAAGCGCGCGCTCTGACGTCCGCGGGCCCGGGTCACCGGGTCAGGCTGGGCGAAGCGGAGACGTGGGTCCGTGACGCCCAGGGGTCGATCGCGCCGATGACCCCGATCGCGTCGACCATGGCGGAGCCGGAGTGGCACTCGACGACGATGAACCAGTCCGAGTCCGAGCGCACGGGCAGCACCAGCACGCCCGGCCGGTCCACGCGCGCGAACGCGGCGACGATGCGGTCCTGCCGTCGTCGGTTCCTGACCCGGAAGACCTGCAGGCGCCAGTCGGCGGAGAACGGGGAGCTGTCACGCATGGCACGGACCTCGGTGCTCGATGGTCGCCGACTCCTGCTCAACCGGCTGCTCCGTGATACCCGCGGCGCACGCCCGCGAGACAGGTCGCAGGTGTGATGTGGCTCACATGTCGCCACACCGTCTGCTGGCTCGGACGGTCACGCGCGGGGTAGAAGCAGGCATGACTGATCACGACACCACCGGCCGCCCGTTGGCCGTCGTCACGGGAGCCTCCAGCGGGATAGGGCTCGAGCTCGGCAAGGAGCTCGCGCGCCGTGGCTTCGACCTGCTCGTCGCCGCCGAGGACGACGAGCTCGGACCGGCGGCGGAAGAGCTGAGGTCCGTCGGCGACGCCCACGTCGAGGCGGTCCGCGTCGACCTGCGCCGCCACGAGGAGGTCGACCGGCTCCACGCGGCCATCCGAGCCGATGGCCGCCCGGTTGCAGCCATCGCGCTCAACGCGGGTCGCGGGCAGGGCGGCGCGTTCGTCGACACCGACATCGAGGACGAGCAGTCGATCATCGACCTCAACGTGACGTCGACGGTGCGGCTCGCGAAGCTCGTCGTCAAGGACATGGTCGCGGCGGGCGACGGGAAGGTGCTCATCACCTCCTCGATCGCGTCGGCGATGCCGGGCGCGTTCCAGGCCGTGTACAACGCCTCCAAGTCGTTCGTGCAGTCGTTCGCCGAGGCGCTGCAGGAGGAGCTGAAGGACACCGGCGTGACGGTCACGTCGCTCATGCCCGGCCCGACCGAGACCGAGTTCTTCGATCGGGCCGAGATGTCCGAGGACACCCGCATGGGCCAGTCGTCCAAGGACGATCCGGCCACCGTGGCGCGGCAGGGCGTGGACGCCCTCTTGGGCGGGGACGCGCGGGTCGTGGCCGGTGGGGTCAAGACGAAGGTGCAGGAGGCCGTCTCCAAGGTGCTGCCGGACCGCGCCAAGGCCGTCATGCACCGGGGCATGGCCGAGCCCGGGTCCGGCGAGTGAGGCACCGTCATGCACCTGACGTCGCCGGGCGAGCGGCGCCACCGGGCGCGTGGCGCGGGTGACGGGTGGCGCGCGGCCGGGTCGGTCGGGTCGGCCCGGTCGGTGAGCTGGGCGATCGCGGCCTTCGCGCTGGCCGTCGTCATCGCCACCCTTCCGCTGGCGCTCGTGGCGGGAGCCGTGCCGATCGTGGGTTCGCCGTGGGACGGCGCCTCCGTCGAACGGGTCCTGGCGAACGACGACGCGAATGGTGCCGCGGTCGACGTCAGGAGCGTCCGGCTCGTCGTGAACGACGACGGATCCGCGACCGTGTCGGCGACCCTGCGCAACCCGACGGACACCGGCCGGACGCTGGTGGGGGTGCGGGTCGATTGCGGTGACCGGCCCCTGCCGGTCGCGAGCACCATCATGCTGCTGCTCGTGATGAGCCGGAGCTCGGCGCGGGTCGGCGACGCCTCCGACGCGGGCGGCTACGTCGTGCCGGTTGGCGTCGCAATGGACGATCCGGTGACCGTCCGGTTCGCCTTCGACGACGGCACGTCGTCGACCCGGTCCGCCGAGGTCGTCCGCCGGTCCGGCGAGCACGACCAAGTCTTCCCGGACAACGGCGCCCAGCTGGGGCCGGCGCGGGCGCCGTCCTCGCTCGACCTGTTGCCGTTCGTCACCGCCCGGTGAGACGCGCGGGTCAGTTCGGGTCGTCCTGGGCGGCACCGTCTTGGGCGGCACCGTCTTGGGCGGCGCCGTCTTCGGCGGCACCGGCCTTGCCAGCGTCGGCATAGGACTCCACAACCGAGGTCGTGAGCGGGAAGTCGATCGCCAGGTCGCGGAACAGCAGGGCGGACGCCGTCGCTGCCGCCTCCTCCAACTGCGCCACGACCGCGTCGGCGAGCTCGGCCGGTGTGTGCACCACGACCTCGTCGTGCAGGAAGAACACGAGGTGGGGCCGGTCCACGAGCGTCCCTGTCGTGGACAGGGCCCACAGCCGGTTGCGCAGGTCGGCGATCCAGCACAGCGCCCACTCCGCGCCCGTTCCCTGTACGACGAAGTTGCGCGTGAATCGGCCGTAGGCGCGGCGGTCGCGGGCGCGGCTGTCGGGGTCGACGGCCGGGTCGTCGGGGTCGCGGTCGTCGGTCTCGCCGAGGCGCGGGGCGCCGCGACCCAGCAGCGTCCGCACGACCTCGCCCCGCTCACCTGCGCGAGCCGCGTCCTCGACCAGTCCGAAGGCCCGTGGGTACCGCCTGGTCAGGCCGGCCACCAGCCGTCCGCTCTCGCCGCTCGTGGCGCCGTACATCGCGCCGAGCAAGCCCATCTTGGCCTCGTGCCGGCTGCCGACGGCTCCGGCGTCGGCCATCGACTGGTAGAGATCCGCGCCGCGGGCCGACGACGCCAGGGCGTGGTCGCCGCTCATGCCGGCCAGTGCCCGCGGCTCCAGCTGGGCGACGTCGGCCACGACGAGCCGCCAGCCCGGATCGGCCACGACCGCGGCGCGGACCTGCGCCGGCAGCGACAGCGCCCCACCGCCGTTCGACGACCACCGCCCCGTCGCGGATCCCGCCGGCTGGTACGAGGGACGGAACCGCCCGCCGCTGACCCACTGGTCGCTCCATGCCCAGCCGTTCGTCGTGGCCAGGCGCGCCAGGTGCTTGTAGGCCAGCAGCACCTCGACCGCCGGGTGGTCGGCACCGTGCAGGCTGGACGCGCGGGTGTCGGTCACGTCGATGCCCGCTCGCCGCAGCGCGGCCAGCAGGTCGGGGCGGGAGTCGGGGTTGAGATCGGGGGAGTCGAGCAGGGTCCGCAGCTCATCGACGAAGAGCTCGAGCCTGCGCGGGCGGATGCCGCGGAGCGGGCGCGGGCCGAGCAGCTCGGTGAGCAGGCGGTCGTGGACGTCGGTGCGCCACGGCACGCCGGCGAACGTCATCTCCGCCGCCGCCAGAGCGCCGGACGCCTCCGCGGCGAGCAGCAGGCCCAGGCGCGACGCCTCCGTCGAAGCGGCGACGGCGGCGAGCTGGCGGGCGTCCTCGAGATCGGCGCGCAAGTGCTCGAACGGGCTGTCGTCGGGGAACAGCGACGGCGCCACGGGCGTCAGCGGGCGCAGGCGATCCCACAGCTCGGACTGCTCGCCGTCCAGCAGCCGCTGGTCGACCACCGGTGCCCGGCGCAGCAGGTGGTGAGCCAGCCGCAGGTCGTGGCAGCGCCGCACCCGCACTCCCGCGGCCAGGAGGCCGGGGTACCAGCGGGCCGTGTCGTCCCAGACCCAGCGAGGCGGGACGTCCTGCGCCTCGCGTCCGGCGACGAACGCCGGCAGGTCGGCCATCGCGACGTCACTGCGGTCGTCCCCGGCGCCGACGAGCACGCGGTCACCCGGAAGGCGCGACAGCGACAGGCGGGACATGAGGCCATCCTGCCGGTCGGCGCCGCGGACGGGTCAGCGCCGGACGCGGAACGTCTTGGTGAGATCGGCGGTCGAGTCGTCGCCGGCGAAGACCTGGATCTCGCCGGGCTCGACCACGAACTCCCCTCGGTTGTCGTAGAACCCGAAGTCGCTCGCGTCCAGGGTGAACCGCACGGTCCGCGACTCGCCGGGCTCGAGGGTCACCCGCTCGAAGCCGCGCAGCCGCCGGACCGGCTGGGAGATGCTCGCGACCGGGTCGTGGAGGTACAGCTGCGCGACGTCGTCACCGGCCACGTCGCCGGTGTTCGTGACCGTCATGGACGCGACCACCTCGCCCTTGCGGGAGACCGTCGTCCGGTCCAGCGCCAGGTCGGACACCTCGAACGTCGTGTAGCTGAGGCCGAAGCCGAACGGGAACAGCGGATCGCACGAGCGCAGGTCGCGGTAGCGGGACGTGTACTTCTGGGTGACGTCGCATGGGCGGCCGGTCGGCTCGTGGTTGTAGTAGATCGGCACCTGGCCGAGCCGCTGCGGGAACGACACGGGCAGCTTGCCGCCCGGGTTGACCTTCCCGAACAGGACGTCCGCGACGGCGTTGCCGGCCTCGACACCCGGGAACCAGGCCTCCAGCACGGCCGGTGCGCTGTCGACCACTCCGGAGAGGGTCAACGGGCGCCCGTTGAACAGCACGACGGCGAACGGCTTGCCCGTCGCCGCGATCGCGTCGATCAGCTCCTGCTGGCGGCCCGGCAGGTCGAGGGTCGACCGGGTCGCCGCCTCGCCGCTCATCTCGCGGGTCTCGCCGAGGGCCAGGACGACCTGGTCGGCGGCGTTCGCCGCGGCCACGGCCTCGGCGAAGCCGGCAGCGGACCCGCAGTCGTCGGCGGGGTCGTAGTCGGGCGGCTCCTCGTTGCTCAGGGTGCAGCCCTGGGCGAACGTCGTCGTGCCGGTCGAGCCGTCCGTGACGCCCTGCCGGACGCTGACGACGTCGGCGTCCTGACCCCTGCCCCACCAGGGACCGAGCATGTCGTGCTGGTTGTCGGCGAGCGGCCCGATGACCGCGGTGTCCTTCGCGGGATCGAGGGGCAGCGCCTGGTCCTCGTTGTGCAGCAGGACCATCGAGCGGCCGGCCGCAGTGCGGGCGGCGGCGCGATCGGCGGACGTCAGGAAGCTCGCGGGGTCGACCGCCTTCGCCTGGTCGACGTACGGACGCTCGAAGAGCCCGGCGCGGAACTTGACGCGCAGGATGCGTCGCACCGCGTCGTCGAGCCGCCGCTTCGAGATCCGGCCGTCGGCGAGCAGCTGCTCGCCGTTGTCACGGAGGGTCGTGCTCACCATCTCCGAGTCGGTGCCGGCCATCAGGGCCTTCGCTCCCGCATCGGCTGCGTCCGCGGCCGTGCCGTGGGCGATCGTCTCGGTGACCGCGGTGTAGTCGCTCTCGATGAATCCGTCGAAGCCCCACTCCTTCTTCAGGATGTCGGTCTCCGTGTAGTGGTTCGCGCAGCCGGGCACCCCGTTGATGGCGTTGAACGAGCACATGATGCTGTCGGCGCCGGCCTCGATCGCGGCCTTGAACGGCGGCAGGTAGAGGTTGCGCAGCCGCTGCTCCGACAGGTCGGTCGTGTTGTAGTCGCGTCCGCCCTCCGGCTGGCCGTATGCCACGAAGTGCTTGGGACTGGTCAGCGTCCGATCGGGCCGGCCGTAGTCGTTGCCCTGGGCGCCCTTCACGCGGGCGGCCGCGAACGCGGAACCGAGGTAGGGGTCCTCACCGTTGCCCTCGACGATCCGGCCCCAGCGCGGCTCGTGAGAGACGTCGACCATGGGGCTGTAGATCTGCTTGATGCCGACCGTCGCCGACTCGCGGGCCCCGATCCTGGCGTCGGCCTTGGCCACCTCGGGGTCGAAGGAGCTCGCGGCGGCGAGCGGGACGGGAAAGATCGTCCGGTAGCCGTGGATCGTGTCGTACGCGAACAGGATCGGGATCTTGAGCCTGGACTCGGTCATCGCGATGCGCTGCAGCTGGTCGATGCGCGTGGGGTCGGTCAGGCTGAAGACGCCACCCACGCCGGCCCGGGCGTCGGCGTCGGTGACCTGACCGTCGGAGAGAAGCTGCACCTGCTGCAGCTTCTCCTTGACCGTCATCTGCGCCAGCAGCCGGTCGACGCGCTGCTCGACCGAGCGGCTGGCCGCGCCGCGCAACGGCGCAAGTGCCTGCTCGTCGGCGGATCTTCCTCCGCTCGCCAAGACGCTGCCGGCCGTCAACGACCCGACGAGCAGCGGTGCGGCGACGAGCGTCACGATCGCGATCTTCCTCATGTGTGTGTCCTTGTCTGTCGCCGGTCAGCGATGGCCGTGGCTGGATTGGTGGCTGTGACTGTGGCTGTGGTGCCGGTACGACAGCCCGAATCCGACGTCGAACAGCGGCGACGAGATGTCGTCGGGCACGTCGCCCGCCTGCGCGGTCACCTGCGCCATCGAGCGCGGCAGCTCCATCGGCAGGCGGCCCCGGGGGGAACGGTCCCCGAAGATCGTCTCGAGCAGCACCTCGTCCGAGACCCCGTAGTCCGCCAGCACCGCGTCGGCCCGGTCGGCGACGTTCGTCAGCACGAGGGGCCTCGAGAGGTTCGGCACCGCGACGGTCGGGGTGCCGGAGTCCGCGGCGGCCTGGAACGCGCCGTAGTCGGCCTCGCTGCCGGTGAAGTTCAGGTCCGTGCGATCGGGTCCGCCGGCGGGGTCCCTGAGCCGGACCACGGCTAGGTCGGCCTCCGCCGGAGTCGCGGCCACCTCGAGCCCTCGCGCCGTCGCCGCCTCGGCGCTGACACCGGACAGGTAGACCTTCGTGGTCTCGCGTTCTGACGCCGGCAGCGTGCGGGCCCGGTTGGTCAGCAGCGTGAGCGATGCCGCCTGGGCTTCGTCGCCGACGGCCTGGAAGCGCTCGTTGCCGTTGACCCGGGCCGCGGCGGCGGGATCTACGTAGGGGTTCTCGAACAGGCCGAGCTCGAACTTCTGGGTCAGCACCCGCCGCGCCGAGGCGTCGACGCGAGCCGGCGTGATCAGGCCGTCGCCGACGGCCTGCACGACGAACGACGGTTCGTTGGAGCCGCCCAGCTGGTCGACCCCGGCGTTGATCGCCCGCGCGAAGCGCTCGACCTTGGTCGCGTCGATCAGGCCCCACGGCATGCCGACGCCCCACGGCCCGATGAAGGACGGGCCCCGGTTGTCCTGGCAGGCCTGCGGGCAGTCGCCCGTGATGCCCCAGTCAGAGACGATGACCCCCGAGAAGCCGTAGCGGCCCCGCAGCAGGTCCGTCAGCAGGAAGCGGTTGAACCCGGCCCCCACCTGCTCGACCGGCACGCCCCGGTACACGAGGTCCTTGAGGATCGAGTACGTCGGCATGACGCCGGCGACGTCGGCCTCGAAGGCGCCCGTGAACGGGATGATGTGCGCGGCGAAGCTGTTGCCCGGGAAGGTCGCGTAGCGACCGAAGAAGTAGTGGCTGTCGAACCCCTGGCCCTGGGCGCCGTAGCCGACCCAGTGCTTCACCACAGCGGCCACGCTGTCGTCGTCGAGTCCGTCGGAGCCGGCCTGGACGCCCCTGACGTAGGCGTTGACCTGCCGCTTGGCCAGGCGGGGCTCGGACCCGAACGTGCCGTTGATGCGCGACCAGCGCGGCTCCGTCGCAATGTCTGCCTGCGGCGAGAGACCCTCGTGGATGCCGACGGCCCGGTACTCCCGGCGCACGATATCGCCGAACGTGCGGGTCAGGCCGATGTCGTGGGCCGCCGCCATACCGATGGGGTCGGGGAAGGCGGTGTTGCCGACGCGCGGCACGGTCTGCCCCTGGGCGACCGTGAAGCCGTTGCGCGGATCGGATGAGATGACGACCGGGATGCCCCACGGCTGCTGCTCGGCGATGGACTGGATCGCATTGCTCTGCTCGGCCACCGTCGCCGGGGCGCCCGAGAGCCGGGTGATGAAGGTGGAGATGTGCTGCGCGCCGATCAGGTCGGTGTTGGCAGCCGTGTCGTAGGCGCCCGCAACCGTCGCGAGCGTGCCGTGCACCATCAGGCCGGCCTTCTCCTCGAGGCTGAGGCGGGAGGTCAGGTCGGCGGCCCGTCGGGCCGGGCGCAGGCGCCAGTCCTCGTACGGCGTCAGGTCGCCGCTGCGGTCGAGGTCGCGGAACCGTAGGCCGTCCACGGCGATGATCGGCACGTCACGGGTGCTCAGCGCGGGCTGCCGATGGCCGCCGGCCACACTCGGTGAGGCGGCGGCGAGGGCCGTGATCGTCGTCGCCGTGGCGGCGGCGCACACGATGGCAGCGCCGACGCGATGGTGAGCAACGGGTCGGTGAGGTGAGCTGCGAGGTGGCATGACGTGGGTCCCCCCCCAGGGCCATGTCGGACCCGATACCGGCCCGACATGGCCCACGTTGCATGTGATGTGGACCACAGTCAATGCCTGAATCCCGCCGAAATTCCGCTAGAACGGATTCGGGCCTCGCCGCCGGCACGGGTGGTGGCAGGGATGGCGACGACATGATGCAGACAGGGCGACGCGGGGCTATCGTGCCGTCATGGACCGGTCGGCGCTGCTCGTGAGCCTCGTCCTCGCCGCGCTGGCGGCAGGGTGCTCCTCGTCGCGCGATGCGGCCGTCGAGGAGGTCACGACCGACTTCCGCTCGGCGGTGTCGTCCGAGGACGCCGAGGCAGCCTGCCGCCTGCTGGCCGAGCCCGTCCGGTACGAGCTCGAGCTGTCGTCGGGCTCGACGTGCGAGGTCGAGCTGCTGGACGTCCGGCTGCCCGCCGCGGGGGACATCCAGGAGGTGGCGGTCTCCGGCACGGCGGCGCAGGTCCGCTACCAGGATGACGTCATCTTCCTGGGGGAGTTCGGCGACGGGTGGCGCGTCACGGCCGCCGGCTGCCTCAGCCGGGCGGACGGTCCGTACGACTGCCAGGTGGGGGGCTGAGATGCGCACGATGTTCACGCTGTACCTCGTCGTCATCGGCGGCGGCCTCGTCTACTTCATCGCGACCGGCCTGCTGCACCGCTAGGAGGAATGTGATGTCCCGTCTTCGCCGGCACTCGCTCAGCATCGTGTTCCTCGTGCTGTTCGCCGTCGCGCTGGTCGGCCAGGCCTGGGCCGGCTGGGTCCAGTTCAACGACCAGCAGGTGGCTCAGGATCTCGCGGAGATCGGGCTCGGCCGGTACCTGCGATCGGCCGACTTCGCGGTCGACGTCACCGAGAACTGGCAGAGCGAGTACCTGCAGTTCCTGCTCTACGTCCTGGCAACGGTGTTCTTCCTCCAGCGGGGCTCTCCGGAGTCCGGCGCGCATGGCGGGCTCGGCACCGACGAGGAGCAGAAGCTGGGCGAGTTCACCGAGCCCGGGTCGCCGGCCTGGGCGAAGGCCGGCGGTGTCCGGACCGCGATCTACTCCTGGTCGCTGACGCTCGTGATGCTCGCGATCTTCCTCGCGTCGTGGCTGGGACAGTCGATCGCGGGGTGGGCGGCGTTCAACGAGACCCGCATGCAGCAGCTGCAGGACCCCCTGACGTGGCCCGGCTACCTCGCGAACGCGGACTTCTGGGCTCGGACGCTGCAGAACTGGCAGTCGGAGTTCCTCGCCGTCGGCTCGATGGCCGTCCTCGCGATCTACCTGCGGCAGCGCGGCAGCGCCGAGAGCAAGCCGGTCGGCGAGCCTCACGACTCGACCGGGGCGTCCGCGGGCGGCTGAACCCAACTATTCACATCGCGTATACATTGTGTGTATAGTCGCGGTCATGGCAATCGGACACGTGCTCCTGGGGATCCTCGAACGGGGTCCCGCGCACGGCTACGACCTCAAGCGCAGCCACGACCAGCACTTCCCGAGCGCGAGACCGCTGGCGTTCGGCCAGGTGTACGCGGCGCTGGCCAAGCTCACGGCGGACGGCCTGGTCGAGGTCGCCGAGACCCAGCAGGGCGGCGGACCCGAGCGCACGACCTACGCGATCACTGCCGCGGGGGTCGACTCCCTCGAGTCGTGGCTCGGCACGACGGAGTCCGCAGGCCCCTACCCGGCCGACGAGCTGGTGCGCAAGACCGTCACGTCGCTGCTCCGCGGGGCCGACACCGTGGCGTTTCTCCAGGACCAGCGCGCGACCCATCTGGCCGTGATGCGCGACCTCCTGGCGCAGCAGGCGAGCGCGCAGAACGCGGCGGCCGCGATCGCGATCGACCACACCATCTCCCACCTGGACGCCGATCTGCGGTGGCTGGAGACCGCGGCCGAGCGCGTGGCCGCAGACAGGACGGCCACCGCATGAACGTCGATCGCACCGAGGATGCCCTTGTGCTGCAGGCCAGAGACCTGCACGCGTCGTACGGCCGGACGGTCGCACTGCGCGGCGCGTCGCTCTCGGTGTCGGCGGGGGAGGTGGTCGCGGTCACCGGACCGTCCGGCAGCGGCAAGTCGACCCTGCTGCTCTGCGCCGCGGGCGTCCTGCGTCCTGAGTCGGGTCGTGTGACGTACGCCGGACGCGACCTCGGCGACCTCGACGAGGCGGATCGCTCGCTGCTGCGCCGCCGCGACTTCGGCCTGGTCCTGCAGTTCGGCCAGCTCGTGCCGGAACTGAGCGCGGTGCAGAACGTCGCCCTTCCGCTCCTGCTCGAGCGCCACGACAAGGCCGCCTCGGTCACGACGGCGCGTGACTGGCTCGAACGACTGGACGCCGCCGACCTCGCGGACGCGCGCCCGGGAGAGATGTCCGGTGGCGAGGCGCAGCGCGTCGCGATCGCCCGTGCCCTGGTGACCGGGCCGCGCATCGTCTTCGCGGACGAGCCCACGGGCGCCCTCGACACGGTCAACGGGGAACGGGTGCTGCGGATGCTGCTGGAGGTGTGCCGGCAGACCGCTGCAGGCCTGGTGCTCGTGACGCACGACAACCGCGTCGCCGCGGTGGCGGACCGCGAGGTCGCCCTGCGGGACGGGCGCGACGAGCAGCGCGTGGGGGCGTGATGCTCGATCTCGCCTGGACGATGGCGCGTGCCGGTGGCTGGGCGCGCTGGGCGCTGCTCGCGGGGTGCACGGCGGCGGTCTCCGGACTGCTGCTGGTCGCGGTGGCGCTGCTCCTGCTCGGCGACGCGAACGACGAGTCCCTGGCCTCGTTCGTGCGCGACGGCGGCACCCGGGGCGGCGTGGCCTTCGCGGTCCTCCTGCTGACGCTGCCGCCGCTGCTCCTGCTCGACCAGGCGGTCCGCCTGGGCTCGGTGCACCGCGACCGACGTCTCGCGGCGCTGCGGGTCGCCGGGGCCACGCCGTCGGAGGTGCGCCGGCTCGGCGCGATCGAGGTCGGCATCCCGACGTCGGTCGGCGCCGTGCTGGGCATCGGGGTCTTCGAGGTGCTGGGAGCTGTGCTCGGCGGCCAGGCGTACGACCCGAACGCCTACTACGGCTCCAGCTTCGCGGTGGTGCCGACCTCCGGCCCCCCTCACGCCTGGCACATGGTCGTCGTGGTGCTGGCCGTGGCGGTGGCCGGGACGTCGGTCGGCTGGTGGGCGTCTCGCACGGTGCTGGCGTCCCCTCTTGGCGTGACCCGGCGGGAGTCCCGGCCGGCCCCACGGCCGTGGGGGTTCTTGCTGGTCCTCGCGGCGGTCCTCATGATCCCGCCCGCTCTCGACGAATCCGGTGGCACGACCTTCCTTCCGTTCGTGGCGATCGGTCTGGTCGTGCTGGCGCCGGTGACCCTCGCGCCGTGGGTGGCTCATGCCGTCGCGCGACGAGTCGCGGCGCGGACGGATCGCGCGTCCTCCCTGCTCGCCGCCCAGCGCATCATCGCTGCACCGGGTGCGGCGGGACGGGCCGCCGCGGCCATCGGAGGCATCGCCCTCGTCGGGGGCGGCGTGGTCGGCTTTTACCTCGACGTGCGGGGCAACGAGGACTCGACGTACGCGGCCGGCGCGATCCTGGTCGCCGCGGCGCTGCTCGTGGGGCTGGCTGTCGCGGCCGGGTCCATGGCGGTCCACTCGGTCGAGTCGCTGCTCGACCGCCGCCGGGAGGTGGCCTTCCTGGCCGCGAGCGGCATGCTGGAGTCGGAGCTGCAGGCGGCCGCGCGGCGGGAGATCACGATGGTCGCCCTGCCTCTGGCGGTCGTGGGCTCGGCCGCGGGTGCGGTCACGGTGCCGCTGCTCGACGGACCCCAGGTCGGCGACGTGGTGCTGGCCCTCGTGCTCGGCGTCGGCGTCGTGACGACGCTGATCTGGGTGGCGTCCGCGCTCGCGGTGCGGGCGGTGCGACCGTGGGCCCGACGAGCGTCGTCGCCGCTCAACCTCAGGACGGAGTGAGGTGCAGGCCGCCGGCGGCGACCAGGGCGGTCTCGGCGTTCACATCAGACCCCGCACGCGCGCCTCGAGGGCGTCCTTGACCGCCCCGGTCACCGCCGCCTCGACCTGCTGCTCGAGATCGCCCTGGTCGTCGAGGTTCGCGAGCAGATCGCGCAGGTCGAGGTCGTCGATCGCCCGCAGCAGGACGTCGTCGGTGCTCAGGGCCTTGTCGATGACGGAGTCGGGGACGGCTCGGATGACCCGTTCGAGCAACCCGTTGAGATCGGCGGAGTCGAGTGCCTCGTCGGTGAGCGCCGATGCTCGGGGGAGCGTCCCGTCGGCCTTCATCCGGCCCACCGCCGAGCGGAGTCCGTCGCGCAGGGCGTCGATCTCGGCGGAGGTGCGGTCACCGGACTGGGCGAGCTCGAGCGTCAGGGCCTCGCGGCTGACGCCCAGGGCGCAGGCTGCGTCGCTGACGCCCAGCAGCACGAGCCGCTCGGTGAGGCCCTCGATGCCGTCGACCTGGGACGTCACCGTGCGCTCGACACACGCATCGGCCGGGCGCAACGGCTCGTAGGTGCCTCCGCCGTGCGCGAGCTGCACGCCGATGACTCCCGCGACGAGGACGATCGCGACGAGCGGCAGCGCGAGGAGGCGAGCCGGGCCGGTCATGTCGTCCTCCGCCGGCGCACCGGGACCAGCGTCAGCAGGGCCAGGAGGGCCAGGGCCGCGCCGATCAGGAAGGAGTCGCGGAAGGCACGGGTGGCGGCGCGCTCGAGCTGCGCGTCCAGGTCGCGCTCGAGCCGGGCCGCGGCGGGACGTCGATCGGCGTCGAGGTCCAGCGTCGCGAACGCGCGCGACAGGTCCGGGACCTGGCCGCGCTCCCCGGCCAGCGCTGCGCCGAGGGCCTTCGCGACCGCGATCTTGTCCTGCGGCGGAAGGGGTGCGTCGAGCACGAGCGCCGTGATGGCCTCCTCCGCGGGCGCCTGGGCGTCCTGCAGGTCGGCCGTGAACACGGGGGTGAGGATCGCGAGCCCCGCGACGACGCCCAGGTGGCGTGCGCCGATCGTCCAGCCGGCATGCCGCGCGCGAGGGAGTCGCATCTGCATGGCCTGCGAGGTGAGCCGGTCGACGGTCAGCCCCAGCCCCAGGCCGACGAGTGCCTGGGGCGCGATGGTCCACGCGAGGTCGGACGACGGCAGGAGGGCGAGCCCGGCGAGGCCGCCGGCGACGAGGAAGCAGCCGGCGGCGATCTCCACCTGCGGAGGGGGACGCAGCAGGTGGGCGAGCGGCCCGGCTACGAGCGCCGCGGCCGCGACGACCGACACCGTGAGGGCGGCCGTCGCGGGGGAGCGGCCCCATCCCTCGACGAGCAGCAGCACGACGAGGAACAGCGCAGCCGTCAGGGCGGCCGACAGCAGGGCGAGGGTCAGGTTCGCCCGGACGGCCGGACGGTGCCGGTCGGGATCGCGCAGCGGGGCGGCACGGACGGCGAGCGCGGCCGGCACGGCGAGGGCCGCGAACGGCACCTGCACGACGAAGATGGCCTGCCATGAGATCGCCTGCGTCAGCAGGCCGCCCGCGACGGGTCCGGCGGCGGTGCCGACGACCCCGGCCGTGACCCAGACGCCCAGGCCGCGACGTTCGCCACGCTCCTCGACCAGCAGCTCCAGGCTCCCGACGAGCGCCAGCGCGCCGCCGATCGCCTGCAGGCACCGCGCGACGATCAGCACCTCGATCGAGTCCGCCAGCGCGCACCACGCCGACGATCCGGCGAACAGGGCGATGCCCGCCGCCGTCACGACCCGCGGCTGGCCCCGCGTGAGCCCCGCGGCGGCCGGCACGGCGGACAGCCCGAGCACCAGGTTGTACGCGATCAGCACCCACGCGACCTCGCCGACGGACGCGTCGAGATTCTGCAGGATGTCGGGCAGGGCGAGCGTCACGACGGCGGAGTCCGCCAGCACCATCGCCACGGTCACCGCGAGCAGGGGACCTACGGCACGACGCACCCCGTCATCCTTCGTCGGTGTCGCGGCCGGCGAGGAGGAGTCCGAGCAGCTCGGCCTGCCGCACCAGGAGGCGTCCCTCGTCGAGCTTCTTGCGGCGCATCCAGGTCGTGACCTCCAGATTGCACTTGCTGGCGTTGCACGAGCGGCACGCCGGCACGACGTTGGCGAGCGTGTAGCGGCCGCCGCGCGAGATCGGCAGCATGCAGTCCTTCTGCAGAGCCGGGCCGTCCGCACCGCAGTACGCGCAGCCCTGCCACGCATCCAGCAACGCGGCCCACTGCTCGGCGGTGAGGTCGTGGTCGACCAGCGACATCCGGCGCTTGCGGCGGCGCGCGTGGGTCGCGGCTCTGCTGCGGGTCGGCACGCGACGATCCTACGGCGCGGAGTCGGGCAAACACTGGATCGCGGCGAGGCGTCGTCGCTACCCTCGGACCATGCCCGCACCCAAGGTCGCCAGCGTCGAGGAGTTCCTCGCCCGCCTCGGCGACGTCGAGAGACCGCACGTGGAGAAGCTGCGCGAGCTCAGCCTGGACGCCGCCGCCGGCACGGACATCGTCGAGGAGCTCAAGTACAACTTCCCGGCCTACACCAACCGCGTCATGGTGTGGACCCTGCAGGTGTTCAAGAACCACTGCTCGATCCGCTTCCCGGTGTCGTTCTTCGCCGACCGCCGCGCGGAGGCGCAGGCGGCTGGGTACGACGCGATCGAGGGTGCGCTGAAGATCCGTTGGGACCAGGACGTCCCGGAGGCGATGATCGGCGAGCTCATCGCGGCGCGCATCGACGACTTCGACAGCGGAAACACCGCGTGGTCGTCGCCGGGGCAGTACGCGGGCAAGAAGAAGTAGCGCCGTGCACCGCATCTTCACGACGAGCGTCGCGTCGGTCTACCCGCACTATGTCGCCAAGGTCGAGCGCAAGGGACGCACGAAGGCCGAGCTGGACGAGGTCATCGAGTGGCTGACCGGCTTCGACGAGCAGCAGCTCGCCGCCCACCTGACCGACGGGACGACGTTCGAGCAGTTCTTCGACGACGCCCGGCTGAACCCTGGCGCGGCCTCGATCACCGGCGTCGTCTGCGGCGTGCGGGTCGAGGACGTCGAGGACCCGCTGATGCGCAGGATCCGCTACCTCGACAAGCTCGTCGACGAGCTCGCCAAGGGCAAGGCGATGCAGAAGGTCCTCCGCGCCGGGTAGGTCGCCTAGGATCGTCGGCTGCGAACCATCGTGACGGGACCGTCCGCCGACGTCGTCCAGCAGGTCGAGCAGGCCGACGAGTCCCTCCGCAAGAGCTTCGCGGGCCTCGGCGCGGACGTCGTCGAGCCCGAGGTACGTCGGTCGGTCGACGAGATCGGCATCGAGCTGTCCGACGCCGACGTCCATGCCTGGGCGCGAAGCGTGTCCGACCGAGCCGACCACCGCATCGAGCTCGCATGACGGACGTCGTCGCCGGGAGCGAGGCCCCCGTCGTGATCCACACCGACGGTGGCTGCACGCCCAACCCGGGGCCCGGCGGGTGGGGTGCGGTGCTGCGTCAGGGCGAGCACCTGCGTGAGATGTTCGGTGGGGAGCCGACGTCGACGACCAACAACCGCATGGAGCTCATGGCGCCGATCATGGCCCTCGAGGCGCTGAAGCGACGCGTCACGGTGCACCTGCACACCGACAGCACCTACGTCCGCAGCGGCATCACGCAGTGGGTCGCGGGCTGGGAGCGCAACGGGTGGCGCACGTCGTCGAAGCAGCCGGTCAAGAACGTCGACCTGTGGCAGCGGCTGAAGGCCGCGTGCGACCAGCACGACGTGGAGTGGTTCTGGGTCAAGGGCCACTCGGGGGTGCCGGACAACGAGCTCGCCGACGTGCTCGCGACCAAGGGGATGCACGAGGCGATGGGCCGCGCGTAGCTCGCCCGGTGGGACGGACGATGAGGGCAAGTGGCTGCGTGAGCTGCCCGAAACACTCATCGTGTGTGCTCGGGGCCGATTCGGTCGCCGGCTCCCGGGTACGCGTCGGTCATGAGTGATCCTACGCAGGCACGGAACGACAACGACGACAGCACGACCGAGGAGGACGGCCAGCTGGCCAATCCCGGGCCCGTCCCCGTCCCGCCCGAGGACGCCTCGGACACCGGTGAGGGTCGTCCCGGCGACCTGACCGCCGAGGCCGGTCCCGACCGGGACGACACCGGCGGCGTCCTGGAGGAGTGACCGTCGCACGGCGACCGGGCCGCCGGTCGCCGTGCGCGGTCTAGCTGCGGGCCTCGAGCGCCTCGACCAACAACGCGATGAGCGCCTCGAGCTGGACGTCGGCCGATGACGAGATCTCCTCGTCGGATCCGTCGAGCGCGCGGGCGGCGAGGCCGGCCTTGCTGTCGATGAGCTCGGCGATCTTGCCGTCGATCGTCTGCGCGGCGATGATGCGCCACGCCGTGACGGGCTCCTCCTGCCCGATGCGGTGCACGCGGTCGATCGCCTGCGTCTGCTCCGCGTCCGTCCACGACAGCTCGGCGAGCACGACGTTGGACGCGACCTGCAGGTTGAGCCCGACGCCGGCCGCGGTCAGTGAGCAGACCACGATCTCGACGTCCTCGTCCTCGACGAAGGCGTCGATGTTCTTCTGCCGCACCTTGGCCGACTGGTCGCCGCGAATCGAGGAGTACCTGATGCCGCGCTTGGTGAACGTCTCCTCCGCGACGTCCATGACGTCGACGTGCTTGGCGAAGAACACGACCTTGCCGACGTTGCGCGACAGCTGGGCCGCGTAGTCGGCGGCGAGGCCGGCCTTGGCCTGGCCGATGCGGCGCATCATGCTGAAGACGTTCTCGCCGGTCTTCTCATCGCTGCTGTCCTCGCGCTCCCACTTGGCGACGCTGCGGACGAGCTCGGTGTCGATGCCGTCGACCGTCACGCCGGACGTGCGGGTCTCCAGCGCCTTGTCGTAGCGGGCCACGAGTCGGCGCGCCAGCTCGCGCTCGGCCTCACGGATCGAGCGGCCCAGCGCGTCGTCGAGCTCGACCGGCAGGTCGGCGATGCGGCGGGCCGGGATGTCGGCGGCGACGTCGACCTTGCGGCGTCGGACGATGCCCATGTTGATGACATTGGTGCGGGCGGCGGAGTAGAAGCCCTTGTCGGCCGGCGTGAGGCCCGTGTCCTCGAGGCGCTCCATGAGCTCGGCGAGCGGCTTCTTGTCGTCGATCCAGCCGAGGAACTGCCAGATGGCGCGGAAGTCCTCGATGTCGTTGATCAGCGGAGTGCCGGTCAGGGCCATGAGCAGCGGACGCGGGGTGCGCGAGCGGATGCGTTCGGACAGCTCCAGGGCGTGCTTCGATCGCTGCGACGACTTGTTCTTGATGAAGTGGGCCTCATCGACGACCATGCCGCGGAAGCCGAAGTCGCCGAGCCAGCTGACGTGGCGGTCGAGGACCTCGTAGTTGACCACGACGATGTCGGCGAAGCCGTCGATCGAGTCGCCGTCGCCGTGGATCACGGTGGCCTTGCGGCTCGGCGTCCAGAGGTCGGCCTCGCGGGCCCAGTTGGTCTTGACGACGTTCGGCACGACGACGAGGAGCGGGTACGCGTCGGCGGCGTGCGCCGCGAGCAGCGCCTGGGCGGTCTTGCCGAGTCCGGGCTCGTCGGCCAGGAGGAAGGTGCGGTGGCCCTCGGCGGCGGCCGCGACGACCTGTGCCTGGTGCGGCATCAGCTCCAGGCCGCCGGGCGTCATGAGGAAGCCCGGCTCGGGCAGCGGCATGCACGACGACGAGCCGCCGTACTCGAAGGCGCGGAACAGGGGGCCCAGCAGCTCCCACGTCGACAGCCGGCGGGGGCTGGACGGGCGCTGGCCGACGGCGGAGAAGTCGGGGGCGAGGAAGGGATTCGCGAGCTGGCGCGAGATGACCGACTGGGGGACGACCCGCCGCTCCTGCGCGACGGGTGTCGGGGAGTCCGACGCCTCCTCGACGGGCGCCTCGATGCCGGCGGCCTGCAACATCTCGCTGCGCAGGGTGTCGGCGGCATCGGTGAAGACCGCGTTCTCATCGAGCAGGGGGTACACCGTCGGGTCGAGTGCCACGGTCTGGGCCAGGATCGTGGCGACGCCGTCGAGGCGCTTGAGCTGCTCGGCGCGGTGGGCCTCGGTGGCGGTCGTGTCGGCCTTGACGCGGGTACGCTCCTCGCGGACGAGCAGAGCGACGACCTGGAATTTGGTGCGGCCGGACGGCGTCAGGGGGCCGCGCTGGGCCTTCGCCTCGACCTCACGGACGGCGCGGGCGAGCACGCGGATGATGTCGCCCTTCTCGAGCGGTCGCTGCCCCGCACCGCGCTGCTGGCGGGGAGCAGTGCGGGTGGTGCCGGACTGGCGCTGGCCTCGTCGAGCCAAGAGTTCCTCCTGTGGAAGCCGGGCTTGACCCGGCGTATGGCGGCACCGGACCGAGGACGGGGCGGTGGAGCGACAGGCCGGAGAGCTGGCGGCTCGCCCGACGCATCGTGCCCTGTCGTCCGCCGGGAACTGCGCATCCGGCGGACACCTGCGATGCGGCGATCCGTTCGTCGAACGGACTTCGCATCACGGACCTGGAGCAGTCGTTGCCGCTCGAGGAGCGGCGCTGCGGATTCGGTGTCACCACCATGCTACCCCCGAGCGGTTCGCGATGTCGGGGAAGGCGTGCCGGCGGGGTCGGAGCCGTCAGTGGCCCGCAGGCCCGGCGTGCGAGCCGCCCGTGCGGGAAGCAGCCGGCTCGGGGTCCGCGATCCGCCGGGGCGCGAGCCACACCGCGAACAGCGTCGTGACGGGCACGGCCAGCACGAGGCCGATCGCGCCGACCAGGGTGCGCACGATCTCCTGACCGATCTCCTCGGTCGTGGCGATGTCGGCGAGACCTCGCTGGTACGCCGTCGCGAGCAGCAGCACCGTCATGGCCGAGCCGGCGTACGCGAAGACCAGTGTGTAGACGCTGGACGCGATGTGGTCGCGGCCGATCCGCATGGCCGAGGCGAACACCGCTGCACCGCGGGCGGCGGGCTGCAGGGCACGCATCTCCCAGACGGCGCTGGCCTGCGTGACGGTGACGTCGTTGAGCACGCCGAGCCCGGCGATGACCATCGTGCCCGCGACGATCGCCGACAGGGAGATGTCAGGGACCGTCGCGATGAGCCGCTGGTCGTCCTCGGAGCCGATGCCGCTGAGCTGGGACCACCCCGTCGCCGCGACCCCCACGAGGGCGGTCAGCGCGATGCCGACGAGCGTCCCGAACAGGGCGGACGTCGTGCGGATCGAGATGCCGTGGGCGAGGTACAGGACCACGATCATGATGACGGTCGACCCAACGACCGCAACCGCCAGCGGGGACTCCCCGGCCAGGAACGCCGGCAGCACGAACTTCGTCAGGGCCAGCAGCGTCACACCGATGCCGACGAGTGCGAACAGCCCGCGCCACCGGGCGATCGCGACGACGAGCACCGCGAAGATCGCCGCGAGGGCGACCAGCGGCACGCCGCGGCGGAAGTCGAGGAACTCGTACGAAGCCGCCTGCCCCTCGGGCTCGAGGCGGATCAGCTGGATGTCGTCGCCGGGGGAGATGCCGGCCCTGTACCGGGAGGCGTCGAGGTCGAACGTCGCCGCGTCCCCCGCTGCGTCGCCGTCCCCGCCGACCGTCGCCGTGACGTGCGCGCAGTCGCCCGTGACCTCGATCGTGCCGTCGGGGCCCTCGCCGCCGCTGTTGCAGTCGAACGGGTCGACGCCGGTGACCGTGGCGTCCACCGTGCTGACGCCCGCGGCGCCGTACGGGTTCTGGCTGCGGGGCACCTGGTCGTCGCTGGGCCACAGCGCGATCATGGCCGCGACCGCGAGCGTCGCGATGACCAGCACGACCGCGGTGAGGGCGATGGCCAGCGCCCGGCGCGGCGGACCGTCCGGAACCGGGGAGTGCGAGTGCGAGTGCGAGTGCGAGTGTGCCACGATGACAGCGTGCCAGAGGACGCTCATCCGACCGCCGACCACACCGAACAGCTGCCCGGCGCGGTGGGTGGAGTCACCAGGATCGGCCCGACCGTGCGCCGTCCGACCGGTCCGTGGACGCCCGCGGTCCACGAGCTGCTGACGTACCTGCACGAGCACGGGCTGCGGGGCATCCCCCGGCTGCACGGCACCGACGACGAGGGCCGAGAGGTGCTCGAGTACGTCGAGGGGCGCGGCGTGCCGATCGACCGCGAGGTCGTGCTCGACACGGTGCTGGAGGAGGCGGTCGTGTGGCTGCGCGACTTCCACGACCTCGTCGAGGGCTTCCGCCCGTCCGGTCAGGTCACGTGGCGCGGCGGGGAGGCCGAGCTCGCCGGAGACCAGATCATCTGTCACCACGACCCGGGCGCGTACAACTGGATCATCCAGAGCGGGCACTTCGTCGCGATGATCGACTGGGACATGGCCGGACCCGGCCAGCCGATCGACGACCTGGCCTTCCTGGCGTGGACGGGCATCCCGCTGTACCGCGAGATCCCCGTCGAGGATGTGGCCCGCCGGCTCGACCTGCTCGTCGAGGCGTACGGCGAGTGGGGGCCCATGACGGTGCTGGACGCCGTCGTCCGCCGCATGACGACCGCCGCCGACCGCATCGAGGCCGGGCAGGCACGCGGCGACCAGGGATTCGTCAACCTCGGCACGATCGGGGAGCCGCAGCGAACGCGCGACCGGGTCGCGGCCTTCCGCGAGCGCATCCCGGCGATCGAGGCGGCGCTGTGAACGACGCCCCGAGGCCCGCGCGGGCCGAGCAGCTCGACCTGGAGCCGCACCCGGAGGGCGGCTGGTTCCGGCAGACGTGGGCGTCGCCGGTCGAGTTGGCCCTGCCGGACGGCCGCGTCCGTCCGACCGCGACGCTCATCTACTTCCTGCTCCCGGCCGGTGAGGCCTCGGCGTGGCACACGGTCCGCTCCGACGAGCTGTGGATGGCGCACGAGGGATCGGTCGTCCTCGAGCTGGGCGGGCACGGAGACCTGCCCGGCGAAGGGGGGCAGGGGGAGTCGTGGGTCGTCGGCACCGACCTGGCCGCCGGCGAGCTGCCGCAGGTGCTGGTGCCGGCGGGAGTCTGGCAGCGCACCGTGCCGTCGGTCGCCGATGCCCTGGTCAGCTGCCTTGTGTCGCCGGGCTTCGACTTCGACGACTTCGCCCTGGAGCCACCCGCGGGCGGGTAGGCGGCACAGGCAGGTCAGCCGCGCACGAGGCGCGGCATCCCGAACGTCGTACGGACGCCGCCCGAGTGCAGCACCGAGTCGGGCGGACGGGTCGCGAGGCCCGGGAGCCCCGCGGCCGCGACGAGCTCGTCGTCGAGGTGCTCGAGGGTGGCCTCGCGCAGCGGCCAGGGCTCGTGGTGGTTGGGGATCCAGAGCGTCCGGCCCAGCCAACGCGTGTGCAGGCCGAAGCGCGCGGTCACGAACTCCTCGACGGCGGACGGCCGGACGATCGGCTCGCCGACGCTGACGCGCATTGTCCCGCCGGCGCCGCGGGGCCGCGGCCAGCGGCGCCGGGTCTCGTACTCGAGCCGGTCGCCGTCGTGGCGGATGCGCATGCGCGCCCACGTGTACGGCGTCGCGAAGGTCACGCGCGCGCCGAGGGCCACGACCAGCCGCGTGTTCTCCAAGGACCGGAAGACGACGCCGTGGTGTCCCTCGTCGTCGACGGAGTAGAGGCGGACGTTGGTCTCGGCGAAGTCGCCGAAGAACGGCACCGCCGGGCCGCGCCCGATGCCGGCCCGGTTCATCTCGAACGGGATCAGACCGACGTAGGTCTGCCCGTCCAGCACGTCGGGACGCGTGTGCGGGGGCAGCAGCGGCGCGACGAGCGCGGGGTCGACGGCCCAATGCACGAACGTGATCCGGTTCCACTCCTGGTGCATGATCGCCGGGCCGGAGAGGGCGGGCGCCTCGGGACTGAACGTGTTCACTTTTCCATCGTCCGCCTGGGGGACGTGCGGCGCCAGACGGGAGTGGCACCGACCGTGTGACGCCACGCCCCCGGCCTCACCCCGGAACCTGACACCGCACCCCCGTTGCACCAGGGGTCAGGTGTCGGTCTCCCAGGAGGACCCCGGAAGCCTTCGAGGTTCTCCTGGGAAACCTCTGCGACCCAGCCAGGTGTCGGTGAGGTCGTTGCGGAACGTGCCCGTGGGGTCGAGTCGGTCGGCCAGGGCGCGGAAGTCGTCGAGGCGCGGGTACGCGGCGTGCAGCCGCTCGGGCGACGTCTGGAACAGCTTGCCCCAGTGCGGGCGGGCGGCGAACGGGGCCAGGGCGTCGTCGAGGCTGGGCAGGAAGGCCTCCACCGCGGGGACGTCCTGACGCCACGTGAAGTGCAGGGCGACGCAGTCGACGTCGTGGCTCGGGCTGAGCCACAGGCGGTCGGCCGCGATCGTCCGGATCTCCGCCACGAGCAGCAGCGGGCGCAGGGCCGGCCCGAGTGACCGGACGGCGTCGATCGCGTCGAGCGCCACCGTCCGCGGGACGAGATACTCCGTCTGCAGCTCGTCGCCGGCGCTCGGGGTGAACTCGAGGCGGAAGTGCGGGAGCCGGTCCCACCAGGCGCCCGGCACGCCGAGCTGGCGCGTCGTGGCCCCCGGGTCGATCCCCGGCAGCGGGTGCAGCTCCCGCGTCGCCGGGCTCGCCCCGAACAGCTCCGTCACGGGCGGCTCGTCGGTGCGCGACTTCGTCCAGACCTGGTGCGGACCGGTCTCGCTCCAGTCGGTGAACATGCTGACGCTGTACGCGCTCGCCGTGATCGCGTCGAAGTGGTCGGCGACGTCCGCCCACGGCAGGTGCTCGAACAGATCCTGGCGCACCTCGAAGGCCGGGACGAGATCGAGCGTCACGGCCGTCACGACGCCGAGCGCGCCCAGCGACACGACCATGCCGTCGAAGTCGTCGTCGCCGCGCCGGACCTCGAGGCGGTCACCGTCGGCCGTGACGAGCTGCAGACCGGCGACGGCCGAGGCGAGGCTGCCGTTGCGGTCGCCCGAACCGTGGGTGCCGGTCGCGACGGCCCCCGCGACGGAGATGTGCGGCAGCGACGCGAGGTTGTGCAACGCCCACCCGGCCTCGTCGAGACGGGCCACGAGCTCCCCGTGCCGCAGTCCGGCCGAGACCGTCACGGTCGCCGCGTCGTGGTCGACCACGAAGACGTCCGGCAGGGCAGCGGTCGAGACGTGGACGCCGCGGGTGTCGGCAACGGCGCTGAACGAGTGCCGACTGCCCAGCGCCCGCACGAGCGGTGCCGCGGCGACGACCTTCTGCACCTCCTCGATGCTCGCGGGGTGCTCGACCGACGTCGAGGAGTACGTGTGGTTTCCGGACCAGTTCGTGACACGCATCCGTCCAGTGTGCGGGATAGGCGTTTACTGGTGGCCATGGCGCGACGATGGATGGCCGAGCAGCTCGGCGGACCCGGCACGTGGGAGCTGCAGGAGTACGGGATTGCCGCGCCCCGCGCGGGCGAGGTCACGATCCAGGTGCGGGCCGCGGGCATGAACCCGGCCGACGTCAAGCACGTCGGGGCCGGCACCGATGCGTCCCGGCTGCCGGTCGCGATCGGCTACGAGGTCGCGGGGGTCCTCTCCGCGATCGGGCCCGGCACCCAGATCGCGACCGGCGGAGGCACGGTCGGCGACGAGGTCCTGGCGTTCCGCATCAGCGGTGGCTACGCGAGCGACGTGACGGTGCCGGCGGCCGACGTGTTCGCGAAGCCGCCCTCGCTGGGCTTCCCGGAGGCCGCCAACCTGCTCCTGGCCGGTGCGACCGCCGCCGAGATGCTGAGCGTCGCGGCGGTCACGGCGCACGACACGATCGTCCTGCACGGGGCGTCGGGCGCGGTCGGCGTGAGCGTCCTGCAGCAGGCCCGTCTGATCGGCGCACGGGTCATCGGCACCGCGAGCCCGGGCCGCTTCGACGTCGTCCGCGGCTTCGGCGGCGAGCCGGTCTCGTACGGGGAGGGGCTCGAGCAGCGGGTGCGCGATCTCGCGCCGAGTGGGGTCGCCGCCGCGCTCGACGCCGCGGGCACCGACGAGGCGGTCGACGCGTCGCTGGCCCTCGTGGCCGATCGGCGCCGCATCGTCACGATCGCGGCGAAGGGGCGGGCCGACGCCGACGGATTCGTGGCCCTGGCCGGCTCGATGCCCCGGAGCGCCCGGTTCCGCGACGCGGAGCGCGCCCGCCTGATCGAGCTGGCCGGCACGGGACGGCTCGTGGTGCCCGTCGCGCGGACGTTCCCGCTCGACGCGGCCCCTGCAGCGGCGGCGTACCTCATGGGCGGCCATCCCGGCGGCAAGCTCGCGCTCGTTCCCTGAACCCCGCCTCGCCCCTCACACCTCGATCCGGCGGTCGAGGCCGAGATCGGCCAGGAACGGCTCGTCGTGGCTGACCACGAGCAGCGCTCCCTCGTACGACCGCAGCGCCTCGACGAGGTGCCGGATGCTGGGCAGGTCGAGGTTGTTGGTGGGCTCGTCGAGCACCAGCAGCTGCGGGGCCGGCTCGGCCAGCAGCAGGAGGCCAGACGTCGTTGAACGTGAGGGACGGGTGGGCCATGAGGGCTCCGGGAGGTCGGTGGATCGCTCGCACCGTCATGGACGGGTGCGCGCGGGGACAGACCTCAGAGCTTCAACGGACCG
>JAOPXY010000045.1 GCA_025964895.1 Aeromicrobium sp.
CGCCCCGGGCGAGCTCCTCTCGCCGACGCACTGTGGGGTACGCGCGCAGCGCGACCCCGGCTCAGGTGAGGGTTGTCGCCCTCCTAGTAGACCCCAGCCTTTGTTAGCTCTGGGCGTCAACTCTCTCCTCGGAGGGCGACAACCCTCTCCTCAGCCGGGGTCGCGCTGCGCGCGTACCCCTCAGTGCTTCGGCGAGAGGAGCTCGCCGAGGGCGTCCTCGGCGTCCTCGGGGGTGACGAACAACAGCTCGTCGCCGGCCTCGAGGGAACGGTCCGCGTCGGGGGTCTGGATCGACTGGTCCCGCAGGATCGCGACCAGCACGACGTCGTCGGGCCACGGCACCTCGCGGACGCGCTTGCCGACGAACGGCGAGTCGGCCGGCATCGTCAGCTCGACGAGGTTCGCGCTGCTCTGCCGGAACGTGAAGAGCCGGACGAGGTCGCCCACCGTCACGGCCTCCTCCACGAGCGCCGACATCAGGCGCGGGGTCGAGACCGAGACGTCGACGCCCCACGACTCGCTGAAGAGCCACTCGTTGCTCGGGTGGTTGACGCGGCCGACGGTGCGCGGCACCGCGAACTCGGTCTTCGCGAGCAGGGAGATGACGAGATTGGCCTTGTCGTCGCCCGTGGCCGAGATGACGACGTCGCACGACTCGAGCTGCGCCTCCTCCAAGGACGACAGCTCGCAGGCGTCGGCCAGCAGCCACTGGGCCTGCGGCACCATCTCGGCGCGGATGGAGGCGGGGGACTTGTCGATCAGCAGGATCGAGTGACCGTTGCCGATCAGCTCCTGGGCGACCGAGCGCCCGACAGCGCCGGCTCCGGCGATCACGACGCGCATCAGTCGGCCTCCGGTCCCGCGTCGAGCGCCGCGTGCGACGCCTCGGCGGTCGATTCGAGCATGAACAAGTTGAGGTAGTCGCCCTCCTGGATCACCGTGTCGGGCGTGGCGATGAGGCCCTTGCCGAGTCGGGTCAGGTACGCGACGCGCACTGCGGCTGCCTCTTCGAGATCGGCCATGCGGTGACCCACCCAGCTGAACGGTGCGTAGACGTTGTCGAGCCGGACGTCGCCGGACTGGTCGCGCCACGTCGGCTCGGAACCGGCCGGGACGAGCCGGCGCAGCACCTGATCGGCCGCCCACGGGACCGTCGCGACCGTGGGGACGCCCAGCCGCTCGTACACCTCGGCGCGGCCCGGGTCGTAGATGCGGGCGACGACGTTCTCGATGCGGAACTGCTCACGGGCCACGCGCGCCGAGATGATGTTGGAGTTGTCACCGCTCGAGACGGCCGCGAAGGCGTCCGCGTGCTCGATGCCGGCCTTCACCAGGACGTCCCGGTCGAAGCCCATGCCGGTCACCGTGACACCGGCGAATCCGGGGCCGAGCCGCCGGAACGCGTCCGGGTTGGTGTCGATGACGGCGGTCGAGTGTCCCCGCGCCTCGAGGTTGCGGCTGAGCGTCGACCCCACACGGCCGCAGCCCATGATCACGATGTGCACGAGGCGACGCTACACCGGTCGATGCCGGGCCGCGCACGCAATGCGACGTGCGCTGCACGGCGCGCGCACCGCGGGTCTAGCATCGTCTCTCGTGGGAGTCAGCGAGGTCGCCAAGCGTGCACTGGTCGGGCGCAAGCTCCGGAGCACCCAGCTGGGCGAGACGCTCCTCCCGAAACGGATCGCGCTGCCGGTGTTCGCGAGCGACGCGCTGTCGTCCGTGGCCTACGCGCCCGACGAGATCTTCCTGACGCTGTCGATCGGCGGCTTGTCCGCCTACGCCTTCAACTGGAAGATCGGCCTGGCCGTGACGCTGGTGCTGATCACGGTGGTCGCGTCGTACCGGCAGAACGTCCACGCCTATCCCAGCGGTGGTGGCGACTATGAGGTCGCCACGGTCAACCTGGGCCCGACGGCCGGCCTGACGGTCGGCAGCGCCCTCCTCGTCGACTACGTGCTGACGGTCGCGGTCTCCATCTCGTCGGGGGTGCAGAACGCCGCCTCGGCGCTGCCGTGGCTGGACGGGCACGAGGCGACGGCCGCGTCGGTGCTGATTGTCGTGCTGATGGCGATCAACCTGCGCGGCACCAAGGAGTCCGGCACCGCGTTCGCCGTGCCGACGTACCTGTTCATGATCGCGATCGCGCTCATGGGCCTGTGGGGCTACGGCCGCTACCTGTTCGGCGATCTGCCGCAGGCGCCCAGCGGTGGCTTCGACATCGCCGCGGAGAGCCAGTACGAGCAGGGCATCTCGGCGTTGGCCATGGTGTTCCTGCTGGCGCGGGCGTTCTCGTCGGGCTGCGCCGCGCTGACCGGCGTCGAGGCGATCAGCAACGGTGTGCCCGCCTTCAAGAAGCCCAAGAGCAGGAACGCCGCCACGACCCTGCTGCTGCTCGGCACGCTCGCTGTGACGATGCTGATGAGCATCATCGTGCTGGCCGACCTGATGAAGGTGCACTTCGTCGAGAACCCCGCCGAGCAGCTGCTACGCAACGGCGTGCCGGTGGGCGACGGTTACCGCCAGGACACCGTGATCGGCCAGCTCTCGAAGACGCTGTACAGCGACTTCATGCCGCTGTTCTACTTCACGATCGCCTGCACCGGCATCATCCTCGTGCTGGCGGCGAACACGGCGTTCAACGGCTTCCCGGTGCTCGGCTCGATCCTGGCCCGCGACGGCTTCCTGCCGCGGCAGCTCGACACCCGCGGCGACCGCCTGACCTTCAGCAACGGCATCATCGTCCTGGCCCTGGCGGCGATCGTGCTGGTGCAGGCCTTCGACGCCGAGGTCACGAAGCTGCTGCAGCTGTACATCGTGGGCGTGTTCGTGTCGTTCAACCTCAGTCAGCTCGGCATGATCAAGCACTGGAACCGTCATCTGAAGGACGAGACCGATCCGGCCGCGCGGTCCAAGATGATGCGGTCGCGCGCCGTCAACACCGTCGGCCTGGCGCTGACGGCGACGGTGCTGGTCATCGTGCTGGTCACCAAGTTCCTGGCCGGTGCGTGGATCGCGATCGTCGCGATGATCCTCGTGTTCTTGCTGATGCGCGGCATCGGACGTCACTACGACCGGGTCTCGGACGAGCTCGCGATCGACGACTCCGACGTCGCACTGCCGTCACGCGTCCACGCGATCGTCCTGGTCAGCAAGCTGCACAAGCCCACGATGCGGGCGCTGACGTACGCGCGGGTCTCGCGTCCGAACTCCATCGAGGCGCTCAC
>JAOPXY010000056.1 GCA_025964895.1 Aeromicrobium sp.
GCTCACCGCTCAGCACGATCGAGACCACGCCCGGCGCCTCGCGGACGACCTGTGAGACGCGTAGCTGGTGCCGTGCGGCCATGCGCAGCGGTCCCAGCACGCGGTGGCGCAGGACCAGCGTGAACGCGTGGACGTACAGCAGCGACCACAGCACCTGCATGATCACGTGGCCGGCGAGATCGGGTCCCGCGAGCTGGTGCGAGAACGACAGGGCCACGGCGACGTAGGTCAGCAGGTGGACGGTGTGCCACCGCTCGTAGCTGAGTCGCCTGCGGGCGACCTGGCTGGACACCGCGGCGACGCCGATCAGCATCACGGTGCCGACAGTCGCAGTGACCAGACCCGGCATGCCGAGCACCTGCACGAGCGCCGCCCACAGGCTGATTCCTTGGCCGTCTGACCATCCAAGGAGCGCGGCGACTGCGTGCATGAGCACCAGCGACAGCACGATCCTGCCGCCCTTGCTGTGCCAGCGCGCCAGGCGGTCGGCACCGATGCCCCGCTCCAGCAGGGGCCACCGCGCCATCAGGACGATCATCACGATGACCGCGTAGCCGGCCAGCATGCCAGCCACGTGGGCGATGGTCGGGACGAGCACGAAGGGGCCAGGGCTGATGAACGACAGCAACAGGGCCCAGAACCCCACGACGACACCGGCGGCCGCCATGACCGCCAGCACGTCCTCGGCACGGTCCCTGGTCGACGGGTCTGGCGGAGGCAACGACCGGGTGGCGGTGACGAAGCTCGACATGGACGTCAGTTCGTTCCGGGCTGCTGGACGGCCACCGTCTGGGGCTGACTGACGGGTGAGACCTCAGGCGCGTTGACACCGACCCACACCCCGATGACGGTGGCGGCGGCCAGAGCGACCGACGACACCCGCCGACCGACACTCTGGACGGCCACCGCCTGGACCACCTGGGCGGGTGCCATGCGGGTTGTCATCGGTGACGCCCGAATCCGCCGTCGGGCCGGCCGCCGGGACCGCCGTCGCCGCGGTCGGGCTGGACGGCCTGCGCCGTGGCGGCCCCCTGCCCGGCATCGTCGCTGTCGGACGCCTGGGCGACCGCGAACGACCCCACCCCGGCAGCCAGGGCGACACCGAGGACCGTCGCGGCCACCAGCCGGCCGCTCCAGCCGCGAGCGGTTGCACCAGCCACCGATGCCGACGCGGCCGGTGGCGCGGGGGGCTGCTCGGCAACGGGCGGCCGGTAGCTGTGATGCTCCATCGACCAGTAGTGCTCAGCACCGGTGGCGCTCGGGGTGCGTGGTGTCTCGTCGTTCATGAGTGATCTCCCTGGGTCCCGAGGGTCCTACGACTCGTCGGTCGTGCCGCTCGTGTCGTTCTGGCTGTCGTTGTTGTCCCGGTCGCGGTTGCCGTTGCCATGACGTCCGTCGCGGTCGCCCGAGCCATCCCGGTCGTGCCGCCCGGCGTGCGAGCCGCCGTTGCCGTTGCCGTTGTCACCGCCCCCGTTGCCGATCGCGTAACCGGCGGAGCCGACGGCGAGGATCAGCACGACGGCCGCGACCGCGGCGCCGATGATCCGGGTCGAGCGTGACGTCCCGGCCAGGCGTTCGCGCAGTCGCTCCGAGCGGGACGCGCGGGTCTCGACGACCGGCGAGGAGACCTGTGCTTCCGCGGGCGGGATCGGAGCCGCCCGCAGCTCGTTGGTCGGGGCGTTGGGCGTCTCGTCGTTGTTCGAGCTGTCGCTCACGGGTGCTCCTTGCACACGGGTCCACCGCGCCTGTGCGCGGCGGACGTGAATGATGATGCACCGTCGCCGGCCTCAGCCTCTCGACGATGCACCACCACCTTCGCGCGCACCGTGTCAGGCGGACCGCAACGCCGGCTCAAATCCAGGTCAAATGATCGGCCGCGAGCGAGCGGGGCTACGCCGGGCCAAGGAGCAGCCGCACGTACGACCAGTCGCCGTCCGTCCCGAGCTCGATCAAGCCACCTGTCGCCTCGGCGCACGCCCGGGCGATGTCGAGCCCAAGACCGGTCGACCCGCGGTCGCTCTGCCCCCTCCGCAGGGCGGCGGGCGGCACGCCCGGACCCTGGTCACGCACGTCGAGCTGCACCCAGCCGTTGTCGGCCGGCTCGACGACCACCTCGATGGCTGCGCCCTCGGGGGTGTGCGCGACCGAGTTCTCCAGCAAGGCGTCGAGAGCGGCTGCGAGATCTTCGCGTGCACAACGGACGCTGGGCGGCTCACCGCCCGGATCCGGCGGCCAGGATGTGGAGAGACGAAGGGCCGATGCCCGCCCCTGGTCTTCGAACAACGGTGCCCAGTAGTCGAAGCGCTCGGTGACCACGCCGAGGACGTCCGCATGCGGCGCAGCACCCTCACGCTGGGGCCGTCGAGCCGCTTGGATGACTGCCGTCAACGTGCGTTCGAGCTGCGCCAGGTGATCCTCCAGCTCGGCCTTGGCTGCCGAACCTGGCAGCGACTCCACGTCGAGGCGGACCGCCATCATCGGCGTGCGCAGGCGGTGGGACAGGTCGGCCACGGTCTCGCGCTCAAGCGTCAACAACTCATCGATCCGACCGGCCAGGCGGTTGAGCGCGGCGCCGACGCGACGCACCTCGACCGGGCCGCCCTCAGCCACTCGAGCCGTCAGGTCGCCGTCGCTCAGCCGGTCCGCCGTGGCAGCGGTGTCGATGAGGTGACGGGCCAGTCGGCGTGCCACGAGCAGGGCGATGACGGCGACCGTCAGCAGCACGGCCGCGGCCGCACCCCCGAGGATGGCCAGCCTGCTCAAAACCGAGTCACGGACCTGGCCGTCGTCGACCAGTGCACACACGGCGACGTTCCCGGATTCATCGGATGCGGCGATGCGGACGAGGTGCCCACCGGAGACGTCGATCACCGTGGCTTGCGAGGTCGGACGGAGACCGCCTTCACCTCGACCCCGCCGTCCGCCTCCCCTGCGTCCGTCACCATCACCGTCGCCGTCCTCGGCCGTTCCGGTCGCATCGGCGGTGCACGATGGCTGCTGCGCCCCCAGGATCGTGCCGTCGGCCAGGGCGACCGTCACCGGTGTGTCGTTGCCGCGTTCGTTGACGCGGTCGACCAAGGGCGCGACATCCGCGCGCTGCGCCGATCCGCTGATGAAGTCGGCGACGCCCTGGGCTGTCGTGACAGCGTCCTGCTCGGTCTCGTCCCGGGCGTCCCGCTCCAACGTCAGCGCCACAGGCACCGACAGGAGCACCAGCACCGCTGCTGCCGATCCGACGCCGAGCGCGAGGATGCGGGCCCGCAGGCTTCGCATCACGGCTGGCTCGGATCGACGAGCTTCAGCCCGACGCCTCGAACGCTGTGCAGGTAGACGGGCTGGGCGGCGGTCTCGCCGAGCTTGCGGCGCAGCCACGACAGGTGGACGTCGACGGTCCGGTCCGCGCCGCCCCACGGCATCTGCCACACCTCCGCCAGCAGCTGGCGCTTGCTGACCACGTCGCCTGCACGGGTGGCCAGCGCCAGCAGCAGGTCGAACTCCTTGCGATTCAGCGTCACCGGCTCGCCGTCGAGGGCGACGACCCGCGAGACCGGGTCGATCACGAGGTCGCCGACGACGACACGTCGGTCCGACGTCGTCACGGGGGCCGTCCGGCGCAACACCGCGCGAATGCGGGCCATAGCCTGGGTCGCGGAGAAAGGCTTGACGAGGTAGTCGTCCGCGCCGGCGTCGAGGAGTCGCACGATCTCTCGCTCGTCGTCCCTCGCGGTGGCGATGACGACCGGGACCTGGCTCGTAGCCCGGATCATGACGAGGACGTCGGACCCGTCGAGGTCGGGCAGACCGAGGTCGAGCATGACGGCGTCGGGCCGGTCGGTCGACAGGACCCGAATCGCCTCGACCGCAGTGCCCACGGTCGTCACCGTGGCACCCTGCTCGGTCAGTCCCCGCGTCAGGGTGGTCCGAATCGCCTCGTCATCCTCGACCAGGAGTATCCACGTCGACTCTGGCGGCACTGCGGGACCCATGTCAGCACCGTAGCCATCATCGAGCGAATCGACGGGGTCGGGCTCTCCCTCGAGAAGACCGTTGCTCGGTCGGACCATGAGCGCGACACCCCTTTGCGCGTGTGACGCGGCGACCACAGCGACGCGGGCGCATCGTGCAGAGCGTCATCGTCTCGGTTCTGCCGTCAGGTGTACCTCAACAGACCATCAAATCCGTCCGCGATCAACCTCTCGGCCACGACATCGGTGACCAGAGAGCGGTACTTGACCGGATCGCTGCCTGGGCGCCATCGAGACCGAGGATCAGATCCGCCGCACTGTCGGACACACCAGCGAGCAGTCGAGCCTCGGTCCCCAACTGCGCGAAGGCGTCGACCACCAGAGCCTCGATATCCGTCAACCCATGGGTTCCGGCGTTCGGCGTTCGGTCATGACCTGGTACCGAGCTCCAAGACGGCACCACTCTTGCCCGTGCGTTCACGACATGGTCTGTCCTCCGTCTACTGCGATGGATTGACCGGTCACGAACCCCGACGTCGGTGTGCAGAGCATGAGTGCCATGGCCGCCACGTCTTCGGGCATCGTCAGGCGACCCATCGGGATCCCGGCGCGGAACTTGGCGGGATTGCCCTGAATCTGCTGGTCTGGACCGATCCCGAGCGAACGCCATTGCTCACGTTGCAGAGGAGTGTCACACGAGCCGGGACAAAGACTGTTGATGCGGATGTCGTGCGGAGCCAGCTCGAATGCGAAGCACCGGGTCATCATGTCGGCCGCGGCCTTCGAAGCGCAATATGCGCCAAGGTCCATACGCGGAGTGCGGGCGCAGTTCGATGACACCACGACGATGGAGCCGCCACGACCCTGTTCGATCATCAGATTGGCTGCGCGCTGAACGCACAGGAAGCTGGCGCGGGCGTTGATGGCGAAGTGATCGTCCCAATCGGCGGGTGTGGCGGTCAGCAGTGGTCCTGAGCGCAGGAATCCCGCGTTGTTGACGAAGTAGTCGAGCTCGCCGAAGCCGGCAACGGCCTCGTCGAAAGCTCGAGAGACCTGTTGCGGGTCGGTGAGGTCAGCCACCACGTCGAGCGCCTCACCCCCTTTCGCGCGCAACGCGTCGACCGTCTCGCGAGCCGTCTGCGCATTGCGGTCGGCCACCACGACGGTGGCGCCGGCCGCCGAGAACGACTCGGCGATCGCGCGCCCGATTCCTTGGGCGCCGCCCGTGATCATCACGGTCTTGCCGGTCATAGATTGTTCGGTCATGAGCTCTCCTGTGTGACGGGCACCAGCGGCGCCCCTGGGTCAACCTTCGGGAAACAGTGCTGCTGCTGTCGCACCGACGCGTCGACGCACGTCCTCCGGCACGGCCAGGAGTGGCGGCCTGACGCGGGCGAGATCGATTCTGCCCAGCGCCGCCAGCGCCTCCTTCATGCGGTTGTGGCCGTCGAGGAACGGGTCGGCGTAACAGGCCTCGACGAAGTCGTACATTCGGTTCCACACGATCCGGGCCTGCGTCAGGTCTCCGGCTTCCACCGCGCGGAAGATTTCTACATGGAGAGTCGCCACCACGCTGCCGTGGCCGCTCAGGATGCCGTCGGCACCGACGCATAGCGACGCCAGCAGCGAACGGCTGAAGCTGGAAAGCACGGAGATCGGCTTGTCGAGCGACTTGAGTTCGCGCAGGTTTCGCTCGTACACCACGATGTCGTTGGACCACTCCTTGACGGCGGCGACGTTGTCCACCTCCGTGCAGATAGCCAACAACGCGTCGAGGCCCAGTTGTTTGCCGGACTGCGCCGGATAGACAAAGGCGATCATCGGCAGCGCAGTCGCTTCGGCGATGGCGGAGTAGTGCGCAAGTGCCATGTCAGGCCGGAGCTGCGAGCCGTGGAGCAGGTCGCTGGGAAAGATCAGCAACGCATCCGCGCCGTCCCGCTCGGCGTCGCGGGCCATGCGCGCCGCGTCCGCGGTCGAGTCGGCGTAGACACCCGCGATGATGCTCGCCGTGCCGCCGACCTCGTCCCGGACGATCTCCAGGACCCGGCGCTGCTCGGCCGCGGTGAGTGTGGCGACCTCAGAAGCGTGCGCGTTGACGGTGATCGCGTCCACCCCGTCGACCGCAGCGAGCGCGGCGACATGACGCCGAAGGTTCGCCTCGTCGATCTCCAGGTCCGCATCGAAGGGCATCAGACACGCGGGGATCACGCCGGTGAGCGGGTCATGCTGCATAAGAACTCCTTGACGACAGGCCGGCATGCGGGATGACGACAGCTACGATGCTAGAGAGCGACAACGGTCAGGTGAAATGCCTGTTTCACCGCACTGATACGTCGGAGGAATACATGGGCGGACCGGCCGCTTCCCCCGGCGGAGTCGAGGTTAGACACCTGCTGGCGTTCATCGCGGTTGCCGAACATCTGAGTTTCACCCGCGCGGCGGTCGACCTGTGCGTCACGCAACCGTCCCTCAGCCGCACGATCGCGCAGCTCGAGCGGCTGGTGAATGCCAGCCTCCTCCTGAGGACGAAACGGCGTGTCGAGCTGACCGATGCGGGCCGTGCCTTCCTGCCCTACGCCCGGTCGGCCAGCGACATGATTGGCCGGGCAGTCGAAGCGGCCCGATCCGTCCCGGTCGCGCTGCGGGTCTCGTTCACGTGGAACGCTGCCGCCGGATACAGCACGTCGATCGTCAAGGAGTTCGAGCGATTGCATCCCGCCGTCGTCGTCGACCTGCGTCGCGTCGAAGACCCGTTGGGCGGGCTCGGGCGCCGCCGTGCCGACGTCAGCTTTCTACCCGGAGCGGTGGTCGACGACCGTGTCGCGACCTTGCAGCTGGCCCTCGAGCCCCGCGTAGCAGCGCTGCCGGCCGGCCATCCGCTGGCCAGCCACACGGTGCTGACCCTCGCGCAGCTGCGCGGAGAGACGATCGTCATCAACGTCGTCTCCAGCACGACGCCGCGTGACCTCTGGGCTGTCGACGACGACGAGCCCGCGGTTCTCGAGGTCAACAACATCGAAGAGTGGATGGAAGCCATCGCAGCGGGCCGCGGGGTCGGCACGACGCTCCGGTCGGCCGGCCAGATGTACTCGCATCCTGGGCTCGTCTACCGGCCAATCTCTGACTGCGTCCCGGTGCCCATCACCGTGGCGTGGCACCGCGATGCGACCCACCCGATGGTCGCGGACTTCATCGCGGTCGCGCACCGGTTCGTGGCGGTGGTCCAGACCCAGGAGAACGACGGGTAGCATGGACGCTGTCGAGGGACGGACGAAGCCGTCGACAGCTGAAGACGTGGAATCAGGGGTCCTCGGACCTGTCACGTCATCTGCGAAGGAACAGCCATGTCAGCACCGTCCTCCACACATTCTCTCGGCAGTGGCGAATTCGCCGGACTCGTGGCCATCGTCACCGGAGGAACGTCCGGCATCGGCGAAGAGATCGTCGCCCATTTCGTCGCCGGAGGCGCCCGGGTCGCCGCCCTCGGTACCAACCTGTCGCGCGTCCCCTCGAATGTGCTCGCCGTCCACTGCGACGTCCGCGACGCCGCGTCCGTCGCCAAAGGCATCGATGAGGTCATCCGCACGTTCGGCGCGATCGACATTCTGGTCAACAACGCTGGTGTCGCCTGCCAGGGCACCGTCGCAAGCATCACCGACGACGAGTGGCTCCGGGTGTTCGACGTGAACGTCTTCGGGCTGGCACGGGTCACCCGCGCCGTCCTCCCGCACCTGGCGCACTCGTCTCACGCCGCCATCGTGAACGTGTGCTCCGTGGCCGCGAGCGTGGGACTGTCCGAGCGCGCGGGGTACGCCGCCACCAAAGGCGCGGTGCACTCCCTGACGACGGCCATGGCCGCGGACCACCTCGCCGCGGGGATACGCGTCAACTGCGTCCACCCTGGCACCGTGTCGTCCCCATGGCTCAGCCGCCTGGTGGCGACGGCCGACGACGCCGATGCCGAACGAGAGAGCCTGCAAGCGCGTCAGCCGCACGGCCGCTTCGTCACGGTCGCCGAGATCGCCCATGCAGTCACACACCTGGCCAGCCCCCTGGCCGGGTCGACGACCGGTACGTCGCTCACTGTGGACGGCGGACTGACCACGCTGCGTCCCCGGGTCGCAGCACAGTCGACGGCCACTCGACCGGCCTGACGGACCACAGGCCCGCAGCATCGGACGTGGTCGATGCTGCGGGCCTGCGACTGAATCCCGGGCCGGACGGACCCGCTCGAAACCGTCCTGGTTAGGACGCCTTCAAGATGTGTCGCGCGATGATCACGCGCTGGACCTGGTTGGTGCCCTCGTAGATCTGGGTGAGCTTGGCATCGCGGTAGAGACGCTCGACAACGGCCTCCTTCGTGTAGCCGAACCCGCCGTGGACCTGGACGGCGTTGGTCGTGACCCGCTGCGCGACGTCGGAAGCGTAGAGCTTGGCATGGGCAGCGGCCAGGGTGAAGTCTGCTCCGGCGTCCTTGAGCTCCGCTGCCCGGTGGATCAGCAAGCGGGCAGCTTCGATCTCGACCGACATGTCCGAGAGCATGAACTGCACGCCCTGGAAGTCCGCGATCGGCGCGTCCCTGACACGACGGTCGCGGGCATAGGCCACAGACTCCTCGAATGCACGCTGCGCGAGTCCGAGGGCCAGCGTGGCGATGTAAATGCGGCCGTTGTCGAAGGACTTCATCACGTTCTTGAACCCGTCACCGACGACCCCCAACACGTTTGCCGCCGGCACCCTCGTGCCGGCGAAGGCGATGCCGGCTGTGCCGAGCCCCCGAAGCCCCATGAGATCGTCCTTGTGATCAATGACAAACCCGTTGCGCGGGTCGCCGTCACGGCTCTTCTCGACGAGGAAGGTCGTCATCCCGCGGCTTCCCGCGGTGGGATCGGTCCGAGCCAGCACGACCGCGACGTCTCCCACCGTGCCGCACGTCATGAATGCCTTGGTGCCATCGAGGACGAAATGATCGCCGTCCCGCACGGCTGTCGTCCGAACTCCCTGCACGTCCGACCCGGCCCCGGGCTCCGTCACGCAAATAAGACAGATCCGCCGGCCGGCGATCATGTCCGGCAGATACGTGCTGGCCTGCTCCGGCGTGGCGCACCGGGTCAGGAAGTCCGTCTGGAGCTTCGCCAACAGCATGGCGTTGCCGGCGGTTCCGGAAGCTTTGGCAACCTCCTCGAGCGCGATGACGTGGGTGAGATTGTCGCCGCCCCCACCGCCGTGCTCCTCGGGCGCCGACAGCCCCAGCAGGCCGAGGTCGCCGAGCTGGGCGTAGACGTCCCACGGGAACTCATCGTCCCGATCGATCGCAGCCGCTCTGGGCTCGATCTCGGTCTGGGCGAACTTCCGGACCATCTCGCGGACTGCGGTCTGTTCGTCACTCAACTTCATGCTGCTCGTCCTTGCTGGTTGGATTTCCTGATGGACACGGAGCCATCAAGTGAGGGCAGTCGTCGTCACGGCGCCGTCGACAACGGTTCGATTCGAAAGCATCGATTCGATGGCATCGTCCGACAACGAGAGCTCCCGGAGAACCTCGACCGTGTGCTGCCCGATGCGTGGCGGGTTGCGCAACACCGGCGGAATCTGGCCGTCGTACTTCACGGGGTGACGTACGACTCGAGCGCTCCACTCCTCGTCGCCGACTTCGGCGATGAGGTCGTTGTGCACCATCTGCGGATGGGACTCGAGTTGCTCGTAGGAGAGCACGGGCGCATTCCATATGCCATGGGCGTCCAGAGCCGCGAGGGCCTCATCGGACGTCAGGTCCCTGAGCACGTCCGCCACAATCGCGACATATGCATCCCGATCTGCGACCGGGTCAAGTCCCTCGAGGCCGCCCAACCTCGCCGGGAAGGCGGCCTGCAACGTCACCGTCTCGACCAGGGACACGGCCACGTGACCGTCCGACGTCTCGTACATGCCGTACGGCGCCGGGTGATACCACGTGCCGAGCTCCCGACGACGAAGCAGATCCGCGTCAAACGGACCATCATCGCGATTCAGATAGAAGGTCAGGGCCTCCATCTGCAGATCAACGCCCGCATTGAAAAGGCTGGCCTCGATCAGGCAACCCTCCCCTGTGCTGCTCCGACGGGTCACGGCCGCAAGCACCGCGAATGCGAGCAGTGCCGCGCCGTGCTGGTCGATCACCGCGGCGCCTATGGGAGTGGGTGAAATACCTCCAGAGGCAGCCGCGAGTCCGGTCAGTGCCTGCGCGAGCAGGTCCTGACCAGGCTTCCCAGCCATGGGACCGCTCGAGCCGTAGCCCGAAGCGGACGCGAATATCACGCCGGGGTTGATCTCGCGGAGATCCTCGTACCCGAACCCCAGCTTGTCCATGACTCCCGGTCGAAAGTTCTCGATCACGATGTCGTAGTCCGCGACCAAGGATCTGATGACCTGCTGCCCCGCCGCCGACTTCAGGTCGACGGCGAGACTGCGCTGGTTGCGATTCCCGCAGACGAACACCGAACTCGCGCCGTCGGGTCCACGTCCTGGCCGCACGACGTTCCGCTCCGCGGCGCCGCCCAGCGGCTCGACCTTGATGACCTCCGCGCCAAGATCGGCGAGATACTGGCATGCCGCGGGGCCCTGGAGCCAGTGCGCGAATGCCAGGACGCGAACGCCCTTCAGCAGGGGAGTTCCGATCGCATCCTTGGACGCCGCTGCAGCATCTTCTCTTTCCGAGTACGTCGTCATCAGTGCTCGTGGAGGATGACGCCTCGGATGTTCTTGCCCGCGTACATGTCGTCGTACGCCAGGTTGATGTCGTCGATCGAGTAGGTCGTGGTCACCATGTCCTGGAGGTTGAGTCGGCCCGCCTTGTAGTCGGCCAGCAGGCGTGGGATGTCCTTCGTCGGGTTCGACAGACCGAAGATCGCACCCCGCAACTGCTTGCAGAAGATCGTCAGGTCCAGGGGATTGATGGGGATCGGTCCTTCGTTGACGCCGATGGTCGTCACCACCACTGTGCCCATCTTTCGCACCGAGTCGAACGCCTTCTGCATGTCGTCGAGCTCCATGCGTCCCATCGTCATGATGGTCTGGTCCGCGCCCTGGCCGTTGGTCTGTTCGTGGACGAAGGGCATTGCCTCCTCGATAGTGGCGAAGGCGTGCGTCGCGCCGAAACTCTCCAAGGCCTTCGCGCGCTTGAACTCCACGGGGTCGACCGCGATTACCACCCGGGCACCCGCCTGGGCCGCGCCCTGGACTGCCCCGGAACCGACGCCGCCGGCGCCCATGATGATCGACACGTCGCCAGGTTGCACACCGCCTGCATTGACGGCCGAGCCCCAACCGGTCGGCAGACCGCACGACATCAGGCAGGCGTACTCGAACGGGATGTCGTCGTCGATCTTCTGGCACTCCATCTCCGGTGCGACCAGCCAGTTCGAGAACGTGCCCAGCCGCTGCATCGCACCGATGCCGCGGCCGTCGCTGAGGTGGAAACGCGGCGTGCCGTCGAGCATCATGCCCTCGAACATGTCCTTGCCGTTGTCACAGATGAACTGCATCCCTGAGGCGCACCAGCGGCACGTGCCACAGGCCGGGAGATAGTAGGTCGACACGTGGTCCCCCACCTTGACCCTGGTGACGTTCGGGCCGACGGCCTCCACGATGCCGGCGCCCTCGTGGCCGCCGACGAGGGGAAGTGGCTGCCCCAGGTCCCCCGTGCGCAGATGCTCATCTGAGTGGCAGAGCCCGGTGGCCATCACCTTGATGAGGACCTCGCCCTCCTTGGGCTCGTCCAGCTCCATGTCCTCGACCGACCACTTCTCGCCGATGCCGTGGATGACCGCTCCGCGTGCCTTCATTATGTTTGCTCCTTCGCTCTGTTCGATCTGTCAGTGGTGTCGGTGTTGCCTGCGGCCGAAGCCCTGCCCGGCCCGCGGTGCCTCAGAACTGCGATGCCTTCAGGTACTTGTCCACGTTCTCCGGAGTGATCGCGGCACCCGTGAGGCTGATCTGTTTCGGCATGCTCTCACCACTGCATGCCTTGGCGGCCGCGACGATCCCCTCAGGAACGTTGGTCGGGTACACGACCGTTCCTGCCAGCTGCTTGCTCTTGACGGCCTCCATACCTGTCTTGCTGCCATCCAGTCCGTAGACCCAGATGTCGTCATCCCGTCCGGCTTCCTGGATGGCCTGGCGCGCTCCGAGTGCCATCTCGTCGTTCTGGGCGTAAACGGCGGTGAGCTTGCCCTTGGGGAACCGCTGCAGGTAGTCCTGCATCACGGTCAGGCCCTCGGTTCGGACGTAGTTGCCGGTCTGGGTCGCGACGATCTTGATCGCGGGATTGGACTTCACGACCGACATGAATCCGTCGGTACGCTCATTGGTCGCGCTGGCGCCCAGCGAGCCCTTGATCATCACCACGTTGCCACCCTCCGCCCCGAGGCGATCGGCAAAGTACTGTCCCGCAGCCTTGCCCAGGGCCTCGTTGTCGTCGAGCAGCTCGGTGAGAACCGGAGTGTTCACCGTCCGGTCGTGGGTGATGACCTTGACCTTGGCGCCGACGGCCGCCTTCACGGCTGGCACCAACGAGTCGGCCTCGAAGGGAGTGATGAGGAGGACGTCGATCCCGCGAGTCACCATGTCCTGGACCTGGTTGCTCTGGGTGACAGAGTCGCCCTGGGCGTCGGTGATGATGAGCTTCATGTTCGGGAAGTACGCTTTCGCGGCCGCCTCGAACCCCTTCTTCTGGGCAACGCCATACGGATGCTGCAGGCTGTTCTGGGAAATCCCGACCGTGCACTTGACCGCTTCCTGGTCGCCAGAGAACGCCAGACCCTCGACGCAGTCACTGCCGCAGTACTCGCTCAACTTGATGGTCTCGGCCTTTCCGCCGTTGCCGCCGACCGTGTCGGTGCCGCCCCCGCTCGAGCCACCGGAACACGCCGCAAGGGCGATGGTGGTGAGAGCGGTCGTGATCGCCAGTCCTGCGCGCCGTGAATTCGTCTTCATCTGAGTGACTCCTGTCGCCGTGCTGTGGTCGCCGCCCCTACGGGGCGACGGAGGGGGTTGATGGTCATGCGCGTGCAGTGGGTCGACGCAGCTTCAGGGCGGTGGCCGTGAGGACAACTGCGAAGATGATGATGAAACCGGTGACGATCTGCTGATCGAACGGATCGACGCCGACAAGGTTGAGAACATTCGCCAAGATGGTCAGGAGCAGGGCACCGAAGACCGAGCCGAGGACTCCTCCAGTTCCACCGACAAGGCTGGTACCGCCGATGACGACGGCCGCGATGGCCGACAGCTCCATGAGGGTGCCGGCCGTCGGAGCACCGACGCTGATGCGCGAAGCGGTCATGATGCCGGCCATACCAGCGGTAAAGCCGCTGATCGCGTAGGTGGCGACGCGGACGCGGTCGACGCGGACGCCAGACAGGCGAGCCACCTCCGGGCTGCCTCCGATCGCGTACACCTGGCGACCGAACGATGTGTAGCGCAGAACGATCCAGGCGAGGACCGCCGTGAGGAAGAACACGATGACCGGGCCAGGCACGCCGAGGAGCTGCCGGGTACCGAGCAGGGTCCACAGCCCGTTGTCCGTCTGAAAGGCCTGGGGTCCGCCCGCGGACTGGCGCATCGCAAAACCGCGTGCGATGACCAGCGCCGCCAGCGTCATGATGAATGGCTGGATCTTGAGCGCACTCACGCCGAGGCCGTTGGCGACGCCGAACACCAGGCCGACAAGAAGTGCCGCGGCGAGGGCCAGGTAGGGGTTGTCGCCGGACTTCATCATCATGGCGCTCACCACCCCCGAGGCGCCGAGGACCGATCCGACCGACAGGTCGATACCGCCGCCGAGGATGACGAACGTCATTCCGACGGCGACGACACCGACGATGGCCGACTGTGTGCCGATGTTCCGCAGGTTCGCGATGTTGAAGAATTCCGGCGAGACGAAGGCCGTGACCACGATCAGCACGGCGAAGACGATGACGGGGGCTCCGTTGCCCAGGATCGCACCCACGGGGGTACGTTTTCTCGGTGAATCGGCACGGGCGCCCCGGCCGCTCTTCTCCTGCTTCTGTTCCGGATACACGCCGGCCATGTCCTTCTCCTCTTGTTGTGTGCGGTGGGCACGGGGCGTCAGGTCGGTTCTCATACCGCGACGCCGCTGACCATGTGCCGAGCGATGGCCTCCTCGGAGGCGTCCTCCTGTGAAATTTCTGCGCAGATGCGGCCCTTTGCCATGACCACGACGCGGTCGCAGGTGAGCATGATCTCCGGGAGCTCCGAGCTGATGAGAAGCACGGCTACGCCTTCGTCGCAAAGGGACCGGATGAGCTTGTACATCTCACTCTTGGCCCCCACGTCGATCCCGCGGGTCGGCTCGTCGAGGATGAGGATCCGCACCCCCGCGTGCAACCATTTCGCGACGACGATCTTCTGCTGGTTGCCGCCCGACAAGGTGCTGACGAGCGTGCTGGGATCTGACACCTTGACCGCGAGGCTCTTGATCAGTGCCGCAGCGATCGCCCGTTCCGGGCGAGCGGTGACCCAGCCCATGCCGCGCTTCGCGACATCGACCAAGGTGATGTTGCGCGTCACCGACATGTTCATGAGCAGTCCCTCGGCCTTGCGGTCCTCGGTCACGAACCCGATGCCCGCAGCGATCGATCGCGCAGGGCTTCCCGGGCGCAGCTTGGCGCCATCGACGAAGACCTCGCCAGAAGAGGCGCGATCGATGCCGAAGACCGCCCTGGCCACCTCGGTGCGCCCCGCACCGCGCAAACCCGCCATGCCCAAGACCTCACCAGCTCTGATGGAGAAGCTGACGTCCTGGAAGACTCCGTCGCGAGTCAGAGAGTCGACGCGAAGAGCGACCCTGTCGTCGACGTGATGACGCACCTGCTGCACCGCTTCGCGGTCGACCAGGCTGCGTCCCACCATGAGGGAGACCAGCCCCTCCTTGTCGATGTCGCTCACGGCGCCTTGGCCGACCTGCTCGCCGTCCTTCAGGACGAGATAGCGATCGGCGACCTCGAAGATCTCCTCGAGGTGGTGCGAGATCAGGATGACCGCGACACCCCGCCCGCTGAGCGAGCGGATGAGGTCAAGCAGGCGGCTCACGTCGTGCCCGCCGAGCACGGCGGTCGGCTCATCGAGCACCAGGATCCGCGCCTGCGTGTGGAGCGCCTTGGCTATCTCGAGCATCTGCTGCTCGGCGATGCTGAGCGAGCTCACCAGCGCGTTCGGGTCCAGGTCGACACCGAGACGCTGCAGGGCTTCGGCAGCCGCGACCCGCATGCCTGCCCAGTCGATGAAGCCTCCGGCGCGCACGTTGTCGCTGAACATCAGGTTCTCCGCGACGCTCAGCGAGGGCAAAAGGCTGAACTCCTGGTAGACGGTGGCGATCCCGCTGTCGGCGGCATCGATCGGGGTGCTGAAGATCACCGGCTCACCGTCGATGCTGATCGAGCCTTCGTCGGGCCGCGTGGCGCCCGAGAGGATCTTGATCAGCGTCGACTTGCCTGCGCCGTTCTCCCCCACCAGGGCAAGCACCTCGCCTGCGGAGATCGAAAGGTCGACACCCTTGAGGGCCATGACTCCCATGAATGACTTCGTGATTCCACTGGTCTGCAGCAATGAGGTTGTCATCGTGCCCTCCTGGTTCCGAGCGATCCGGCCGCGAGAAATTTCTGCCTGGTGGTCGTGCTGCCGTCGCGATCCCGCAGCACGGCGATGCCTACCCGCTCGGCACGCTCAGCGGCCGCCGGCCCGAACAGGTCACCGACCAGGACAGCTTCCTTGGCAAGGTGCACGATCTCGGTCGGTCGCTGCAGAAACAGGTCCACCACGCGGTCGACACGCTCGTCCAGCTCGACGTCATCCACCACCAGGTCCACCAGCCCGAGACCGCAGGCACGCTCTGCGCTGATGCGCTCGCCCCCGACGATCAGCTCCAGTGCGGCGCTGCGGCCGACGAGCGCGGGAAGACGATGCGTGCCGCCCCAGCCGGGAAGGTGGCCCAGGGTCGACTCCGGGTGACCGAGAACCGCACTGCGGGCCGCGACGCGCGTGTCGCAGGCCATGGCCAGCTCGAGACCGCCACCCAGCGCATACCCGTGGACAGCCGCGACCGTGACGACCCGCGCCGTGTTGATGCGGGTGAAGATCGCTTGACCGCGGCGCATGAAGTTGTCGCTGCCCACGACGTCCTGGGTGTGAATGCTGTTGACATCCGCTCCGGCCGAGAATGCTCGACCCTCGCCCTTGATCACCACGACCGCAAGATCGTCCATGGACTCGATCTCGGTCCACACGCTCTCAAGGTCCCGAAGCGTCTCTTCGCGTAGGGCGTTGAGCCGCTCCGGCCGACTGAGTGTGACCGTCGCAGACCTGCCGTGGACCGCCAACCGCACATCCGGCTCGCTCATCGTCCTCCCGCCTGCTTCCTGTTATTCCTTCACACGGAACGTTTGCTCCGCCTCGCAGAACACTACTGAGGTAGGCGGCATGTGTCAACGGTCACATCGATGGAAATGACACCGTTTTTCGCGAGGCCTCACTCCCCCGCTATCCGGCACCTGGCCGGGATCGACGAAGCGCCTGCCAGCGTCCCGACGAGGACGCAGACAGGCGCATGCGTGAGTGGTCAGCTCCGACGCGCGTCGAGGTTGTTCCACAGAGCACGGACGCCGAACTCCCACGGCGGCAGCTCCTCCGCGGCCCCCACCCAGTTGGTGAGCGTGCCGATGAGCTCGTGCCGGATCTCGACCCGATCCCCCGGGTGATGGGTGAACCCTGCACCCGGCTGGTCCCGGTCTGCGCTCGGCGCGAAACCCGTGCCCAGGAAGAGGGCGTAGCCATCCGGGTACTGATGCGTGGCCCCCCCGACCTGATGCACCAGCTCGGCGACGGGGCGGCTCATCTCGCTCAGCGCATAGCTCGACGACGTGGACCAGCCGTCCGTGCCGTGGATCTCGATCTCGACACGGCCAGCCATCAATGCGGCCTCGGTGAAGTCCTCATCGAACACTCGGATCCACGGGCCAATCGCGCAACTGGCGTTGTTGTCCTTCGCCTCGCCGAGCAGCAGCGCGCTGCGTCCCTCGAAGTCGCGCAGGTTCACGTCGTTGCCGATCGTGGCGCCACGCACGCGGTTGCCCGAGTCGACGACAAGGACGATCTCCGGTTCGGGATTGTTCCAGTGCGAGTCTGACCGCACACCCACTCGAGCACCCGTCCCCACGGCAGAAAGCAGCGGGGCCTTGGTGAATGCCTCCGCGTGCGGGCCGATGCCCACTTCGAGATACTGCGACCACATACCGGCGGCGACCAGTACCTCCTTGGCCTGCTGGGCCCCCTCGCTGCCGGGCCGGACCTTGGAGAGGCCAGCGCCCACGGTCGCCGTCAGCTCATCGCGCAAGATGGCGGCGCTCTGGGGATCGCCCTTCGCCCTCTCCTCGATGACACGCTCCAACAGGCTCGCTGCGAAGGTCACTCCACACGCCTTGATCACCTGCAGGTCGACGGGCGCGAGGAATCTGACGTCTCTTTCGTCGGCGACGTCATATCGGCTGCTGGCCATCGCCTCCTCCACGGAGGCGACACGCACCAAGTCCGGCTCCTCGAAGATCTGAAGCAAGTCCGCCCTATCGAGCACATCGGACATCGTGTCGTGGGAGAACGATCCGATCCACACCCCGTCCTCCTGGACGATCGCCACCGTCGGCCCCCCGATGCCGGCGGAACAGCGTTCGGCCGGCAACCAGATCCGACTCAGGCAGTGCCCGCCGGGAAACTCGCCCGCCATGTCGCCGACGACGGGCGTCGCGCTCACCACGAGACCTTCTCCGTCGTCCACACACCGTCGACGCAGCGCTGGATCCCCAAGGGGTTGTCCGGACGGAGCTCCTCGGGGAGTCGCTCGCCCGGCACATTGTCATAGCTCTGCAGGGCGCCGAAGCGTCGCAGGCTGGCCGGGATACCCACGGCTGTGAAAGCCGGGTGACCCGACGACGGGTAGGGGCCGCCGTGGTTCATGGCGGGGTCGACCGCAACGCCAGTCGGGACCTTGTCGTTGAGGAGCCGCCCCACGCGCTCGCGCAGGACCGGCTCGACCACGGCGTAGGCGACGCTGTCGAGGTCGAGAGAGGAATAGATCGTCCCGGTCAGGTTGCCACGCAGCTGGCTGAGGCACGCCGCAGCCTCAGCCTCGTCCGCGCAGGTCACGAGCAGCGAACAGTTGCCGAACGCTTCTGTGGCAAGTCTTTCCGGTGCCGCTACGAAGGCCGCAGCGGAAACCTCGAGGAGCGTGTTGGGGACAGAACACGCACCCGGGCCTGCAGGACCTTCGACGACGAGGCTCGCACCGGCATCGCGAAGCTCCATCTGTGCGGCACGAAGGTTCTCCGCGACGCCAGCACCCAGCAGCGTTCCGGCCGGACGATCGCCGAGCCGCGTCGCTAGCCCCTCGCGTATCCCTCGGGTGGTCTCCTCGCCGACCGAGACGATGAGGCCCGGATTCGTGCAGAACTGGCCCGCACCCACAAGGATGCTGTCGGCGAGCTCGGCGGCGATCTCCTCGACACGCGTGCTCCACGCGCCCGGTAGCACCTCCACCGGGTTGACCGCGGACATCTCGAGGTGGATCAGAG
>JAOPXY010000083.1 GCA_025964895.1 Aeromicrobium sp.
GACAAGGAGAAGAGCGGCAACTTCACCAACTCGCACTACAACGACCTCGACACCGAGTTCGCCGACCCGGAGATGACCAAGCTCCTGGACAGCGAGCGCACCGACGGTGACAAGGCCTCGCGCGAGGCGACTCTGAAGGAGATCCAGGACCGGCTCGCGGACCAGGTGCCCTATCTGCCGCTGCTGACCGGATCGCAGGTCGCGGTGGGCGTCGACAGCGTCAAGGGCCTCGACGAGACGCTCGACCCGTCGTTCAAGTTCCGCTTCACCTCGCTGTCGAAGTAGCAGCCACGACCCCGGCCCCTTGGGCTTGTCGAGAAGATCACCTTTCGACAGGCTCAAGGGGCCCCATCGCGTTCGACAGCCGAGTCACAGGAGACACGCATGACCACCGCCGAAGTGCTCGCCCCGCTCGAACCGGGTGACCCCATCCCGTCCACCCGCCGGGGACCGCTGAGCCCACTGGTCCGCTACCTGCTGGTCCGGCTAGCGCTGCTGATCCCGATGATCTGGGTGCTCGTCACGATGGTGTTCATCCTGATGCGCGTCATCGGCGATCCCATCCAGGCCGCCCTCGGCGGCCGGCTCACCGCCGCGCAGATCGCCGAGCGCAAGGCCGACGCCGGCCTCGACCGCCCCATCCTGACGCAGTACTGGGAGTACATCTCGGGCCTGTTCCGCGGCGACTTCGGCACGACGCTGACCGACAACCGCGAGGTGTCCAACATCCTCGTCGTCAACGGTGCGGCGACCCTCGAGCTCGCGTTCTGGTCGATGCTGGTCGCCGTCGCGGTCGGCATCCCGCTCGGACGGATCGCCGCCCGCTACCGCGACCGCGTGCCCGACGTCCTGCTGCGGCTGTTCTCGATCCTGGTCTACGCCGCCCCCGTGTTCTTCGTGGGCCTGCTGCTCAAGCTGGCGTTCACGCCCTTCGGCTGGCCCTCGTCCGGACGGGCGAGCATCGCGACCGAGCTGACGCTGCAGGACGTCAACCCGCACACCAACATCATGATCGTCGACGCCATCTTGTGGGGAGACCCCGCGCTGATCGGCGACGTGCTCAAGCACGCGATGCTGCCGGCGATCGCCCTGGGCCTGCTGACCGGCGGCGTGTTCCTGCGCCTCGTGCGGGTCAACCTGCTGCAGACGTTGCGCATGGACTACGTCACCGCGGCCCGGGCGCGCGGCATCTCCGAGCGCCGGGTCATGAACAAGCACGCCTTCCGCAACGCGCTCGTGCCGGTCGTGACCGTCATGGGCATGCAGGTCGCGCTGCTGCTGGGCGGTGCGATCCTCACCGAGACGACCTTCGAGTGGAAGGGCCTGGGCTACCAGCTGTCGGAGTACCTGATCAGGCGTGACTTCCTGGCGGTGCAGGGCATCGTCACCCTCATCGCGCTGATCGTCGGCGCGATGAGCTTCCTGATCGACGTCGTCGTCGCCTTCGTCGACCCGCGAGTGAGGTTCTGATGACCAACCGCTTCCCGGGCTCGCTCGTCCCCTCCGTCGTGAGGCAGTCCCACGGGCTGCAGCGCTTCATGCTGCTGCTGGGCTTCGGCCTCGTCGGCCTGTTCCTGGTCGTCGCGATCTTCGCCCCGTGGCTGGCCCCGTACGACTTCAACGCCGACCGTGCGAACGGCGTCGTGTTCGGCACCCAGCAGGGTCCGTCCGCGGATCACTGGTTCGGCACGACGGTCGGCGGCACCGATGTGCTGTCGCGCGTCATCTACGGCGCGCGCACCGCGGTCGAGGTCATCATCTTGGCCGTCGTGCTGTCGGGCTTGATCGGCGTGCCGCTGGGACTCGTGTCCGGCTACCTTGGCGGCTGGCTCGACCGCGTGCTCGTGCTGGTCATGGACGCCCTCTACGCGTTCCCGTCCCTGCTGCTCGCGATCGTCGTCTCGATCGTGCTGTCGGGCGGCAACAGCGGCGCCGTCGGCGGCATCGTCGCGGCCGCGGTGTCGATCACCGTCGTGTTCGTGCCGCAGTACTTCCGCGTCATCCGCAACGCGACGCTGTCGGTCAAGGCCGAGCCGTACGTCGACGCCGCCAAGGTCATCGGCGTGCGCACCCCACGCATTTTGCGCAAGCACATCTTCTCCAACGTCTCGTCGTCGCTGCCGGTCATCGGCACGCTCAACGCGTCCGAGGCGATCCTGACGCTGGCCGGCCTTGGCTTCCTGGGCTTCGGCATCGAGCCGTCGGCCGCAGCCGAGTGGGGCTACGACCTCAACAAGGCGTTGCCGGACGCGTCGTCGGGCATCTGGTGGACGGGCGTCTTCCCGGGCCTCGCGATCGTGCTGATCGTGCTGGGCGCGACGCTCGTCGGCGAAAGCCTCAACGACATCCTCAACCCGCTGCTGCGCACCCGTGGCGCCGACACGAGCGAGGCCGACCAGGCCGAGATCGAGCACGAGTTCCAGGAGCTGGAGGGTGACACGGCGACCGCAGTCGTCGCTCCCGCCGAGACGAAGAAGGTCGCCGCGCTGTCGCTGACCGATCTGGCGGTCTCGTTCCGCACCGATGCGGGACAGGTCCGCGCCGTCCGGGGCATCAGCTTCGACGTCGCCCCCGGTGAGGTCGTCGCGGTCGTCGGCGAGTCGGGGTCGGGCAAGTCGGTCAGCTCGCGCGCCGTGCTGGGCCTGCTGCCGTCGACCGCCGAGGTGTCGGGATCGGCGCGGCTGGGCGATCGCGAGCTGCTCGGCATGGCAACCGCGTCGCTGCGTCCGATCCGCGGCGACCAGGTGTCGATGGTGTTCCAGGAGCCCGCGACGGCCCTCAACCCCGTCTACACGGTTGGCTGGCAGATCGTCGAGGGCCTGCAGGCCCACCAGAAGATGTCGAAGAAGGCCGCCCGCGCCCGTGCGGTGGAGCTGCTCGAGCTCGTCGGCATGCCCGATCCGGAGGAGCGGGTCAACTACTACCCGCACCAGCTGTCGGGCGGGCAGAAGCAGCGCGTCGTCATCGCGATGGCGATCGCGTGCGACCCGGACGTCATCATCGCCGACGAGCCGACGACCGCGCTCGACGTCACGGTGCAGGCCGCGATCCTGGAGCTCCTGCTGTCGCTGCGTAACCGGCTGGGCACCGCGATCGTCCTGATCACGCACAACATGGGCGTCGTCGCCGACATGGCCGACCGGGTCGTCGTGATGTACCGCGGCACAATCGTCGAGCAGGCGCCCGCGCGCGAGCTGTTCGCGACGCCGCGGCACCCGTACACGCGCGCGCTCCTGGACGCCGTGCCGCACCTGGGACGCGAGGACGGGCCGGGCTTGGTCGACGACAACGACCTCATCCTGAAGGTCGACGACCTCGTCGTGGAGTTCCCCGGCCGACTCGGCCAGCCGGCGTTCCGCGCCGTCGACCACGTGTCGCTCGAGGTGCGCAAGGGAGAGGTGCTGGGCCTGGTCGGCGAGTCCGGATCGGGCAAGTCGACGATCGGCCGGACGACCGTCGGGCTGCAGCAGCCGACGTCCGGCGTCATCCACGTGTCGGGCAACCAGGTGTCGGGCCGCAGCGACCGCGAGCTGCGTCCGCTGCGGTCGCGCTTCGGGTTCGTGTTCCAGGACCCCGCGTCGTCGCTGAACCCGCGCATGTCGATCGGGCAGTGCATCGCGGAGCCGCTGCACGTGCAAACCGACATGAACCAGTCCGAGATCGACGCCAAGGTGGCCTCGCTGCTCGACAGCGTCGAGCTGGGCGGCGGCTACGCCGAGCGCTTCCCGCACGAGCTGTCCGGCGGCCAGCGCCAGCGGGTCAGCCTCGCCCGGGCCCTGTCGCTCGACCCCGATCTGCTGATCGCGGACGAGCCGACGTCGGCCCTCGACGTGTCGGTGCAGGCGCGGGTGCTGGAGCTGTTCACGCAGCTGCAGCAGCGCCTGCAGTTCGCCTGCCTGTTCATCAGCCACGACCTCGCGGTCGTCGACACGCTGGCGAACCGGGTCGCGGTCATGCAGCACGGCAAGCTCGTCGAGATCGGTCCCCGCGACCAGGTGCTCGGCAACCCTCAGGAGGAGTACACGCGTCGCCTTATCGCCGCGGTGCCCGTCCCGGACCCGGAGGAGCAGGCCCGCCGGCGCGCCGAGCGGGGCGCACTGCTGACCAACCTCAGCTGACCCCCAATCCGCCCCGGCCGCCCGCCCGCCGGGCGCGGTTTCCCAGGAGAACCCCGAGAACTTTCGGGCTTGACCCTGTTTCCCGGCACCTGGCCCCTGTTGCAACCGGGGTCATGTGTCAGGAAACGGGGTGCTGCCTGACCGCCGGGCCAGAAAGCGGGGTGATGTTGTCGGATTTCGGGGTTCTCGTGGGAATCCCCCACCAGGCGGGAGAGCGGGATTCGGAGCGGGGAGGCGGATTCGGGTCGGGAGCGCAGACTGGACGGGTGAACATGTTCAGTTCCCTGCAGTCCCGAGTCGGTGGCGTCATCTTCTCGAGGGTGGCCGGCGAGGAGGGGCCCGCGCGACGCGACCGCATCCATCTCGCCGAGGGGCCGCGCCGGTTCGGTCCCGAGTCGTCGATCGTGCGCGTGCACTCCGATGCGTCGATGTTCGTCGGTGGCATGCGCGCGCTGCTGCTGCAGTCGTTGCACCCACTCGCGATGGCGGCGGTCGACCAGCACTCCGGCTACCGCGGCGATCCCTGGGGACGCCTCCAGCGCACCAGTACCTTCCTGGCCGAGACGACCTTCGGGACGATCGAGGACGCCGACCGCGCGATCGCGATCGTCCGTGCCGTGCACGGGCGGATCACCGGCACCGCGCCGGACGGACGCCCGTACGCCGCGTCCGACCCGCACCTGCTGCGATGGGTGCACGTCGCCGAGATCGACAGCTTCCTGCGCGCGCACGACCGCTACGGCGCGCGGCCCCTCGACGCCGCCGGGCGTGACGCCTACGTCTCGGAGGCGGCGCACGTGGCTCGCGCTCTGGGCGCCCACGACGTGCCCGAGACCGTGGCGGAGCTCGACGAGGTCATGGCGCTCTACCGGCCCGAGCTGAAGGGCACACCGGCGGCGCGTCAGGCGGCCCGGTTCATCCTCGTCCATCCCCCGGTGCCGCTGGCGCTGCGCGCGCCCTATGGCCTGCTGTCGGCCGCCGCCGTGGCGATGATGCCGCGATGGACCCGGATCCCCCTGCGTCTGCCGTGGCTGCCGCTCACTGAGGCGACCGCGGTGCGGACCAGCGGCATCGCGATCACCTCGGCGATCCGATGGGCGATGGGAGCCGGAGCGCCGGTCCGTGCCTGAGCCACCCGTGGTTCATGTGCGCGAGACGGGGTACGAACCCAGTTCCTCAACACATGACTCAGGAGTGGTTCACGGTGAAGAAGCTGACCTTGCTCGTCGCCGCAGGTGCGGGGTACGTCCTCGGCTCCCGCGCCGGACGCGAGCGGTACGAACAGATCAAGACGCAGGCCACCAAGACCTGGAACAACCCCAAGGTCCAGGACACTGTCGACACGGTGCAGTCGCAGGCCAAGACCGCTGCCGGCGACGTCAAGGACAAGGTCGCCGAGAAGATCTCCTCGACGAACGACGACCACGAGCAGGGCGACACGGTCGGGCCCGGTCAGGGCACCTCGTGAGCGATCCGCGCACGCCGCCGGACGAGGCCTCCACCGGTCAGCTGATGACCCAGGCGATGGAGGACATCTCGACGCTCATCCGTGACGAGCTCGCGCTCGCGAAGCGCGATCTTGCCGAGACCGGCAAGAAGGCCGGCCTGGGCGCCGGCCTGTTCGGCGGTGCCGGCATCCTGGCTCTTTACGGCCTCGGCGCGCTCATCGCCACGATCATCCTGGCGATCGCCGAAGGCCTCGCACCCTGGATCGCGGCCGGGATCGTGACGATCGTCCTGTTCGCCGCCGCGGGTGTCGCCGCGCTGGTCGGCAAGGGGAAGATCAGCCACATCGCCGAGGCGCCGAACGAGCGCGTCGAGAGCGTCAAGGCCGACATCGACACCGCTCGACACGGAACCGAGGGACAGTCATGACCGACGACCTGGAGCGGGAGATCGCCGATACCCGCGAGCACCTCGGTGAGACCGTCGACGCCCTCGCGGCGAAGCTCGACGTGAAGTCCCGCGCGAAGGAGGCCGACAAGAGCCCGCTCATCGCCGCCGGCGTCCTTCTCGCCGGCATCGTGGCTGCGAAGCTGTTGTGGCCCAGCCGGCAGTGATCCAGCCGGGGATCGTCCGGGGTCAGTGACCCCGGGCGATCCACTCCTGGAGGTGCGGCTTCTCCGCGGCGATCGTCGTGTCGTCGCCGTGACCGGTGTGGACGACGGTCTCCTCGGGCAGCGTCAGCAGGCGCTCCCGGATCGACTCGATGATCGTGTCGAAGTCCGAGTACGAACGGCCCGTCGCCCCGGGACCGCCGTTGAAGAGCGTGTCGCCGGAGAACACCGCGCCGAGGTCCGGGGCGTACAGGCACGTGCTGCCCGGCGAGTGTCCCGGCGTGGAGATCGCTCGCAGCGTCGTCCCACCGACCTCGAACGTAGCGCCGGAGTGCAGCTCCTGGTCCGGCGGCGAGTCGTGCTCGGCGTCCCACAGCATCCGGTCCTCCGGCGGGAACCACACCTGGGCTCCCGTCGCGCGTCCCAGCTCGACCGCGGCGTTGATGTGGTCGTTGTGGCCGTGCGTCAGGACGATCGCGACGACGGTGCGCCCGTCGATCGCGTCGAGGATCGCGGCGGCGTCGTGCGGGGCGTCGATCACGAGCACCTCGGCGTCGTCGCCGACGAGCCACACGTTGTTGTCGACGTCCCAGCTGCCGCCGTCGAGGGCGAACTGGCCGGAGGTGACGACCTTCTGGATGCGTGCCTCCGACATCAGAGGGTCACCACCGA
>JAOPXY010000094.1 GCA_025964895.1 Aeromicrobium sp.
CCCGCCGCGTTCACCTTCGTCGAGGGTGGTGGGTCGTGGTTTACCCGGTTACCGGGGTAAACCACCACGGTGCTGGGTGAATTTGCCCGGGGTGGCGCAGATCTGCCCGTGGCGGTGAGGATCCTCCGCGTCAGTCGCCCGTGGGAGTCGTGGTTTACCCGGTTAACCGGGTAAACCGAGCAGGGCCGCAGCTCAGCCGCGCAGGGCACCCACGCCGAGGACGGCGGCGAGACCGAGGGCGCTGCGGGGGTGGTAGGCCGCGGTCCACAGCCCGCCGTGCGCGGCGTTCACCGCCTCGTCCTGCCACGGCTCGGCCTGTGGGCCGGCGCCCGAGCGCAGGTCGTACGCCAGCAGGGCCGCCATCAGCGTGTTGCTGGTGGCGGGGTCGAAGACCTCGACGCCGAACCGGTGCGCTCCGGCGTACGCCGCGGCCAGTGCCTTGTTCTTGACGACCGACCGCGTGCGGGTCGCGGGGGCGACGTTGAGCGACACGGTCGTGCCCTGGGCACGCGAGGCCGTCGCACGCCAGCGCTGCAGCCGCTTCGCGAGCGCGTAGTTGGGACCCTGCTGCGGCACGAGGGCGTCGCAGACGCCGGGATCGGCTCCCGGCGGGTAGTTGCGCTGCAGCAGCCGGCCGCCGCTGACGACCCTCAGCGGCGTCCGCACCAGGCGGGACGTGCCGGCGTAGGCCTCGTTCGCCTGCCGCACCTCCTCGGCCGCGACCGCGAAGGTGTCGGTGGGGGTCGCGAGGAAGGCCAGCGCGGTGTCAGGACGGTGGGCGACCAGGTGCTCGGCCAGGGCGTCGGCGGCCATCGACAGCCGCACGTGCGTGCCGCCGTCGGCGTAGCAGTAGTTGCCGAGCACGAGCCGTCCCGGCAGGCCGCCGAGCCAGTGGGCGATGCCGGGCAGCTCGGTCAGCAGGTCCGCGCCGGAGTCGTCACCGTTCGTGACGATCCGGGCCGGCAGGTGTGCGGTGCCGGCCGACCCCGAGGCCTGCGTGCGGATGCGGTCCTGCACGTCGGCGCGGGGCAGGTCGACCGCGACGACGTCGGCACCCCAGCGCAGCAGCGCGCGGTAGGGACCCATCTCGGCCCCGGCCCCCAGCACGACGACGGTGTCGCCGTCGAGCCGCAGCCACTCCGGATTGTCCTGCACGGTCTGCACCGCCTCGGCGCACGAGCGCGTGATGACTCCGTCACCGACCCAGCGCTCGAGCTGCGCCACCAGGGCCCCGCCGCTGAGGCGCTCGCCGCGGTAGGGGATCGACAGCTCGGTGTCGGCGTCGGCCGTGCCGGTGACAGTCCGCGTGTGGAACGCCTGGGTCAGCGCGGTGCCGTCGATCGCCTCGTCGAGGGCGACGTGGCCGAAGCGCATGAGGTCGTGGGCGCTGCGCAACCCGTCGGTGGCGATGCTGCGCGCGGCGGTCGGCTCACCGATGCCCGCCTCGACCGCGCGGCGGAAGTGGATCAGGTAGCTGCGACGCCAGTTGGTCTCGTTCTCCACCGCGCGCGAGCCGACGGGGTCGGCCTTCTGCAGCGCCGCGGCCATGACGGTGCGGGCCGCCGAGGTGGAGCTGTCGGACGGGAAGCTGACGGTTGCTGACTCACTCATCCGCCCACTGTAGGAGCGCCGATTCGTTACTCACGAGTCGGCTGGAGAACTTTTTCCCGCTCCGACCCATCCACCCCGTCGAGGGCGCCGAACGCAAGGTGTGACCACGACCACGCAGGACCGAGCAGCCGCCCCGTGGTGGGCCGGCGCCCTGGCGGGCTTCCTCGCCGCCGCGTCCGGTGTGGCCGTCGGCACGGGCGTCGCCGCCCTGCTGCAGGGCGTGCCGTCGCCGATCGAGTCGGTCGGCAATCGCGCCGTCGACTACGCGCCGCCGTTCCTCAAGGAGTTCGCGGTCAAGCAGTTCGGCACCGCCGACAAGCCGGTCCTGATCGGCGGCGTCGTCGCGACGCTCGCGCTGGTCGCGATCGTCGCCGGCATCGTCGGACGCCGGCGCCCGCGCCTCGCGATCATCGTCGTGGCGCTGCTCGGCGCGCTGGCCATCGTGGCCGCCGCGATCGACCGCACCACGACCGCCAGCCGGGCACTGACCCTCGTTCCCTCCGTCGTGACGCTGCTCGTGAGCCTCGGCGCGCTGCTGCTCGTGCTCGCCAATCTCCGCGGACGCGCCGCCGCCGCGGCCGCCCATCCGCTGGGCCTCGGCCGGCGCGGCTTCCTGAAGGCCGCGCTGGGCGTGACGGCGCTCGCCATCGTGGGCGGCACCGTGGGTCGTCTCTTCGGCGACGCCGCCGCGGCCGCCTCGCGCTCCGGCATCCGCCTGCCCCGCGCCGCCACCGCAGCCCCTGAGGTGCCCGCCGGCGCGCAGGTCGACGTCACGGGCGTCAGCGAGTTCGTGACCCCCAACCGCGACTTCTACCGCGTCGACACCGCCCTGCGCATCCCCGACGTGCCTGCCGAGGGCTGGAGCCTGCGCATCCACGGCATGGTCGACCGCGAGGTCAACCTGTCGTTCCGCGATCTCATGGGCATGGCCCTGGAGGAGCACCGCGTCACCCTGACCTGCGTCTCGAACGAGGTCGGCGGACCGTACGTCGGCAACGCCCTGTGGCTCGGCGTCCGCACCGCGACGCTGCTGGAGATGGCCGGCGTGCAGGCCGGGGCGGATGCGATCAAGTCGACCAGCGCCGACCGCTGGACCGCCGGCACGCCCCTCGAGGCCGTCACCGACGACCGCAACTCGATGGTCGCGATCGGCATGAATGGCCAGCCGCTCCCGTTGGCCCATGGCTTCCCCGCCCGCCTCGTCGTCCCCGGCCTCTACGGCTTCGTGTCCGCGACCAAGTGGCTCACCGAGATCGAGGTCACCCGCTTCGCGGACTTCAAGGGCTACTGGACGACTCGCGACTACACCGCGCTCGCGCCCATCAAGTTCTCCTCGCGCATCGACGTGCCGAAGTCCTTCCAGGCCTTTGCGAAGGACGCCGTCCGGATGGGTGGCATCGCGTGGGCGCAGACCGTCGGCATCGAGAAGGTCGAGCTCAGCATCGACAAGGGGGAGTGGGTCGAGGCCGAGCTCGGCACCGAGGACACCGTCGAGACCTGGCGCCAGTGGTCGTACCAGTGGGACGACGCCACGACCGGCGTCCACCAGGTCGCGATCCGCGCCACCACGAAGGACGGCGAGACACAGACTTCCGATCGGGCCCCGATTCGCCCGAACGGGACGACCGGCTGGCACAGCGTCCAGTTCCGCGTCGAGTAGCAGCACCCCGACACATCGCAGACATCCCACCACCAAGGAGACACATCATGCGTACAACCACCAAGAGCTTCGCCGTCGCAGCGGTTGCCTCGATGGCACTGTTCACCGCGGCCTGCGGTTCGAGCGACTCCGAGGGCGATGCGGCAGCGCCGGCCGATGACACCGCCACGTCCGCGGCCCCCTCCGAGGACGCCGGTGCCGCCGATCCGGCCGCCGATCTCGTCGGTGCCGGCTGCTCGGACTACGCCAAGGCCGTCCCGGACGGTGCCGGCTCGGTCAGCGGCATGGCGCAGGACCCGGTCGCTACGGCCGCCAGCAACAACCCGTTGCTCACGACGCTCGTCAAGGCCGTCAGTGGACAGGTCAACCCCGACGTCGACCTCGTCGACACGCTCAACGGTGGCGAGTTCACGGTATTCGCGCCGGTCGACGACGCGTTCGCCAAGATCCCGGCCGACACGATCGACACCCTCGCCAAGGAGGCCGGCGGCACGACGCTGTCCAGCATCCTGACCTACCACGTGATCCCCGAGCGCATCGCGCCCGCGGACATCGACGGCACGTTCGAGACCGTAAACGGCGCCGAGCTCACGATCACCGGCTCCGGCGACGACATCTTGGTCGGCGACCAGGCCGCCGTCATCTGCGGCGGCGTCCAGACCGCCAACGCGACGGTCTACCTGATCGACACCGTCCTCATGCCGCCCGCGGCCTGATCCACGGCACGCAGCACCGGGCCGGCTCCCCCTCGGGGATCCGGCCCGGTGTCGTTGCGGAGGGGTCAGCGCACGCGGATGGTCCTCGTGCTGCTGGTACGGCTCCGGATGTCCGAGGATCCCTCGAACGTCACCGTGACGCGGTGCGTCCCCGTGCGGGAGATCCGCGGCAGCCGGATCGACAGCTTCCCGCGGTCGGAGGCGCGCAGGGTCTCCCGCTTGACCACCTTGCCGTCGACCCGCACGGCGACCCGGCCCGTCGGTCGCACGGCGGTGCCCGGCACGGTGACCGTGGCGGTCACGCGCGGCCTCGAGCCCTTCGAGATCCGCGACGAGCGTGGCTTCACCGACACCGTCGGCAGGGCACGCTGCACCGTGAGCGCAGCACCCGCCGACGTGGCCGGCTTGGTCTCCGCGTCACCGGCGTACGTCGCCGAGACCGTGTGGCTCCCGGCTCGCAGCTCGGCGGGCAGCAGGACGGTCGTGGCCCCGCCGGACAGCGAGGTGCTGCCCACCGGTCGGCCGTCCACGAGGACCGTCACAGTGCCGGTCGGGGTCGGCAGGTCCGCGTCGCCGGTCACGACGATCCGCGCCGCGGCCGCCTTGCCGAACGTCCGCGGGCTCGTGACCACGACTGCGACGGACGCGGTGGCCTGGCGCGCCTTGACCGCGATGGCCTGGGTCGCGGACACGTGGCCGGCCCGGTCGACCGCCCGCAGCTGCAGGCTCGCAGCGTCGTCCGACAGCGTCGTCGGCGAGGTGAACGTCGTCCAGCTCGTCCCGCCGTTGCGGCTGATCTCGATCCTGGCGATGCCGGAGGAGGCGTCGTCTCCCGTGGCCGTCAGCGTGCGGGACGACTTGTCGAACGACGCCGTGACGGTCGGCTTCACCGTGTCGGCCTTGACCTCGAGTTGGTTGATCGCACCCTTCTCGGCACCGCTGACGCCCCGGTAGCGGAACGTCCTCGTGCCGTCGGCCACCGCGACCGGCGCCGTGTAGGCCGTCCAGTCCTGGCCGTTCCACGAGTACTCCGCCGCCGGGGTGGCGCCGAGTCGGGTCACCGTGATCGTCGGGGTCGTGTCGTACCACCCGTTCTCACCGTCCGGCTGCGCCGGCGCGATCGTCGCGGACGTCTTGAGCTCCGGCGGCACGACCTGCGTCGCGATCGCCGAGACGTTGCCTGCCGCGTCCGTCGCCCGCACCTGGTACGTCGTGCTGGTGGCGGCGTCAGGGACGGTGATCGCTCCCGGGTACGTCGTCCACGTCGTGCCCCCGTTGGTGCTGGTCTCGATCTTCGCGATGCCCGATCCGGGCGTCGCATCGCTCGCGGTGGCGGTGAGCTTGCGGGTCGCCGCGTCGAACGCCGCGGTGACCGTGGGCTTGGCGGTGTCGACCTTGAGGGTCAGCGTCCGCGTGGTCTCCGCGTAGTCGCCGGCTCCCTTGGACCGGTACAGCACGGTTGTCACACCGTTCGGCACCGGGAACGGTGCGGTGTACGGAAGCCACGTCGTGCCGTCGAGCGAGTACTGGATCGTCCAGCCCGCAGCCGCGGTCCGCGAGAGCGCCACGTCCGGCGTCGTCGTGTACCAGCCGCCCGCGCCGTTGGGCGCCGCCGGGGTGACCGTCGCGGTCGTCGTCGGCGCCGTCGCGGTGCCGACCGTGATGCCGTAGTCGTCGACGGTCAGGACGCCGTTGCTGAACAGGTTCAGGCCGAAGCTGATGCCGGTGTAGCCCTCGGGCACCACGCCGGTCGTCCAGCTCGCGAGCGTCCACTCCGACGTCGGGCCGAACCAGGGACTGGAGTCCCAGTAGATCCACGATCCGGTCGAGTCGCGCAGGTACACGTCGAACTGGGTGTTCGCGGTCGAGGTGTACCAGGCCGTGAGGTTGTACGCCTTGCCCGAGGACGCCCCCGGGGCGCACGTGCCCAGGTCGAGGGCGGGCAGCAGCTTGGCGTCGCCGTCGGCGTAGTCCGTGACCGTGAGCCGGCCGGCGCGTTCTCCCGCGTGACCGGGCGTGACGGTGTCGAACAGCGCCGTGTTGCTGCCGAAGCCGCCCTTCATCCAGCACTCCGGGACGCCGCTGGAGCTGATCGTCTCGAAGCCGGGGTTCGTCAGCCCGGTGTTGTCGGTGGGCGGCGGGGGATCGGCCACGACGACCTTGGGCTTCGTCGTGCCGCCGATGACGTCGCCGACGGTCTTGACGACGGTGTTCTGGGTCGCCTCGCGCTGGTCGAGCCAGTCGAGGAACTGGTTCAGCTGGGTCTGGGTGACCGCGAGGTCACCGCACGTCGTGGTGCAGATGTTGTGGAACGTGAACTGCACCCAGCCGCCGTCGTGGCTCTCCGCATTCGTCACGGCGTCCTTGAAGTCCTGCAGCGCCCATGTCGAGTCGACCTGGTCGAGCGCGCGCGTCTCGTACGCGTTGGGCGGCGGGGTCGTCTCGGCGTAGAGCCCGTCGGTGCCACCGAAGCGCGTCTTGAGGTCGCCCAGGTTGCGCGCGCTGTTGTAGCCGCACTGCTTGACCAGGGCCTGGAGGGCGGCGGACGTCTCGGCGAACGGGTAGGCGAAGCTGCGCGCGTTGAACCCCCAGTCGATGAGGTTGTTGCGGTCGAGGCAGATCTGCCGCTTGGCCTCCGTCTCCGGCAGGGACGGCAAGGAGGGGTGGTTGACGGTGTGCCCGGCGATCTCGTGGCCGGCGGCGGCTAGCGCCTCCAGGTTGGCGCGGGTCATGAAGCCCGACTGGCCGATCGTGCCGGAGTTGACGAAGAACGTCCCGTGCATGCCGCGTGCTGCCATCGCGGATGCGGCGGGCAGCTGGTCGGCGTTGCCGTCGTCGAAGGTGAGGCTGATGACGGTCTGGCCCGCGGCCTGCGCGGGCGACGAGATCGCGAGTGCGGGCAGGACGGCGGCGATGAGCGTGATGACGGCGCCCACGACCGTCGCCCGTCGCGTGCGCGATGCGACGGGTGGATCGGTGGCCGGTGGATCGGTGGATGGGGCGATGGAGGTGTTCACGAGAGATTCCCCTTGGTGTCATGGGTGGATGAGTGGGTCGAGGTCAACGGTCGGCTCGCCGGCCCGCGGGGACGGCCGGTTGCGGGATTCGTTGCGGCTTCCACCCGGACGGGTTCGGGGTGGCGCACAGGCCGCAGGAATGTGCCCATGACCCGCATCGCGGTATTCCTAAAAGGAATATCGTGTGGCAGCATGGGACCCATGAGCTACGCGATCGAGACCCACGACCTGGTCAGGATCTTCGGCGACAACCGGGCGGTCGACGGCGTCGACCTGCGGGTGCCGAGCGGAGGCGTTTACGGGGTGCTCGGGCCCAACGGCGCGGGCAAGACCACGACGATCCGCATGCTGGCAACCCTGCTCAAGCCGACCAGTGGCACCGCGCTGGTGCTGGGCCACGACGTCGTCGCCGAGGCCGGGGTCGTGCGGTCGAAGGTCGCGATGACGGGACAGTTCGCCTCGCTCGACGAGGACCTCACAGGCACCGAGAACCTCGTGATGCTGGCCCGCCTGTACGGCTTCAGCTGGGGTCAGGCGCGCCAGCGCTCGGCCGAGCTGCTCGACGCGTTCGACCTGACCGACGCCGCCGACCGGCAGGTCAAGAAGTACTCCGGCGGCATGCGACGGCGCATCGACATCGCCGGCAGCATCGTGGTGCGTCCCGACCTGATGTTCCTCGACGAGCCCACGACGGGCCTCGACCCCCGTAGCCGCAACCAGGTGTGGGACATCGTCCGTGCGCTCGTGTCGGCCGGCACGACGGTGCTGCTCACGACGCAGTACCTCGACGAGGCCGACCAGCTCGCCGACCGCATCGCGGTCATCGACCGGGGCCGGGTCATCGCGGAGGGGACCAGCGGCGAGCTCAAAGCGTCGGTCGGCAGCGGCGCCCTGCACGTGCGGGTCGCGGACGCGGCGCAGCGCGACGAGGCCGTCCGGGTGCTCGAGTCCACGCTGGGCACCGAGGCCGTCCGCGAGGGCGATCCGTGCGCGATCAGCATGCGGGTCGAGGACCCGGTGGGTGTCCCCGCGGCCCTGGCGCGGCTGCGCGACCACGGTGTCGCGACGACGGAGTTCTCGCTCGGGCAGCCGAGCCTCGACGAGGTGTTCCTCGCCCTGACGGGCGAGGCCGTGCACGAGGAGGTCAACGCATGACGGTCGACGCGGGAACCCGCATGGACACGAAGGTCGCCGCGGCGCTCGGGTCGGGCGCACGCCCGGCGGCTGCCACGCCCCTGTCGTCGTCGCTGACGTTCGGTTGGCGCGCCCTGCTCAAGATCAAGCACGTGCCGGAGCAGCTGTTCGACGTCACGATGTTCCCGATCATGTTCACCCTGATGTTCACCTACATCTTCGGCGGCGCGATCGCGGGCTCGCCCAAGGAGTACCTGCCGTACCTCGCGCCGGGCATCCTGGTGCAGACCGTCGTCATGATCACGATGTACACCGCGATGACGATCAACAACGACATCGAGAAGGGCGTCTTCGACCGCATCCGGTCGCTGCCGGTCTGGCGTCCGTCCCTGCTGGTGGGGTCGCTCCTGGGCGACACGCTGCGCTACACGATGGCGTCGTCGATCATCATCGTGCTGACGCTGGTCATGGGGTACCGCCCCGCGGGCGGCGTCGTCGGCGTCGTGTCGGCGATCGCGCTGCTGCTGGTCTTCTGCTTCAGCCTGAGCTGGATCTGGACGCTCCTGGGCTTCAAGCTGCGCACGCCGAACGCCGTGATGGGCGTCAGCATGATGGTGCTGTTCCCGCTGACGTTCCTGTCCAACGTGTTCGTGGCGCCGGAGACGATGCCCGACGTGCTGGAGAGCATCGTGAAGGTCAATCCCGTCACGATCCTCGTCGACGCGGCCCGCAGCCTGATGGACGGCGATCCCGACGGCGGCGCGATCACGACCGTGCTGATCATGTCGGCCGTGCTGGTCGCCGTGTTCGGCCCCCTCACGATGCGGGTCTTCGCGAACCGCACCTAGGGCGTCCCTCCCGGCTGGTGGCCGTAGGCTCCGGGCATGGGAACCATCCACCTCATCCGCCACGGCCAGGCCTCGTGGGGGACGGCGAATTACGACCAGCTGTCCGCGCTCGGCACCGACCAGGCCGACGCCCTCGGGACGTCGTGGGAGGCGTCCGGCTGGGAGCCGACCGATGCGGTCGCGGGCGGCATGAAGCGCCACGCGCAGACCGCGATCGCCGTGATCGACGCGTACGGCGGCGACGGCTACGACGTTGACGCCGGCTGGGACGAGTACGACCACCTGGCCCTGGCGCGGGCCCACGCGCCGGGCTCCATGAGCGACGACCCGAAGGTGTTCCAGGCGTCCCTCAACCGCGCGATCACGGCGTGGATGGGGGGTGCAGAGGGCGCCGGGGAGTCGTATGCGGACTTCCGCACACGGGTCATGGATTCTCTCGAGGCGGTCGTCTCGCGCGCCACCTCGGGTCGGGCGGTGGCGGTGTTCACGTCGGGCGGCCCCATCGCGATGGTCGTGTCGCACCTTCTGGCGGGCGACGACTCGTTGTTCCAGCGGCTCAACGACGTGGTGATCAACGCGAGCGTCACGACCGTCATCGTGGGCGGGACGGGCACGCGCCTGCTGGCCTTCAACGAGCACGCCCACCTGCCGAGGGACATGGTCACGTTCCGCTAGGGCGATCGTTCAGATACCGGTAGTATCCGAATCATGAAGTTCCAGCCGACCGACCGCATCCTGATCACCGGCGCCGCGTCCGGACTGGGCCTCGCACTTGTGCGGCAGCTGAGCCGGCGGGGTTGTCGCGTGCTCGCGACCGACGTCCATGCCGAGATGCACGAGTCGCTGCTGGGTCTGGCGGGCGTCGACTACCTGCGCCTCGATGTCACGCAGGACGTGGACTGGGCGACGGCCCGCGACTGGGTCGTCGAGCAGTGGGACGGCCTCGACGTATTGTTCAACAACGCGGGCGTCGCGGCGGGAGGCCGCATCGAGCTGACCGAGATGGACCAGTGGCAGTGGATCGTCGACATCAACCTGCTCGGCGTCGCCCGCGGGTGCCGGACGTTCACGCCGCTGCTCAAGCAGCAGCGCGCCGGTCAGCTCGTCAACACGGCCTCGGCCGCGGGGCTCGTCCATCCACCGCGCATGAGCGAGTACAACGCGGTCAAGGCCGGTGTCGTGGCGCTGAGCGAGACCCTCCTGCACGAGCTCAAGCCCTACGGTGTCGGCGTCTCGGTGGTCTGCCCGACGTTCTTCAGGACCAACCTGACCGGGTCGCTGCGCGGCAAGGACGCGTCGGCGCAACGATCCGCGGCCAAGCTGATCGACGGCTCGAAGGTCTCGGCAGACGACATCGCGGCCGAGGTGGTCAAGGGGGTCGAGAAGGGGCGCCACATCATCTTGACCGACCGCGAGGGCAAGATCGCGTACGCCGCGAAGCGTTTCGCGCGCCCCCTGTACTACTCGATGATGAAGAAGGCCTCGTTCCAGATGGCGAAGAAGGACTGACATGCGAAGGAACGTGCTGATCACGGGGGCCAGCTCGGGCCTCGGCGCCGGGATGGCGCGCGAGCTAGCCGCATCGGGCCACCACCTCGCGCTGACCGCTCGGCGCGTCGACCGGCTGGAGGCGTTGCGCGACGAGCTACTCGCGGCCCATCCGGCCATTGAGGTCGTCGTCCACGAGCTCGACGTGAATGACCACGACCAGGTGTTCGCGGTTTTCCGGCAGTCGATCGGCGAGCTCGGCGGCCTCGACCGGGTCATCGTCAATGCGGGCCTCGGCAAGGGTGGACGCATCGGCACGGGCAAGTTCCACGCCAACAGGCAGACCGCTGAGACCAACTTCGTCGCGGCGCTGGCCCAGTGCGAGGCCGCGATGGAGCACTTCTACGAGCGCAAGGCCGGGCACCTCGTGGTCATCTCATCGATGTCGGCGATGCGGGGCATGCCGTCGGCGATGACGACCTACGCCGCGACGAAGGCTGGTGTCGCCATGATCGCCGAGGGCATCCGCTCGGACCTGATCGGGCGCAAGGCCCTCGACATCGCGGTCACGACGCTCTACCCGGGCTACATCGCCTCGGAGATGAACGAGGCCGTGGTCCAGGAGACCCGCCTGATGGTCGACACCGAGACGGGCTGCCGCGCGCTGGTCAAGCAGATCGAGCGGGAGGTCGTCGACGCGGCGGTCCCGGCCTGGCCGTGGGCTCCGATCGGCCAGGTCATGAAGTACGCCCCGCTCTCGATCGTCCGCCGCATGCTCTGACCCCCACCGCGCCGCCGAGGATGGGTCACGCCCGCCAGCGGGCGACGACGGGAGCGCTGGAACCGGTCAGGACGCTGCGTCGATCGGCCGGTGCGATCAGGTCGGCGCGGACGTCGTGCGCGATCCGGTACGGCCGGTGCGCGATGACCGAGCCGAGCACCTTGCGCAGGCGCGACATCTCGGCCCGCACCGTCACAGTGCGCTCCGGATCGCCGAACAGGTCGTCCGCGAGCTCCGAGGCCGAGCGCCCCTCGGGATGCATGAGTAGCGACAACAGGATCTCCCCGTGGCGCGGGGTCAGCTCGTGCGTCCACGTGCCGCCGGCGCCGGTCAGCGTGACGGTCGGCGCCCGGGCCGCGAGATCGAGCGAGATCGACGCGATGGACGCCGACTCCACATCGTCGCCGGCGGGCATCCTCAGCAGCCACCCGCCGGGCAGGGGCTCGCCGACGACGAGGCCGAATCCGGCGAGCCATGCATCGCCACCTGCGAAGCCGATCGGGAGGCCCACCCGCTCCGGCGGCACGAACCCGGTCGCGGCCGCGACGCTTCCGTCCGTCGCGACGACGAGTGCCCGGCCGGTCAGCCGCGCCAGCAACGGTGCCGCGATCGACCGCAGTCCGTGCAGGCGCTCCTGGGCGGCGGAACGGAGCTCGAGCTCGGCGAGCCGCGCCGCGAGCGACACCATCGACAGCGTCCCGGCGTGGACGGTGTGCGCCGGACCGCTCAGGTCGACGACGCCGAGCACGCGCCCCGTCGCCGGATCGCGCAGCGGTGCGGCGGCACACGTCCAGGGGGTGTGCGCCTCGGCGTAGTGCTCGGCGGCGTGGATGTGGACGGGCGACTCCGTCACGAGGCACGTCCCGATCGCATTGGTGCCGACATTGCCCTCGGTCCAGGCCGATCCGCCGACGAAGCCCAGATGATCGGCGTGGCGAAGGACGCCGGGTTGGCCCTCCCGCCACAGCACCCGTCCCTCGACGTCGGCGACGACCATGAGCTGGCCCGTCGCAGCGCAGGCCGGCAGCAGGTGCTGGCGCAGCAGCGGCATGAGCGGCTGGAGACCGCTGACCTCGCGGCGGCGGTACAGGTCGTCCTGGGCGAGCGGCGCGATCTCGGGAGCGCCGCCGGGGCTCATGCCCTGCACCCGCATGCGTCGCCACGAGGCCTGGATGACCGAGCGGATGGGGCCCGGCGCGCGCCGACCGCCGAGCTCCGCATCGCGGATCGCGTGGGTCGTGTCGGGTCGGGTCATGCCTGCAGCCTCGGCGCCCGTGGGTTGCGCCGGCGTTGCAACCTCCTGCAACTCTTTCGCGCGATCGGATCGACGCGGTGTGCTGTGGGTCACATCCACGAGAGGAGTCTTCATGACTCAGACGATCGAGCGCGAGACCAGCAGCGTGACACCCCAGGAGCGCGTCGACCGCTGGCTCCGCGCCTTCGAGAGCGCCCTTTCCGCACGGGACGTCGAGGCCGGTGCGGCGATGTTCGCGACCAATAGCTACTGGCGTGACCTGGTCGCGTTCACCTGGAACATCACGACCGTCGAGGGACGCGACGGCGTCTCCGACCTGCTCGGTGCCCGGCTCGCCGACACCGATCCGTCCGGCTTCGCGACGACGGAGCCGCCGACCGAGGGCGATGGCGTGACGGAGGCGTGGATCGAGTTCGAGACCGCGACGGGCCGCGGCAAGGGGCACCTGCGCCTCAAGGGCGACGAGGCCTGGACGCTCCTGACCAGCCTGCGCGAGCTCAAGGGCCACGAGGAGCCCCTGGGTGAGCGTCGGCCGCAGGGCGTCAGCCACGAGCTGTCGAAGGGCCGCGCCTCGTGGAAGGAGGAGCGCGCCGCCGACGAGGCCGAGCTCGGCTACGGCACGCAGCCGTACGTCGTCGTGATCGGCGGCGGGCAGGGCGGTATCGCGCTCGGGGCGCGATTGCGTCAGCTGGGCGTCCCGGCGCTCGTGATCGACAAGCACGACCGTCCCGGCGACCAGTGGCGCTCGCGCTACAAGAGCCTGTGCCTGCACGACCCGGTCTGGTACGACCACCTCCCGTACCTGCCCTTCCCGCGCAACTGGCCCGTCTTCGCACCCAAGGACAAGGTGGGCGACTGGCTCGAGATGTACACCAAGGTCATGGAGGTGCCGTACTGGTCGCGCTCGACGGTCCGGTCGGCGTCCTTCGACGGAGAGGCCGGCACCTGGAGCGTCACGGTCGACCGCGACGGATCGTCGGTCGAGCTGCGTCCGACGCAGCTCGTGTTCGCGACCGGGATGTCCGGCAAGGCCAACATCCCGCACTTCCCCGGCATGGAGGTGTTCAAGGGCGAGCAGCAGCACTCGAGCCAGCACCCGGGGCCGGAGGCGTACGCGGGCAAGAAGGTCGTCGTGATCGGGTCCAACAACTCGGCCTTCGACATCTGCGGCGCGCTGTGGGAGAACGACGCGGACGTCACGATGGTGCAGCGGTCGTCGACGCACATCGTGAAGTCGGCGTCGCTCATGGAGTACGGGCTCGGCGACCTGTACTCCGAGCGTGCGCTGGAGGCCGGTGTCACGACCGACAAGGCCGACATGATCTTCGCCTCGCTGCCCTACCGGATCATGCACGAGTTCCAGATCCCGGCGTACCAGCAGATGGCCGAGGTTGACAAGGACTTCTACGCGCGGCTCGAGGCGGCCGGCTTCGACCACGACTGGGGCGATGACGGATCGGGCCTGTTCATGAAGTACTTGCGCCGCGGCTCGGGCTACTACATCGATGTCGGTGCCGCCGAGCTCGTCGCGGACGGCGAGGTCAAGCTGGCACACGGCCAGGTCGACCACCTGACGGAGACCTCGGTCGTCCTCGCCGACGGCACCGAGCTCGAGGCCGATCTGGTGGTCTACGCGACGGGCTACGGATCGATGAACGGCTGGATCGCCGATGTGATCGACCAGGAGACCGCCGACCGGGTCGGCAAGTGCTGGGGCCTCGGCTCCGACACGACGAAGGACCCCGGCCCGTGGGAGGGCGAGCAGCGCAACATGTGGAAGCCGACACAGGTCGACCAGCTGTGGATGCATGGCGGGAACCTGCACCAGTCGCGCCACTACTCGCTGTATCTCGCGCTACAGCTCAAGGCCCGCTACGAGGGCATCGAGACGCCGGTCTACGGCCAGCAGGAGGTGCATCACCTCTCCTGATCCGCTCCAGCACGAGCTGGAGCCCGTGAGCGTCGGCCGGGCCCATCGTGGCCCGGATGGCCCGGCCGGCCTCGCCAGCACGTCTCAAGATCCTCGTCCGGCCCTAAGCAGCGCCCTGGCGAGCTCGCCGACCTGGTCGGACTCGATGAGGAAGCCGTCGTGACCGTGGGCGGACGTCACGATGCGCAGGTCCTCCGCGGTCGGAATCAGGTCGGCGAGCTCTTGCTGCTGATGCAGCGGGTACAGGCGGTCGGAGTCGATGCCGGCCACGACGGTTCGGGCCGTGACGCGGGCGAGGGCCGCCGCGACACCGCCGCGGTCGCGGCCGATGTCGTGGGTGTCCATCGCGGACGTCAGGATCACGTACGAGTTGGCGTCGAAGCGACGGACGAGCTTGGCGCCGTGGTGCTGGAGGTAGGAGTCGACCGCCCACGTGCCGTCGCCCTGCACCGCGCGGCCGAACCGGTCGGCCAGCTCGCCCTCGCAGCGGTACGCGATGTGCGCGATCCGCCGGGCGAGGTCGAGGCCGGCGAGCGGCCCTTGTGGACCGTCGTAGTAGTCGCCGCCGTACCAGGCCGGATCGGTCTCGATCGCCGCGACCTGGGTGCGTGACAGCGCGATCTGCTCGGCCGAGGCGGCCGCGGACGTCGCCAGCAGGAAGAGCCGATCGACCTGCGCGGGATGCTCGACGGCCCACTCCAGCGCCCGCATGCCGCCGGCGGACCCGCCGACGACGGCATGCCAGCGCTCGACGCCGAGCCGGTCCGCGAGCGCCGCCTCGGCCCGCACCTGGTCGCGCACCGTCAGCGCGGGGAACGAGCCGCCCCAGTGGAAGCCGTCGCGGTCCAGCGACGCGGGTCCCGTCGTTCCCTGACACCCACCGAGGATATTGGGCGCTACGACGTATAAGCGATCGGTGTCGATCGCGCGACCCGGTCCGACGAGGGTGTCCCACCAACCCGCGGTGGGGTGTCCGGGTCCGGCCGTGCCGGCGACGTGGCTGTCTCCGGTCAGGGCGTGCAGCACCAGCACGGCATTGGACCCGTCGAACGTCCCCCAGGTCTCGTAGGCGATGCGGACGTCGGGCAGCGTCTTCCCGGAGTCGAGGGCGATGTCGCCGACCTGGGCGAACTGCCGGTCACCCGGGTGATCCCCCTCCCGCCACGCACCCGTGACGAGAGAGGGGTCGATGCCGGGAGCGAGGCTCACTTCGCGGCGCGGAGTCCGGCGTCGAGATCGGCCAGGATGTCGTCGATGCCCTCCAGCCCGATCGCGAGGCGGACCAGACCGGGCGTGACGCCGGTCGCGGCGTGCTCCTCGGGCGTCCCCTGCGAGTGGGTCGTGCTCGCGGGGTGGATCGCGAGGCTGCGCACGTCGCCGATGTTGGCGACGTGGCTGAACAGCTCGAGCGAGTCGATGAACGCACGGCCGGCGTCGACACCGCCGGGCAGCTCGAACGTCAGCACGGCGCCGGCGCCCTTCGGCACGTACTTGTCGGCGAGCGCCTTGTACGGACTGCTGTCGAGGCTCGCCCACGTCACCTTGGAGACGTCCTCGCGGGCCTCGAGCCATTGCGCGACCCGGCGGGTGTTCTCGATGTGGCGCTCGACGCGCAGGCTCAGCGTCTCCAGGCCCTGGGCCAGCAGGAAGGCGCTGAACGGGCTGATCGCGGCACCGATGTTGCGCAGGTACTGCACGCGCAGCTTGGCGAGGTACGCGGCGGGCCCGAGCGCCTCGGCGAAGACCAGGCCGTGATAGCTCGGGTCGGCGGTCGTGAAGCCGGGGAACTTGTTGCCGTGCGCGCCGTAGTCGAAGGTGCCGCCGTCGATCACGACGCCCGCGATCGTCGTGCCGTGGCCGCCGATGTACTTCGTCGCGGAGTGGACGACGGTGTCGACGCCGTGCTCGAGCGGGTTGAGCAGGTACGGCGTCGCGACAGTGTTGTCGACGATGAACGGCACGCCGATCTCCTTGGCGACGCCCGAGATGGCCGCCAGGTCCAGGATGTCGCCCTTGGGATTGCCGATCGTCTCGCCGAAGAACACCTTGGTGTTGTCCTGCGCGGCGGCCCGCCAGGCGTCGGGGTTGTTGGAGTCCTCGACGAACGTCACCGTGATGCCCAGCTTCGGGAAGGTGTGGCGCAGCAGGCTGTCGGTGCCGCCGTAGAGACTGGCGGAGGCGACGATGTGGTCACCGGCCTCGGCGACATTCGTTAGCGCACCGGTCGTGGCGGCCTGGCCCGATGCGAACAGCAGCGCGCCGACTCCGCCCTCGAGGGCCGCGAGTCGTTCCTCGACGACGCTCTGCGTCGGGTTGATGATGCGCGTGTAGATGTTGCCCGGCTCGGCGAGGCTGAACAGGTCCGCGGCGTGCTGGGTGTCGCGGAACTGGAACGACGTCGTCTGATAGATCGGCAGCGCCCTGGCGCCGGTCGTGGGATCGGGCACCTGCCCGGCGTGGATCTGCTTGGTCTCGAAGGACCAGTTCTCGCTCATGGGGTCTCCTGGGGGGATCGAGTTCTCTTCCCCCGACACTGCCACCGACCCAGGGAATGACACGCCCGTCTCAGAGTGTGGTCGCCCGGGTTCCCGCCGTCGGCGCGTCAGCGCATCGAGAAGGGCTGAGCCGTCGACTCCAGCACGCTGAGCCACAGGTCGCCGTCGGGGGAGACGCTGTGGGAGCCGGCCGTGACGAACGGGATCGGGACGTTGACGAAGCGGTGCCGGCGACGTCCCACGACCATGTCCGTCCGCCCGGCCATCGCGGCGTGCACCGCGGTCTGCGCCAGGCGCGCGCAGTACACCGAGTCGGACGCGTCGGCCGGAACGGACCGAATCGCGTAGCCGGGGTTGAAGTAGCGCATCGTGAGGGGCTGGTTGCGGTTGGCGAAGTCCTTGCCGATCTGCTCGCGCAAGAAGCCGGCGATGTCGCCCAGCACGGCGTTGCCACTGGCGTCGGTGCGGTCGTCGGCGGGGATGAGATCCTGCCCCGCGCCCTCGGCCAGCACGATGACCGCGCTGCCCTTCTCCTCGACCCGCCGGGCGAGCAGCGACAGGAGACCGTTCTCCCCGTGCAGGGAGAACTCGACCTCGGGGATCAGCACGAAGTCGGCGTCGTGGTTGGCGAGCGCCGCATAGCAGGCGATGAACCCCGCGTGGCGGCCCATGACCTTGACGATGCCCACCCCGCCGACGGCCGCCTCGACCTCGACGCGCGCGCCCTTGATCGACTCGGCGGCCTTGGCGAACGCCGTCGAGAAGCCGAAGCTCTGCCCGATGTGCGGGATGTCGTTGTCGATCGTCTTGGGCACGCCGACGATGCCGATCGTCAGCCCGCGGGCCTCGATCTCGGCGCCGATGTTGTGCGCGCCGCGCATCGAGCCGTCGCCGCCGATCACCATCAGGATGTCGATGCCGAGCTCGACGAGCCGGTCGACGATCGCGACCGGGTCCTGGGCGCCGCGGGACGAGCCCAGGATCGTGCCGCCGCGCTCGTTGATGCGGGCGACCGATGCGGGCGTGAGCGGCACGACGTCGTGGCCGTTGGCCTCGATCATTCCGGCGTACCCGTGCTGGAAGCCGACGACGTCGCGCACGCCGTAGTGGGTGTGCAGCTCGAGGACGACCGCGCGGATGACGTCGTTGAGGCCCGGACACAGCCCGCCGCACGTCACGACCCCGACCTTGGTCGTGGCCGGCTCGAAGAAGATCCGGCGCCGCGGCCCCCCGGCCTCGAACGTCGGCAGGTCCTCCAGTCGTCCACCGCGGGCCGCGATCAGCTCGAGGGTGTCGTCGTAGAGGATGCGGTCGGTCTCGCCGACGTAGTACTCGTTGGTCTCGCGCTCGCTGACGTACATCGCGAGGGGGCTGTCGACGGTGCTGGGACCGAGCGAGCGGACCTGGAGATCGGCGAGGGTGACCACGGGCTCGATCCTATCGGCAGCCCCGTGCTCTCCAGCACGGTTCAGTGGGACGTCTTGGTCGCGGGCGACGCTCGACTGCCGGTGGACTAGGGCACGAAGACCAGGCACGTCGAGGTCGCCGTCGCGAGCAGGCGTCCGCCGGCGTCCTTGATGTCGGCCTCGACGAAGGCCGCGCGCGAGCCGGGCTTCGTGACCCGGCCCGTCGCGACGACCCGGCCCGTGTCGGTCGTGATGCCGCGCAGGAAGCTGACGTTGAGATCGAGCGACGTGTACGCCGTCCCCGCCGGCAGGGTCGTCTGCACCGCGCAGCCGCACACCGAGTCGAGCAGGGTCGCGAAAAAGCCGCCGTGCACCGAGCCGATGGGGTTGTAGTGCGACTCGTCGGGGGTCGCGGCCATGATCGCGATGCCCGGCTCGATGCCGACGAACTCCATGTTGATGTGGCTCGCGATCGGCGCGCCCGGGATCTCGCCGTCGATGATCGCCTGGAGGTAGTCCATCCCGCTCATCGTGAGCGCCTGCGCGGCCTGGGGACGGGGATCGACCCACGTGATGATCTTCGACTGCTGCGTCAGCTCGGTCATGGCCGTGCCCTTCTCCTGGAGGTGGACGGTAGCGTAGCATCTGGGTTTGTCAGACAAACTCAGCCAGTCGGAAGCCCGAGGTGCCCCGTGACGTGGACCGACTACGACTCCGGTAGCTGCTCTATCGCGCGGACCGCTGGGATCCTGGCCGACCGGTGGAGCGTGCTGATCGTGCGCGACCTGTTCAACGGCGTGCGCCGGTTCGACGCCCTGCAGGACCACCTGGGCATTGCCCGGGACGTCCTGACGCGGCGTCTGAACCTGTTGGTCGCCGAGGGGCTCGTCGACCGGCGTCCCGTGGCCGTCGAGGGCCGGCGGTCCCGCCACGAGTACGTGCTGACCGGCGCCGGGCACGACCTGCGCCCCGTGCTCGTCGCGATCCTCGACTGGGGCGACGTGCACCGGTCCGGGCGCGACGGACCGCCGGCGTCGCTGCGGCACCGCGACTGCGGCGAGGCCGTGCACGCCCACCTCGTGTGCGACGCCGGCCACGAGATCGACGACGGTGCCGGCACCCGGCTGGTCCCGCTCGGGGGCGCCCGGTTGCGCACGCCCTGACGGCTGTTGCGTGGCCGGGACCCACCCTATGGGGCAAGATGTCCGCATGACGCTCGACATCACCGTGCGGGGATCCGCAGAGCAGCACCACCCGGCCGAACGGGCCATCGTGTCGCTCGCTGCGGCGGTGGACGGGCACGACAAGCAGACCGTGTTCACCGACGCCGTCGCGATCCAGGAGCCGCTGAGCGCGCAGCTCAAGGACCTGGTGGGCATGAACGCGGTGGCGACGTGGTCCAGCGACCAGGTGCGCGTGTTCAGCCACCGCCCCTGGGAGGCCGATGGCAAGCGGGGCGTCATGGTGCACGTCGCCACGGTGCACGTGCGCGCCGAGTTCACCGACTTCGAGCGGCTCAGCGCCTTCCTCGACTACTGGTCGGGCGTCGACGGCGTCGAGATCGGCGGCGTGGCGTGGGACGTGAGCGCGAAGAACCGGCGGCTCTACGAGGCCGAGGTGCGCAAGTCAGCGGTCGACGACGCGGTTGCGAAGGCGCAGTCGTATGCCAACGCCGTGCGCCGGGGCAAGGTCGTCGCGGCGCAGATCGCCGATCCCGGCATGCTCACCGGCTCCGCCGAGAGTCTCCCCTTGGCGTTCAAGGCAGCCTCCTTCGGGCACGACCCCGTCGGTCCCGAACTCAACCTCACACCCGAGGAGATCATCGTCCGCGTCGAGGTCGACGCACGCTTCCTCGCCGACTAGCTCCTTCAGAGCAGCATCGTGACGGGGTTCTCCACGATGCGGGTGAACGCGGCCAGCCATTCGGCCGCGAGGGCTCCGTCCACCGCGCGGTGGTCGACGGAGACCGTCACGGTCATGACCTGCGCCACGGCGATCTCGCCGTCGTCGACGACGACCTCTTCACGGGCGGCGCCGGCGGCGAGGATGCCCGACTGAGGGGGGTTGAGAATCGCGGAGAACTCCCGCGTCCCGTACATCCCGAGGTTGCTGATCGAGAACGATCCGCCCTCCAGCTCGTGCTGCTGCAGACGACCGCCGCGGGCCCGCTCGACGAGCTCGGCGATCGTGGTGCTGAGCTGCGTGATCGACTGGCCGGCCACGTCACGCACGACCGGCGTGAGCAGCCCCTTGTCGGTCGACACCGCGACGGCGACGTCGACGGTGTCGAACCGTCGCAAGGCCTCGGTGGTCCAGATGACGTTGGCCTCCGGCACCTGGACGAGTGCCGCGGCGATCGCCTTGACGAGCAGGTCGTTGACCGAGATGCGCACGTCCTGGGCCGCATTGGCCCGGGTACGGAGGGCGAGCAGATCGGCGACGCGTAGGTCGGCGGTCAGGTAGAAGTGCGGGACCGTCGTCTTGCTCTCCGTCAGGCGGCGCGCGATGGCCCGCCGCATGCCGGTGTGCGGGATGTCCTCGAAGCCGCCGCCTGCGTGTCCCGGCGAGGCGGGGGTGGGGGAGATGGGGTCCTGGGACTTCGGTTCCGCCGCGACCCAGGCCTCGAGGTCTCGGCGGACGATGCGGCCTCCGGGGCCGGTTCCCGTGACCAGGGTGGGGTCGATCCCTCTTTCGCGGGCGAGGCGGCGAGCGAGTGGGCTGACGAAGAGCCGGGCGTGCTCGGCATTCACCGGGCCAGGGGCGCGTACGAGCTCCGGTTCCGGTTCGGGCGCTGGGACGGTGACCGTGTCGGCCTCCGCCTCCGCGAAGTCGCCGGCCGTCGCGAGCGCCGCGTCGATGTCGGCATCGGTGTCGCCCTCCGCGACGAGCACGGCGATGACGTCTCCCACGGCGACCTTCTGGCCATCGGCCACGAGTGCTCGCCCGAGAGTGGCCGGCTCTTCCGCGGCGAGCTCGACGAGTGCCTTGTCGGTCTCGATCTCGGCCAGGGCATCACCCTCGGCGAAGGTGTCGCCGGGCTGGATGGACCATGCCAACAGCACGGCCTCGGTCGCTCCGGCGAGGACCGCCGGCATGCGCAGCAGGTGTGCCATGTCAGCGATCCGTCCTGTGAGCGCCGAACCCCTTGGCGATACGGCTGAGCCCCTCGACGGTCTCCTCGGCACCGGCGATCGCCGCGCGCTCTAGGACCTTCGAGATCGTCGGCGAGGCCTCGCTGCCGGTGACGCGCTCGACCGGCTGGTCGAGCCAGTCGAAGAACCGGCGCTGGATCTCATCGCTGAGCCAGCCGCCGTACGACGTCCCGAGCGCACCCTGCTCGACGATCAGGACGCTGTTGGTCTTGCGGATGCTCTCGCCGACCGTCTCCCAGTCCAGGGATGCGCGATCGAGCCACCGCAGGTCGATGACCTCGGCGTCGACACCGGTCTGCTCCGCAGCGTCGAGGGAGTGCTGGACCATCGTGAGGTAGGTCAGGATCGTCACGTCGTTGCCTTCGCGGCGGATCGCGGCCTTGCCGAAGGGCAGCTGGTAGTCCAGGTCGTCGGTCGGGGTGTCGCCGGTCGTCGCGTAGAGGTCGACGTGCTCGAGCACGAGCACCGGGTCGTCGAGTGCGAGCGCGGTGTTCATCAGGCCGATGTAGTCGAACGGGGTGCTCGGGGCCACGATGCGCCAGCCGACCGCTGTGGCGAAGACGCCGGCGGGGTCCATCGAGTGCTGCGAGCCGTAGCCGGTGCCGGCAGCGACCTTCGTCCGGAGGACGAGCGGCACGGCGCCCGTCCCGCCGAACATGTGCCGGGCCTTGCCGATCTGGTTGAACACCTGGTCGGCGGCGACCCAGAGGAAGTCGGGATACATGAACTCCACGACCGGGCGGAACCGACCGTCCAGTGCCATGCCGCCGCCGAGACCGACGAAGGCGTTCTCGCTGATCGGCGTGCCCAGCACGCGGCCGGCGTACTTCTCGGGCAGCCCCTTGGTCGCGCCGTTGGTGCCGCCCTTGAGGCGATGGACGTCCTCGCCGAGCACGACGATCCGTGGATCCTCGTCCATCCTGCGGTCCATCACCGCGGCCACGGCGTCGATGAAGCGACCCGGTGCGACGTCACCATCGAACTGCGCCAGCTCGACTGTGCGGGCGTCCCCGATCTCGCTGAGGTCACCGCGCACGCCGACATCGGCGAACGACGGATCCGGCCAGAGGCCCGGCCGGATGCGGCGGGTGCCGGCCTTGGCGTCGGGATCGGGCTCCGTGAGCTCGGCTGCGATGATCGCCATCGCCTGCTGGGCCTGCCGACGTGCTGAGGCGACCCCCGGCTCGTCGATGAGCCCCCTGACGATCATCTCCTTGCCGACGCGCTCGAGCGGATCGCGGACGCGCCACGACTCCTCCTCGTCCTTGGTGCGGTAGCCGAAGGCGCTGCCCGGGAACGAGCCGTTCTGGTGGAAGAAGCGATAGACCTGGGCCTCGACGACGGCCGGACCGTTCCCGGCGCGCATGTGCTCGGTGGCGGCGGACATCGCCAGATGCACCGCCAGCGGGTCCATGCCGTCGACCCGCCACGAGGCGATGCCGAAGCCGGGGCCACGGCCGGAGAGCCGAGGCTCCCCCGTGGCCTCGGCGACCGTGGTCGACACGGCGTAGAGGTTGTTCTCGATGAAGAAGCAGATCGGCAGCTTCCAGGCCGCGGCGAGGTTCATGCTCTCGAGCACCGAACCGATGTTGACGGCGCCGTCCCCGAAGTAGCAGACCGTGACGTCATCGGTTCCCGAGTGCTTCTGCGCCCACGCGTTGCCGGCGCCCAAAGGCACGCCGCCGCCGACGATGGCATTGGTGCCGAGCGCCCCGGCCTCGTGCCACTGCAGGTGCATCGATCCGCCTCGCCCGCTACTGTATCCCGCCGCGAGTCCGAGGATCTCGGACAGCGTCTTGTGCAGCACGCCTCGGATCGCCGGCGTCACCAGATCGTGGGGGTCGATCCCGTCCGCTGCGATGTAGGTCAGCGCCTTCGCGAGGAACTGGTGGTGCCCGCGATGTGACCCGTTGACACCGTCGGTCGGGCGCAGCGCCACGATCGAGCCGACCGCGCCGCCCTCTTGGCCGATGCTGGAGTGGGCCGGGCCGTGCACGAGGCCCTCGCCGGCGAGCTCGAGCACGGTCTCCTCGAAGGCGCGGATGAGATGCAGCTGGCCGAGCATTGCCTGCAGGAGTGCCGGATCGGCGTCCCGCCAGTCCTGGTCGGTCGTCGTGAGCTCGACCCAGGGGACGTCCGGGATCAGGGGCGTGGTGTGCGGCATGGCCTCACCGTACTGCGCAGATGGATCCATTGCAATCGGTTGCAGCACATTGTTACGCTGCACAAGCGGGGAAGACGAGACGAGTGGATCCATTGAAGGAGCGAACCCATGACCTTGCCAGGCCTGCGCGGAACCGATCACATCGGCTTCACCGTGCCGGACATGGAGCAGGCCCACGCCTTCTTCGTCGACGTGATCGGCTGCGAGCACATCTACTCCCTGCCGGCCCGGGAGAGCGATGACGACTGGATGCGGACACATCTCGACGTCCATCCACGGGCGGTCATCCGCGAGGTGCGCTTCTACCGGTGCCGGTTCGGGTCCAACTTCGAGCTGTTCGACTACGCGACGCCGGAGGGTCAGGCGCCCCAGCCGAGAAACTCTGACATCGGTGGCCACCACCTCGCGTTCTACGTCGACGACATCGATGCGGCCGTCGACTACCTGCACGACGCGGGCGTCCGTGTCCTGGGCGATCCCACAGCCAGTGGTGCCGCCAGCGCGGGTCAGCGGTTCTGCTACTTCCTGTCCCCCTGGGGCATGCAGCTCGAGCTCGTGAGCTTCCCCGATGGCAAGGCGTACGAGGAGATCGCCGAGCGGCGGCTCTGGCATCCGGCGCATCCGGCAGACTGACCCCGGCAACGGCAGGCGGAGGAACCATGGTGGTGACGGACTCGACCGGATCGGTCGCGAGCCTGCGCATCGCCGACGGTCTGCGCCGGGCGATCCTGGCAGGGGAGTTCGCGCCGGGCGAGCGCATGCGCCAGGAGGTCATCGCGACCCGGTTCGGAGCGAGCCGGCTGCCCGTGCGCGAGGCGCTGCGCATCCTGCAGTCCGACGGCCTCGTGACGCTGGTCGCCAACTCCGGTGCCTGGGTGTCGCAGCTCGACGAGCGCGAGTGCGCCGAGAGCTACGAGATCCGCGAGCGGCTCGAGCCGCTGCTCCTGCGCGAGAGCATGCCCGGGTTGACCGCCCACGACATCGCGGCGATGCGGCGCCTGGCCGAGGAGATGGAGCGCAAGCCCGAGGTCGAGACCTTCTTGCGCCTCGACCGCGAGTTCCACCTGCTGTCGTACTCGCGGGCCGAGACGGTGCTGCTCTCGGCTCTCATCGAGCGGCTGTGGAACACGACGCAGCACTATCGCCGGGCCTTCGCCGTGCTCGTCGGCGCCGACGGTCGGCGGGTCGTGCACTACGAGCACTTCCTGCTGGTCGACGCGATCCAGCGAGGTGATGCCGAGGACGCCCAGCGCGTGCTCGGAGGCCACATCAGACGCACGCGCCTCGAGCTCGCCCAGCATCCCGAGGTCTTCGGCTAGCGCTCCGTCACCACGACACGGCGACGTACTGCGACTCGGTGAACTCCAGCAGGCCCTCGTGCCCGCCCTCGCGGCCGAGCCCACTCTGCTTGAACCCGCCGAACGGCGCGGCGGGATCGGAGACGACACCGCGGTTGATGCCGACCATCCCGGACTCGATCCGCTCACTGACACGCATGCCGCGGGCGAGGTCCGAGGTGTAGAGATAGGCGACGAGGCCGTACTCGGTGTCGTTCGCCATCCTGATCGCGTCGTCCTCGTCCTCGAAGACGACGATCGGCGCGACGGGCCCGAAGATCTCCTCGACGAGCACCGGCGCGCCCTCGGGCACGTCGACGAGGACCGTGGCGGGGTAGAAGTAGCCCGCACCGCCCGGGAGCTCACCCCCCGTGAGGATGCGTGCCCCCATCGCGACGGTTCCCTTCACGAGCTTGTCGACCTTGGCCTGCGACGAGGCATTGATCAGCGGCCCGAGGGCGACGCCGTCGTCGGAACCACGACCCACGACGAGGGCCTGCATGGCGGCGGAGAGCTTCGCTGAGAACTCCTCGGCAACGGACGCGTGGACGTACAGGCGGTTGGCGGCGGTGCAGGCCGAGCCGCCGTTGCGCATCTTGGCGACCATCGCGCCGGCCACGGCGTCATCGACGTCGGCGTCGCCGAAGACGATGAAGGGTGCGTTGCCGCCGAGCTCCATCGAGCAGTTGACGACGGTCTTCGCCGCCGCGGCGAGCAGCGTCCGGCCCACCTCGGTGGATCCGGTGAACGACAGCTTGCGCACGCGGGGATCGTCGAGCATCGCGCCGACGACGGGCCCCGAGCGCTTGGACGGGACGACGTTGACGACGCCGTCGGGCACGCCAGCCTCGGTCAGGATGTGCGCGACGGCGAGTGTGGACAGCGGGGTCTCGCTCGCAGGCTTGAGGATCACGCTGCAGCCGGCCGCCAGGGCGGGCCCGATCTTGCGCGTGGCCATTGCCGCGGGGAAGTTCCACGGCGTGACGAGCACGCTGACACCGATCGGCAGATGGTTGACGACGATGCGGTTGGTGCCCTTGGGTGCGGTCTGCACCGAACCGATGACTCGCACGGCCTCCTCGGCGTACCAGCGGAAGAACTCCGCGGCGTACGCCACCTCGGCGCGCGCATCGGGGAGCGCCTTGCCGTTCTCGAGCACGATCAGGAGGGCGAGGTCTTCGGCCCGCTCGGTCATCAGCTCGTACGCCTTGCGCAGGATCTCGCCGCGCTCGCGGGGCGGCACGACGGCCCAGGTGCCGAGCGCCCGCTCGGCGGCGTCGACGGCGGCGATCCCGTCCTCGACGGTGCCGCTCGACACCGAGGCGATGGGCTCACCGTTGGCCGGGTCGAGCACGTCGATGCGGTCGCCGTCGCCGGCCTCACGCCAGGCTCCGCCGATGAAGAGCTGGTGGGGGAACCAGTCCAGGAGTGCGCTGTGTTCGGTGGCAAGCGTGGTCATGTCGCTCCTGCGGGTGTCTAGTACTTGTTGGCGACAAAGAGCTCTTGCGCCGGGAACTTGGTGAGGATCTGCGGGCCCCGGGCCGTGACGACGACTTCTTCCTCGATGCGGGCCGCCGAGAATCCGTCGGAGGCGGGGCAGTAGGTCTCCAGGGCGAACACCATGCCCTCCTTGAGCTCGATCGACTCCGTCATGCTGTTGAGCCGCGAGATGATCGGACGCTCATGGAGGCCGAGGCCGAGGCCGTGGCCGAACTGCAGGCCGAACGCCGCGAGCTCGTTCTCGAATCCGAACTCCGTCGCCTTGGGCCACACGGCCGCGACCTGGTCGGTGCCGACGCCGGGTCGGATCATGTTGATCGAGGCGTCCATCCATTCGCGTGCCCGGGTGTACGCGTCGTGTTGTGACTGTGTCGCGCTGCCGACGCTGAACGTCCGGTAGTAGCACGTCCGGTAGCCGTTGAAGCTGTGGATGATGTCGAAGAACGCCTGGTCGCCGGGCCGGATGATCCGGTCGGTGAAGTTGTGCGGGTGCGGGTTGCAGCGCTCACCGGAGATCGCGTTGATCGCCTCGACCTGGTCCGAGCCCATCTCGTACAGGCGCTTGCTGCCCAGGCCGACCATCTCGTTCGCGCGGATCCCGGGCTTGAGCACCTCGACGATGTCTTGGTAGACGCCGTCGACCATCGCGGCGGCCTGATTTAGTAGCATGATCTCGTCGGAGGACTTGATCTCACGGGCATCCAGCATGAGCTGCTGGCAGTCGACGACCTTGAGACCCTGCTTCTGCATCTCGAACAGGAACGGCGGCTCGACGATGTCCATGCCGATCGGGCTGTCGGCGAGGCCGGCGTCCTCCAGCAGTCCTTTGATCTCGCGGACCGCGGACTCCATGAGTCCCGCGGACGGGGCCACTGCGCCACGCATGCCGAGCATGCCCGGCCGGCAGTTCTCGTCGGGCAGCCAGTTGGAGTAGAGCTGGTGATGACGGACGGCCGAGCCGAAGTCCCACAACCATGGATCGTCGGCCGTGCGCGTCAGCAGCGCGTACCGCGTCATCTTGTCGCCGAGGGCGCCGCCGATCCAGGTCTGGGTCGTGTAGCGGATGTTGTAGAAGTCGAACAGCAGGAACGCCCCGCATCCGCTCGACTCGAGCGCGGCCTTGGCGCGTCCCAGCCGGTACGACCGCAGGCGGTCGAAGTCGACGCGCTCCTCGTAGTCGACGCCCATGTGACCGGGCGAGGGGAGCGGGCGGACGTCAGCCATGCGCCTTGGTCCCCAGCCCGTCGTCGACGAATGAGTCATCGGCCGCGAGCTCCGCACCCGAACGGCGCGCCTGCTCCAGGAGCAGCGTCGAGAAGTCCTCGGTCGTGTAGCCCGCGCCGATCGCCGCCGTCACGAGCTCGGCGGCGAGGGCCGCGACCGGCATGGGCACGCCGTGCTCGCGGGCCGCCTCCAGGCCGAGGTCGAAGTCCTTGCGCAGCAGCACGTTCGTGAACGTCGTGGTGAAGTCGAGGTTGACGAACGCCGGCGACTTGTAGCGGGTGAAGACCGACCCCATGACGGAGTCGTTGATGAAGCTCAAGAAGGCCTCCCGCTCGACGCCGCCCTGCTCGGCCAGGACGGTGATCTCGGCGAGCGACTGGGTGACGACACCGAGGAAGACGTTGTGGCAGATCTTGACGAGACGGGCGACTTCGTCCTCGCCGACGTACGTGACACCTTTGCCGAGCACGTTCAGCAAGGGGACCGAGCGGTCGAACGTCTCGCGCGGTCCAGAGACCGCCAGCGTCAGCATGCCGGCCTTGACGACCTTGGGGCTGCCGCTCACCGGGGCCGCGAGGAATGCCGTCCCCTTGTCGGCCGCAATGGTGCGGATCTTGGTCGAGACAGCGGTCGAGACCGTCGACGAATCGATGATGATCTGTGGGCTCACGGTCGCGGTCAGCAGTCCGCCCTCGCCGATCGTGACGGTCTCGAGGTCCTGGGACGCGGACACCATGATGAACACGACGTCACGGTCGGCGAGCTCAGCCGGGCTGTCGACGAGCTTGGCGCCCTGGGCGGCCAGTGGCTCGGCCTTCGAGCGAGTGCGGTTGTAGACCGCCACGTCGTGGCCGGCATCCAGCAGGCGCTGGATGAGGGCGAATCCCATCCGACCGGCGCCGATCCATCCGACGCTCATCGACTTCTCGTTCTCTGCCATTCCAACTCTCCACAACTCGAGGGACTGCAATCGGTTGCAAGCCTGCACCCAGTTCTACCACAAGTCAATGCGGGAGGGGCGGGGAGAGAGTGAAGTGCCTCCGATGGCAACCGATTGCCGTTGTCCGTTCGGCGCGCCGCACGCCGGGAGGGCCTACGCGGCGGCTGGGCCGGTCGAGCCGCGAACCACGAGCGTCAGTGGCAGGAGCAGCGACCGGGGATGCCGTTCAGGACCGTCCAGCACCTCGAGCAGCAGCCGGGCGGCCTCCGCGCCGAGCTCGTAGTGAGGGATCCGCACCGTCGTCATGGGCGGGTACACCTTGTCCATGTAGGGCATGTCGTTGAAGCCGATAACGCTGATCTCGCCCGGGCACGAGATGCCCCGCGCGGCGAGGGTGTCGTAGGCGCCGAGCGCCAGCAGGTCGTTGCCGGCCAGGACGGCCGTGAAGGGCACGCCGGAGTCGAGCAGCTGCAGCATGCCGCGGGCGCCGGCCTCCTCCGACCAGGCGTCGCAGACGACGATGCGCCCGGCCTCATCGGGAAGTCCCCGTTCTTCGAGGTTCTCACGGAACGCACGCCGGCGGGTCACGCCCGTCGACAGGTCCTGCGGGCCGGCGAGGTGAGCGATGTTGCGATGGCCGAGCTCGACCAGGTGCTGTATCGCGAGGGTGACGCCGGTCGAGTCGTCGGACGTCACGGAGGGGATGTCGGCGCTCGCGAGCCTGCGGTTGATCAGCACCATCGGTGTCGAGGCGGCTGCCATCTCCTCCAGGAGCGCATGGTGCAAGTGGGCCGTGGCGAAGACGAAGCCCTCGACGTTCCGCTGTCGGAACGACTCCACGGCGGAGGCCTCGACGTCCTGCTGGTTGTCGGTGTTGACGATCCACGCGTTGTAGCCCACCGGCCGCAGGACGTCTTCGATGCCTCGCACGATCGGGGGGAACAGCGGGTTGGTGAGGTCGGGGATGATCAGCCCGATGCTGGAGGACCGCGAGGTCTTGAGGCTGCGAGCGATCGGATTGGGTGTGTAGCCCATCTCCTTGGCGACCTTCTGGATGCGGGCCGCGGTCGTCGCGTTGACCATGCCCTCGGTCGCGCTGTTGAGGGCACGCGACGCCGTGGCGGGATGGACCCCCGCCTTGTCGGCGACCTCTCTCAGCGTTGCCCTGTGCACAATCGGGTTTCCCTCCGGGGTGACCGTTCTTTGCCGAGTCCCGTGGTCATCGATGTCTTTCCCACCGGGCACGTGCAATATATCCACTCACGCTGATCGTGACGAGGACCGCCGCCGCGGCGCCGAACACCATGGTGAAGTCGTGCTCCTCGGCGAACGGTCCGCCGAGCGCCGCGGCGACCGCGCTGCCCGCGAACAGCGATCCGGCGAAGAACGACACCGTGAGTCCCCGTTCGGCCGGCATGACCTCGGTCGCCCACGTCTGCAGGGATGAGTGCATCGACGCCCACGCGATGCCGAGCAGCACGCAGGCTGTGCCGGCCGCCACCAGACCCACGGACCATGCGAGCAGCCCGCAGCCCGCGGCGCCGATCAGCGCCCCGACCACGATGAAGCGTGAACCCGGTACCCGTGAGGAGAGCCGTCCGACGGCACGGGCCGCGACGAGGACTGCAACCCCGTAGAGCGCGGTGATCGCGGCGGCGGTCGCTGTGTTGCGCCCCGTCGACTCCACGGCGGTCGGCAGAAACGTCAGCGCGCCCAGGATCGACATGCCGTCGAGCACGGCCAGGGCCAGCAGGGCCCAGACCGCGGGCCGGGTGAGGACCCGGCGCAGCGGAGCCAGGAGCGGGTCCCGCCACGGCATGCGCGGCAGCTCGGCGAGCCGCCACACGTACACCGCGCTCAAGGTACCGAGGCCCGCGGTCAGCACGAAGACCCATCGCCAGCCGATGGCGTAGGTCACCCCGCCCGCGACGGCTGTCGCCATGGCCGTGCCGACCGCGACCCCGGTCATCAGATTCGTGACCTCGCGCTGCCGCCGCTGTGGTGGGACCGTCGCCCCGACGTAGATGAGGGCGGCGGGGAACCCCGCACTGAACAGCCCGCCCGCCACGGCGCGCCCGATCGTCAAGGCGGTGACGTCCTGGGCGAAGGTCGTCGCGAGGGTCGCTGTGCTGCCGAGCAGGATGCACCAGCGCATCGTGGTGGCAAGGCCGATGCGGGTCGAGACCACACCCCAGATCGGCTGCATGAGTCCGTACGCCAGGAAGTAGGCTCCGGCGGCCCCCACGATCTGGGTCAGGGGTACCCCCAGATCGTGGGCGATCGCGACAAGCATCGGTGGCATCGCGAACCGGTCGAAGACGCAGATGAAGCTCGCCAGCTGCAGTCGGCGCGGATCGATCCGTGCCGGGTCATGCATGGGAATCGGACACATGCTCCCGGGCGCGCTCGTGGACCATGTCCGGCCATCCCGCGGTCACGGTGTCGAGCTCGTCTGTCGGTCGGTAGGTCCGCCGGAGGTCGATCAGGGTGCCCAGCGCCGCGGCATCGACGATGCCGTCGGGGATCAGCCCGGTCGCCGGGTCGAGTAGGCACGCGCGATGCGCCCTCGCCTCCCCTTCGTCGAGATCGAGCAGCCGCATCGCCGATTCGACGACCTGCGACTCCCACCGCCCGGCCAGGATGTCGGCCGAGACCCCGAGCAGGACGTCGACGAATCGCAGACGAGTCGCGGTGACGGCCGGGTCGTCGGTCTCGAGGGCCGCGACGACGGTGCCGAGGTAGGGCCCGAGGTCGGTGACCCCACTGACCAGGTGGCAGCCCCGCCCCTGTGCACGGAGCTCGTTCCCGGCGTTCAGCACCGTGGCCAGGCATTCCTCGGCGATCAGCGCGTCCGCGCGCCGGGGCGTGGAGCCGAGCGACTCCAGGACGTAGTCGCCGGGCGCCAGTCCGGCACGCTCGAGCAGGGCGAACGCGACGAAGGCGAAGCCCGACTGCGGGACGTCGACGCCGACGATCTTGCCGCGTACGGACCCGAGGCTCTCGACGGACGGCGCGACGCAGAGGGAGAGCCCGAGCGCCCGGTCGATGCCGGCCAGGATCTGCACCGGCAGGTTCTCCCCCAGGGGATTGGCCGACAAGAAGCGGTAGGCGATGACGTTGTCGGGGCTCGTCAGCACGACGTCGTACTCGCCGTCGGCGAGGGAGCGGAACTGCGCGGGCGACGACACGACCGATGTCTCGGTGACCGCGAGACCGGCCGCGGCGAGCCTTCCGGTGCTCCTGGCGAGGTCGATCAGGACGGATCGAGTGAAGGTGCCGACGTGGAGGTGAGCTGGCTGCATGGCGACATGGTGCCACACGCCGCAATCGTTTGTATGTCTCTGGAGGGCCGATGGGGCCGGGTCCGTCGCCCGCTACAAGCGCACGACAACGATCGTTTCGGAAAGATTGTTCCCGAACCCATTGACATGACTCAGGTCACATCCGCAAGATGTAGCAAACGATTGCATGACCCACAATGTGAACCGACCCAAACGGTAGGACGACGTATGAGGAGTCAGATGACTCAGGCAGTTCCTTCGATCACCGACCCGGCACTGCTCGGCGACGGTGGCACGCTCACAGGCCGCAAGCCCCTGATCGAGATCCGCAACGTGTCTGCCGGATATGAGAACAAGCGCGCCAAGACGCGGCTCATCGCCCTGCGCGATGTGACCCTCGAGGTTTACCCCGGGGAGTTCCTGGCGATCGTCGGTCCCTCGGGCTGCGGCAAGACGACCCTGATCAACATGATCGCCGGTTTCATGAAACCGCTGGAAGGCACCATCACGGTGCGGGGCGAGAAGGTCGACGGGCCCAGCGCGGACCGCGCCATGGTGTTCCAGGACTATGCCGTACTTCCCTGGCGCACGGTCTACAACAACGTCAAGTTCGCCCTCGAGAATCGTCGCCCGCGTCCCAACAAGGACGAGCTGGCGACCAGGATCGCCAAGGTGCTCGCCATGGTGGGGCTCTCCGGCTTCGAGCAGTCGTACCCGTACGAGCTCTCCGGCGGCATGCGCCAGCGCGTCGGCATCGCCCGCGCCCTCGTGTCCGACCCTGAGATCCTGCTGATGGACGAGCCCTTCGGAGCCGTCGACGCGATGACTCGCGAGGCCATGCAGGCCGAGTTCGAGAAGATCATCGCCGAGACCGGCCAGACGGTATTCTTCATCACCCACTCGATCGATGAGGCGGTCGCCCTGGCCGACCGCGTCGTCGTCGTGTCGAGCCGGCCGGGTCACATCAAGGAGATCGTCGACATCGACCTGCCTCGTTCGCGATTCGCCGAGGGTGTCAAGAGCAATCCGCGCTTCGGCGAGCTGCGCGAGCACATCTGGGGACTTCTCCAGGCAGAGGCGCTCGGCGCCAAGATCGGAGGTGCCGGCGTATGACGACCGTGCAGCCCGCCCCCGCCAAGCCCGACGAGGACGTCTCGAGCATCACCGAGGCGATCACCCGGAGCAGGTGGGCGCCGTTTCGCAGCCTCATCATCACGGTCCTGAATCTGACCGTGTTCTTCACGATCTGGCAGCTCATCGCGCTGGCCGAGGTCATCAACCCGCTGTTCTTCCCCAAGGCGACCGCGATGTTCAGCGCGATCTACACCGGTTTCGCCGATGGCATCATCGGTCCGGAGCTGTGGCACAGCGTGCAGAACTTCACGATCGGCCTGATCATCGCCTCGGTGATCGGCATCCCGCTCGGCCTGCTGATGGGTGGCGTGCGCATCGTCGACCTCATCCTCAGCCCTTATGTCTGGGCGATGGCGGCACTCCCGCGGGTCGCCCTCATCCCGTTGCTGATCCTCATCCTGGGATTCGGCAACTCGATGCAACTGACCATCATCGTGCTGTCCGCGGTGTTCCCGATGATGGTGAACTGCATGGAGGGGGTGAAGACCGTCGACCCCTCGCTCATCCGCGCGGGGCGGGTCTTCGGCGCGAACGGTCCGCAGATGTACTTCAAGGTCATCTTGCCGTTCACGCTTCCCTTCGTGATCTCGGGAATCAATCAGGGCATCGCCCGTGGCCTCGTCGGCATGTTGATCGGCGAGCTCCTCGGCGGCGGCGGCGAGGGACTCGGGTTCCTCCTCGATCGTGCGGGCGACCAGTTCGACGCGCCGATGCTCTACGGAACTCTGCTCATCCTCGCCGTCCTCTCCGTCGGCCTGGTCCAAGGAATGCGATGGGTCGAGCGACGCGCCGCCCCATGGCGAGACCAGTCCCGCGTCTAGTTCATCCCCGAAAGATCACCCCAAGAAGGAGCAAGTCCATGTATAGAAGCAAACGATTGCTGAGCCTGGTCGGGGCGGGCCTCGTCCTGAGCTCGATGCTGACCGCCTGCGGAGGGAGCGACGACACGCCGAGTGCCCCCGCAGCGACGATCCCCAAGACCGCGGCAGACGTGGACGGCACGATCGACACGTCGAAGGTCAAGAAGAACCTGACGGTGGCGGTCGACAACCCGTACTACCTGTTCCACGAGGACATCATCGTCGCGCTGGAGAAGGGCTACTTCAAGGACGTCGGCATCGACAAGGTCAAGATCGTGACCGTCGAGGATCCGCTGCCTGCCCTGATCGGCGGCTCGGTGGACTTCGCCAACTACGACACCGACACGGCGATCGCTGCGGCGGTCAAGGCCAAGGCCAATCTGCAGTACCTGTCGCCGTACCTCGGTGGCGAGGCCAACATCCTCGGGGTCGGCAAGGGCATCGACACAGCCGACGACCTCAAGGGCAAGACGATCACGGGCGGCCAGTTCGGCAGCCGCAACGACTTCCTCATCCGCAAGCTCCTGACCGACAACGGTCTCGACCCCGAGAAGGACGTCAAGCTCGTCAGCACCGGCGGCCAGTCCAACGAGCGGCTCCAGTCCGTCATCGCGGGCACGGTCGACGGCGCCAGCCTCCAGCTTCGCCACAAGACCCTGCTGGAGAACGCAGGCGGCAAGTTCCTGTTCCAGGAGCTCGGCCGGGCGCCGCAGAACGGCTGGTCCGGCAACAAGATCCTGAAGGAGAGCCCCGAGACGGCGGTCGCCTTCCTCGCGGCGACCCTCAAGGCACGCCAGTTCATCACCGATCAGGCCAACAAGGACGAGGTTCTCGCGCTCATGGAGGACAACGGCTTCGATCTGCCCCAGGACTACAAGGATGCGTACTCCGCCGAGAACGACCCGAACTATCACACGGGTGACGGCGGGTTCGAGATCGCCGACATGCAGCAGTTCGTCGACGAGCAGACCGAGCTGAAGATCATCCCGGCGGGCACGGACTGGCACGACTACGTCAACCCGACGTCGCTCTGGCGGGCCCAGAAGTCGCTCGACCTGCCCCTGCGTCCGACCCCGGAGGACTTCGCCCAGTGATCGCCACAGCCTCGGCCAAGGGTCTGCGGGTCCTGGGTCATCACGACCTGGCCGGCCGGGGCGACGGCATGCAGGTGATGCGCGAAGGCGCGGCCCTGTATGTCGGGCACAACGGCACATCCGGTGCGGGCACGTCGATCCTCGACGTGTCCGCACCGGACCGCCCCGTGCTGGTCGACCAGTGGGACCAGCCCGCCAACACCCACACGCATAAGGTCCAGGTCGCCGACGGGCTTCTGCTCGTCAACCACGAACGATTCCCGTACCGTCCCAAGACACCCCTGGGGCCGCACTCCGCGGGCCTCGCGATCTACCGCCTCGACGACCCCTTCAGGCCGGAGCGCATCGGCTTCTGGGAGTCCGGCGGCAAGGGCGTCCACCGGATCGTCTGGGAGGGCGGCCGGTACGCCCACATGTCCGGGACGCCCGACGGCTATCGCGACCGGATCTGGATGACGGTCGACCTGCAGGACCCGACCGAACCGGTCCTCGCCGGGTCGTGGCACTGGCCGGGTCAGTGGGAGGGCGGCGGCGAGACCACCGACTGGCCGGACGGGCACCGCGTCGCGGCCCACCACGCCCTGACGGAGGGCCACCACGCATACCTCGGCTACGACGACGCCAACCTGGTCGTGCTCGACGTCTCCGATGTCACGGCGCCGAAGGACGTCGCCCGCCTGCGATGGGCCGGTGGAGCGACCCATACCTGCATGCCCCTGCTCGGGCGCGACCTGCTGGTGGTGACCGACGAGCAGCAGCACGACGGGCCGCACGGTGAGGAGCGGCGCATCCACCTCATCGACATCGCCGACCCCGCGCGGCCGGCCTACCTGCGCACGCTGCCGGCGCCCGAGGTGGCGTTCGACGAGCTGCCTCAGCGTTTCGGGCCGCACAATCTCCATGAGAACCGGGCCGGCTCCTACCGGAGCAACCGGATCGTCTTCGCCACGTACTTCAACGCCGGCGTGCGCGTGTACGATCTGTCCGATCCCGAGGACCCGCGCGAGATCGCCCACTGGGTGTCCGAGGCACCTCCTGGCTCGCGGGTGCCGCAGGCCAACGACCTGTTCGTCGACGCGGACGGCATCGTCTGGGTCACCGACCGCGGCACCGGCGGCGTCTTCGCCCTGCTGCCCGATGAAGATCTCGCTGCGCTGATGCGCGACGCGTCGCTCTGAGCCGAAGGATCGCACCATGACTGACGCACCCGAGCACACCGGCGCCGGCCTCGAGCTCGTCGGCTATCACGACATCGACGGCAAGGCGGCGTTCAAGCTGGCCCTGCAGGTCGTCGGCGACCGGTGGTACCTCTACGCCACGCACTTCTGGGAGACCGAGATCTCGATCTTCGACGTCACGGACCCGGCCGACATGCAGCTGGTCGGGTCGATCGCAGATCCCGAGCACGCCGCACCGGCCCAGGTCCAGGTCGGCGACGGCATCCTGATCGAGGGTCTCGAGCACCGGTCGATCCCGTGGGGCGGCAGCCCGGATCGGCCGACGGACGAGGGCGTACGCATCTGGGACGTGGCGGACCCGGTGTCGCCCACGCTGCTGGGTCACTGGCACACCGGCGATCACGGGGTGCATCGCAACCACTACGTCGGTGGCCGCTACGTGCACCTCGCTGCCCACCGGCCCGGGTTCGACGGCAACATCTACGTGATCCTCGACATCGCCGACCCGAGCGTCCCGATCGAGGTCGGCCGCTGGTTCCTTCCGGAGCAGTACATCGGGGCGGGTGAGAGACCTGCCACCCGCATCTCGTTCCACGGCCCTCCGTACGTGCACGGTGACCGCGCCTATCTCGGCTACGGTCACGGCGGCGTCGTCATCGTCGACATCTCCGACCTGACCAACCCGGTCATGGTCTCGCGCCTCGAGCTCGGCGCGGCGTTCAACAGCATGATCGCGATGCACACAGCCGTCCCGGTGCCGTCGCGCGATCTGCTGCTGGTCAACACTGAGGCGATCGCCGAGCTGTCGCAGGAGGCCTACAACGTGGCCGGCATCGTGGACATCGCCGACGAGACCGCACCACGCCTGATCTCGCTGCTGCCCATCCCGGTCCCCGGCCCGGACGCCGACTATCCCAACTACAGCCGTCGCGGAGGCCGCTTCGGTCCTCACAACCAGCACCACCCGCAGGACGGCGACCCGCACCTGTTCCAGTCCGCCGACCTGGTGTTCATGACCTGGTTCAACGCCGGCCTCCGCGTGTACGACATCAGCGACCCGTACCTGCCGCGCGAGATCGCCTGGTATCTGCCGGACGACCCGACGGTGCGCCGCGGGATGCTGCCGAAGTCCGCGCTGGTCACTCAGTCCGAGGACGTGCTGGTCGATGCCCGGGGCAACATCTTCTTCACCGACAAGAACCACGGGCTCCATGCCGTACGCCTGACCGCCCGTTGATCATTCGGGCTTTCCGCTCGGCACGTCCGTCAAGGCGCCGACATCACCGAGGCGGGGTCGATGCCGAGGTCCTGCAGCACGACGCGGGCGGTGTTGCGTCCCGGTCGCCCGGAGACCGAGCCACCCGGGTGGGATGTCGATCCGGTCAGGTAGAGCCCGGCGACGTCGGTGCGGTAGTCGAGCCAACCCGGGATGATGCTCCCGCCGTCGAGGACGAACTCGCCGCCGTGGCATGAGCCGCCGATGTTGGCGAGGTTGTGAGCGGCGATCGTGGTCGGCGACTCCGGGCGCATTGCGAGGATGTCGTCGGGCGCGAGCCCGTCGACGTGCCGTCGTGCGTACGTCAGCAGGGTCTCGGCGTAGTCGGCCGCGTCGTCATCGGTCCACGGGTGCCCGTTCAGCAGCTTCGGAGCAACCGTGAGGAACTTGAATACCCCACCGGGTGCGCGATCGGGATCGACAACCGTGGAGGACACCATCAGCAGCCAGGGCTCCTCGGTCTCGAGCTCGCCGGCGTAGGCCGCGGCGACCTGGCGGCGCAGTCCCTCGGGAGAGCCGAGGCCGCCGGCCACCGCCCGGAGGCCGCCGACGACCGTGCGATACCGGATGTCGGCGCGCAGGGCGAAGTGCACGGCGAACACCGAGAGCCCCGGCCGCCACCGAGCGGCTGCGTCGCTGGCCACGCTGGACTCGATGTCGAGCATCGCCGGGAGCTCGCGCAGATGACTGCCTGCGACGACCGCGCGCCGGGCCCGAAAGCTCCGGCCGTCGGACGTCCGCACGCCGACGCAGCGCCCATCCTCTGTGATGAACGTGCTGGCCCACGCCGACGTCTCGACCGTGCCGCCGTGATCCGCGATGTGCGCGACGAGCGCCGCGGGAAGTGCGCCGGATCCGCCCACAGGGGTCGTCCAGCCGAAGCCGATGCGCCCGGCCATGATGGCGGCGGGCAGGGCACCCGTGCCGGGGCGCTCGGGCGGCTGGATCGTCGCGAAGGCCATCCAGGTCATCGCGTGCCGTACGACGGGATGCTCGAACGTCGACATGATGACGTCCCAGGCGCTGCGGAGGCGAAGGGTCTCGTAGCGCTCGGACCACTCGTCGCCCGGCAGTGGCAGGCCCGCCGAGTAGTGGGCGTGTGCCGTACGGAGGCCGGCGTTCCAGTCGCCCATCATCGTGTTCAGCGCGTCGGCATCGGCCAGCGAGAAGCGCGCGAACTCCTTGGCAGTGGCCCCGAGATCGGGATGGATCATCAGCAGGTCGTCACCGGGCAGCGGCAGCACGACGGCGGGATCGGTGATCAGGTAGTCGAGTCCGTAGCGCGCGAGCAGCCCTAGCTCGTCGGCGCGGATCAGGGGGTTGGACTGCAGGACGACGTGCGCACTGGAGCACGAGTCGTGCTGCCAGCCCGGGAGGGTCAGCTCCTCGGTCACGGTGTTGCCGCCGACCACGTCGCGACCCTCGAGGACTGTCACCGACAGTCCTGCCTCGGCGAGATAGGCGGCGGTCACCAAGGCGTTGTGGCCTCCGCCGACGACGACGACATCTGACACGCGATCGGGTGTTGCGGGCATCGTGGGGTCCTTCCGCGGACGGGTGGTTGCTGCTAACGTACAGAGACGTGCAATCGATTGCAAGGATGGCTTCATGGACGAGTACGTCGCTTCCGCCCGCGCCCACTGGGGCCCACGCTTCACCGCCAACGGTGTCCCGGTGGGTGACTTCGAGCGGGTGCTCGGCAGCCTGGAGTCATGGGACGACTGGTGCTCGGCGTGGTCCGAGGCGGCGGCGATCCACGAGGGGCTCGGCGAGCAGGCGCTTGCTGAGGGTCGGCTCCGCTCCGCCGGCTCGCACTTCAGCACGGCGTCCGTGACCTACCACTTCGCGAAGTTCGTGTTCGTCCGTCATCCCGAGCAGATGCGGCGCGCCCACGAGGCGGCCGTGCGATGCCTCGAGGCGGCTCTGCCGCACCTCGATCCGCCGGGCGAGCGGCTCGAGATCCCGTTCGACGGCGCGGCGATCTTCGGTGTCCTGCGCAAGCCGGCCGGCCCCGGACCGCATCCCGCCGTGATCCTCGTGCCGGGACTGGACTCGACCAAGGAGGAGTTCAAGGCGACCGAGGACCTGTTCCTCGAGCGCGGCCTGGCGACCTTCAGTGTCGACGGGCCCGGTCAGGGTGAGGCCGAGTACGCCTTGTCGATCCGGCCCGACTGGGAGGTGCCCGGCCGGGCATTCGTCGATGCCCTGGTGGCTCGCGACGACATCGACGCCGACCGCATCGGTGTGTGGGGCGTCAGCCTGGGCGGCTACTACGCTCCGCGCTTCGTGAGCGGCGACGACCGCATCAAGGCATGCATCACGCTGTGCGGCCCCTACAGCTTCGGCGAGAACTGGGACTCGCTCCCCGCGCTGACCCGCGAGACGTTCATCGCCAGGTCGGGCGCGACGGACGAGGAGGAGGGCCGGGCCAAGGCGCTCGAGCTGACGATGGCGGGTCGGACCTCGCAGATCGCCTGTCCGATGCTGATCATCGGGGGCAAGAAGGACCGGCTGATCCCGTGGCAGCAGGCCGAGCGCCTGCACCACGAGACGAGCGCGGTCAGTGAGTTCCTGCTGCTGGAGGAGGGCAATCACGGCTGCGCCAATGTGGTCGCCCAGCACCGCTACCGCGCCGCGGACTGGATGGCGGGACACCTCGGCGGGCCCCTGCTCTGACGGGGACGGGGGGAACGCCCGCGACGGCCCCATATGATCTGGGCGTGGCTCCGCCCTCCTTCCGTGAGCTTCGGCCCATCGCGGTCCCTGCCTACGGGCCGGCGTTCCTCGGGGCGATCGGCACAGGCGCCATCACCCCCGTCGTCGCGCTGACCGCGCGGGGTCTCGGTGGAAGTGTCGGAGTGGCTGCGCTGGTCGTGGCCTTGCTCGGCGTCGGACAGCTGGTGGGTGACCTGCCTGCCGGGGCTCTCGCCGCGCGGATCGGCGAGAAGCGGACCTTGCTCCTCGGCGCGATGCTGGAGGCCCTCGGCGGGCTGGGGTGTCTGTTGGCACCGAATGTCGTGGTGCTCGCCGGATCGGTGCTCGTGATCGGCATGGCCGGATCGGTCTTCAGCCTGGCCCGCCAGTCGTACCTGGCCGCGGTGGTGCCGATCGGCCTGCGGGCACGGGCCATGTCGACGCTGGGCGGGGTCAATCGCATCGGCACGTTCATCGGTCCGTTCCTCGGTGCTCTGGCGATCAGCCAGTTCGGGATCAAGGCGGCGTACGCCGTCGACATGGTGGCGTCCGTCGCGGCGTTCGTCCTGGTCCTGACGATCCGTGACATCACGGCCTCCGAGCGCGGGGCGCCCGGGCACGCCGAGCGCGACTCGGTGCTGCGGGTCGTCGCCAGGCATCGGCGCACCCTGGCAACCCTGGGTGTCGGCGCGATGATCCTGTCCGCGGCCCGGAGCTCACGGACCGTCGTGGTGCCGCTCTGGGCGGCCGCGATCGGACTCGAGGCGACTCACGCCTCGCTCGTCGTCGGCATCTCGGCCGGGGTCGACATGCTGCTGTTCTATCCGGGCGGATCGATCATGGACCGGTGGGGCCGGCTCGTGGTCGCTTTGCCGAGCATGGTCGTGCTCGGGGCCGGCCTGATCGCGATCGTCTTCACGTCGGGGTTCTGGTCACTGGTCGGCGTCGGCTGTGTCCTCGGCGTCGGGAACGGCATCGGCTCCGGCCTCATCGCGACGCTCGGCGCGGATGCCGCTCCGGCGTCGGGTCGGCCCCAGTTCCTGGCCGGCTGGCGGCTGATGTCCGACAGCGGCGCCGCCGGAGGACCCCTGCTGATGAGTGCCATCACGATCGCGTTCCCGCTGTCCGCGGCGGCGGTGACGATGGGCATCGTGACATTCCTCGGGGCGGCCTGGCTGCGGGTGTTCATCCCGAAGTTCGATCCCGTGTCGGCCTCGACGCTCGACCGCCGGCTGACGGCTAGTCGAAGAACACGATCTTGACGATCGCGGTCAGGCCGATCGTCACGATCATCCCCCGCAGGACCGGGGTGGGCAGCCGCCGGCCGTACCGGGCGCTGATCGCGGCGCCGATGACCGAACCGGCGGCGATCAGTCCGACGACCGTCCAGTCGACGAACTCCCACGCGAAGATGATGAAGAACAGCGCCGCCGTGGCGTTCACGGCGGTCGCCAGCACGTTCTTGATGCCCGTGATTCCCTGCAGGCTGAGCGTCAGGAACAAGCCCATCAGCCCGGTGAGCAAGACGCCCTGTGCTGCGCCGAAGTAGCCGCCGTAGACACCTGTCCCGAAGATGCCGGCCCACAGCACCGGGCTGAGCCGCGTACGCTCCGGCGCAGGTCCCCGGTCGCGGGTGCGCCGCTGCACGATCGGACCGATCAGGACCATGAGCACGCCCAGGCCGATCAGGACAGGCACGATCGTCTCGAACGTGTCCTCCGGCAGCACGAACAGCAGCGCAGCCCCGGTCACTCCACCGAGCAGCGACGCCGGGAGGAGTTGCCGGACGATGCGGCCGCTGCCCCTGAGCTCGCGCCGGTAGCCGTGGATGCCGGTCAGACCACCGGCGACGACACCGATGTTGTTGGAGACGTTGGCGACGAGTGGCGGATAGCCGAGGAACAGCAGCGTGGGGAACGTCACGAGCGCTCCGGATCCGACGAGCACGTTGATGGCTCCGGCCCACATGCCGGCAGCGAAGATCGCCAGGTGCTCCAGCACGACGTCAGGCCTCGTCGATCGCGGCGACGACGTTCGCGGGCGTGAACGGCAGGTTCCGCACGCGTACGCCGATCGCGTCGTGGATCGCGTTGGCGATCGCCCCGGGCACCGGCCCCTGCGTGGCCTCTCCGGCGCCCAGTGGTGGCTCGTCGGGCCGCGAGACGATGTGGACGTCGACGCGGGGTGCGTCGCTGAACCGGAGGATCGGATACGCCTCCCAGTCCGTGCTGGTGATCCTCGAGCGGTCGAACGCGACCTGCTCCAGCAGGCTCCAGCTCGTCGACTGGATCGCGCCGCCCTCGATCTGATTGCGCACGCCGTCGTCGTTGACGACCCGTCCGACGTCGACCGCGATCGTGAGCCGGGTGACGTGGACGGCCTCCTCGGCCTCCACCTCGGCGATGACCGCGCAGTAGGAGCCGCGGTTCTTGTAGCGCGAGTACGAGATGCCGCGCCCCACGCCCTCGGCGGTGGGGGAGCCCCACCCGGCGGCCTCGGCGACGGTGGTCAGGACGTCGCGGGCACGAGGGTCGGTCAGGTGGGCGAGGCGGAAGGCGAGCGGGTCCTGTCCGGTGGCCTCGGCGATCTCGTCCATGAACGACTCCAGGGCGAACACGTTGAGGTGTGCCCCCAGCGAGCGCAGCGCCGATGACCTGATCGGCATCGCCAGCAGCCGGTGCGTCGTGATGTCCATGCGAGCGAAGTCGTACGTCGGCTCGGCATTGCGGGCGCTGCCGTAGCCGCGGGCGGGCGGCGGGTCGATCGCCGGAGGGACACGGTCCACGCCCGCCCGGTGCGCGTCCGAGAGCAGGCCGTGAGCGGGCGCGTATCCGGGTCGTGCCGTGTGGCCGTTCCCCGAGGCGTCATACGTCCAGTCGCTGACCCGGCCGTTGTCGCCGACCGTCGCGGTCACGTCGCCGATCATCGCAGGCCCGAACGGCTCCCAGCGCAGCTCGTCGGCGCGGCTCCACTGCACCCGGACGTGCCGGCCCGGGACGTGTGTCGCGATCAGCGCGGCATCGAAGGCGGCGTCATCGGCCGAGTTGTGGCCGTAGCACCCAGCGCCCTCGACGTGCTGGACGATGACATCCTCCACCTCCAGACCGAGCGCGCGTGCGGTCGCCGCGCGCAGGGGGAAGATGCCCTGGCTGTGGCTCCAGACCTCGAGCCGCCCTCCGGCGAACCGGGCGATCCCGCAGCTCGGCGCGATCGAGCCGTGAGCGACGAAGGGCTTGGAGTAGGTCCGGCTCATCGTCGTCGACCCGGTGCCGTGCACCGCCCCGTCTTTGCGGATGGGCGAGGACTCGGTCTCCTGCGACCGGATCCAGTCCGGCAACCTGGAGCTGTCGGGGAGCGGTTCGGTGTCGGTCCAGGTGGCGCCCGCCGCCAGCCTCGCCGCCGCCCGGTCGGCGAGGCCCTCCCGTGTCGCGAGCACGGCGAGGAAGTCGTGGTCGCGGACGATGTGCTCGACGCCGGGCAGCCCGGCCACCTCGTCGACCGGCGCCCCGAGGAGGTGAGCACCCATGCCGGGTGGCCGCACGATGCGCGCGTGCAGCATCTCGTCGAAGGTCAGGTCGTGGATGAAGCGCGGGCGGCCGAAGATCTTGTCCGGCAGGTCGACGCGCGACATCGAGGTCGCCTCGCCGATCGGAAGGAACGCGACGGCCAGTGCCTCGTCGCCGGCCTCGATGTCGAGATCGACGTTGTCGACGAGATCTCCGTAGCCGTACGGTCGGCCGCCCGGCGCTGCGAACGTGCCGTCCGAGAACGTGATCTCGTCGGGGGACACCCCCGAGCGGGCCGCCGCGGCACGGAGGAACAGCAGCCGCACCTCCGCACTGGCCCGCCGTACGGCCGCGCCCGAGAACGTGACCGAGAGGCTGCCGGCCGTGACCCCCTCGTCCGGTGAGATCTCGGTGTTGGCGGCGACCGGGCGTACGGCGCCCGCCCGCAGGCCGAGCTCCTGGGTGGCGATCTGGGTCAGCGCCGTGACGATGCCCTGGCCCAGCTCCACCTTGCCGACCCGCAGGTCGAACGTGCCGTCGGGGTGGGGGGCCAACCAGGTCGACAGACGGGGATTCGCCGCGAGTGACGGCGGCAGCCCGGTCGTCAACCGGATCGCTCCGCCGCGAGCAGGACGGCATCGATGAAGCGCTGCTGTGTGCCGCACCGGCACAGGTTGCGGTCGAGCGCAGCGGCCACCTCGTCGCGGGTCGGGCGGGGATTGGCGCGCAGGAACGCCGCTGCGTTCATCAGGATTCCCGAGACGCAGTAGCCGCACTGCCCCGCCTGGAGGTCGAGGAAGGCGGTCTGCAGCGGGTGAGGGGCGTCCTCGGTGCCGAGACCCTCCAGGGTCTCGATCTCGGCGGTCCCGACGTACTCGATCGGCGTGTCACAGGCATACGTCGGACGCCCGTCGAGCAGCACGGTGCACGCGCCGCACAGCCCCAGGCCACAGCCGAACTTCGGCGACGTCAGCCCGAGGTCATTGCGCAGAACCTCCAGCACCGACGTCTCGGGTGGGACCTCCACCTCGCGCGTCCTGCCGTTGACGTTCAGCTGTGTCGTCTCCGGCACGGGTGCTCCTCGGCGGCGTGCACCCAGCGCGGGGTGGCGTTGAACGGCGATCGAATGCAATCGATTGTTAGCAGTATGTGTGCGGCCGCGATCCCCGTCAAGCAGTGGGCTTGAGGTGCTGGTCCAGAAAGGCGATGACCCCGTCGATGGCGCGGTCCTGCACCTCGTCGACCTCGACGACCCCGTCCGCGCCGAGCACGGGAAAGATGTAGCCGTGCAGCGGGTGGTCCCACGACACCCACGTGGCGTCCTTGCCCGACTCCTCGAGGAGGTCGTAGCTGAGCCGGAAGATGCCCTGTAGGTGGTCGTCGTCGCGGCCCATCACGAGCATGGGGGTGTCGATCGGGCCGATGCGCTCGAGCGCCAGCGGCTCGTTGATGCGCGACCGGACGAATGCGGGATCGCGCATCTGCATCTCCTCGATGTTGCGCAGGTGCGTCTCGGGATTGACGAAGGCGGAGTCGTCCGGGGTCAGATCGAGGAACTCGTGGTTGGCCGGCTCGCACGCCACGCCGGCGCGGACCACCCGGCCGTACTGCGAGGCGAGCTTGTAGAGCATCTCGCCGGCATGGCTGACGCCCACGTGGCCCAGGCGGTCCGCGTCGATCCGGGGGTGCGCGCCGACGTGCCGCAGGATCGCCAGCTCGTCCTCGAACTCCAGGGGCGAGCGGTTCAGCAGCTCCATGCCCTGCCGCTGGTCGACGACCAAGGGCCCGCCATGGTGGAACCCCAGCTCGACCTCGGTGCGGTAGCGCCCCCACGCGCAGGCGTATCCGGCATCCAGGAGGCGCTCCATAACGTAGGCGTGGGTCCGCACACGCTCACGCAGCCACGCCAGACCACCTCCGCCGTTGCCGTACGCGAGGAACACGAACGGGAAGGTCCCCTCGTCGGCCGGGGTGCGCAGGGCATACGGCGCATAGAGACCGTCGCGCGTCTCGGCCAGGTGATAGCTGACGGGACGATCGGAACCCGGCACCTCGTCGACGGCGACGGGCTCGGTGATGTCGGGGGAACGAAGCTGGTTCATGGCGTATCTCATTTCTGGATGCAAACGTTTGCACCGTACCACCGTCCGAGCTCAGATCGTTGATCCTCGTCCATACCGAGAGTACGCTCGCTCGGTATGTGGTGGGCCTCCGTCCGTGACCGACTGACCGGTGCGGTCCGCGCACTGCCGGGCAGGCGGCGACGTCGCGTGCGCCTGGGCGTGCCAGGTCGCGGGCCCATGCGCGTGGTCTACGACAAGGCCGTCGTCCACGAGACCTGCAGCTTCCGGTCACGGGCACTGCAGCGCACGTTGCGCATCGTGTTCAAGCCGCTGCTGCGGCTGACGCCCATCAACGAGCGCTCGTTCGCCGTCATCCAGCGCATCGACGCGCTGTCCGGACGCCGGAAGCGCTCGCCGCACATCATGTTCCGGTCGTACGAGCTCGGCGGCGTGCGCGTCGAGGAGATGACGCACCGTCACGGGCCCGACAGTCGCATGACGCTGATGTACCTGCACGGGGGCGGATTCTTCTCCGGCAGCATCGTGACCCACCGGCGCATCTGCGAGCGGCTGGCCCGTAAGACGGGCGCGAAGGTCGTGTCGGTCGACTACGTCCAGCTGCCCGCGGGGTCGGTCGCCGCGTCGGTGCAGGATGCGATCACGGCCTACGCCGCGCTGGTCGAGGCCAGCGAGCACCCCGACAGGATCGTCGTCGCGGGTGACTCGGCCGGGGGATACCTGGCGATGAAGGTCGCCGAGCTGGCGACGCGGCGACGGCTTCCCGTGCCCGCCGCGATCCTGGGCTTCTCACCGCTGCTCAGCGTCGACCCCGATCGCGAGGACAAGGGCATCGAGCGGATCGTCCGCGCCAGGGACGCCTACCTGCCGGTCCGGCGCATCGCCACGATTCGCGAGCGCTGGCTGCCGGCCGACGGTCCCGCGATCGAGGGATACGCGTCACCGCTGCACGCGGCCGCGTACATCCGTTCGCCCGCGTTCTTCGTCGCGGTCGAGGACGAGATGCTGCGCCCGGAGGTCGAGGCGATGGCGCTGCTGCTGTCCGAGCGGGGCGTCGAGGTCGAGATCCACCTCTGGCGCAAGCAGGTGCACGCCTTCCCGGTGCTGGCCGACGTGCTGCCCGAGAGCGAGATGGCCCTCCAGCTCGCCGCGGACTTCGCCCGGCGTGCCGTCGGCGAGCTCGATCGCGAGCAGACCGTCGACCCGCACGCGCACGAGGAGCCGCTGGTCGGGGAGATGGTCCCCGACTCAGCGGCCTGATCCCCGGCGCTACCGGAACGAGATCCGCAGGCGGCTGAGCGTCCGGTCGTCGTCCTGCGTGCTCGTCGACACGCCGAACGCCGACAGGTTCGACGCCGACTCGATGCCCGTGCGGACGTCCTGCGGCGGATCGGCCTTCAGGATCTTGTCGAGGATCGTGCCGATGTCGACGTACGCGCCGCCGAACGAGCTGTCGCCGTCGGGGATGACGCTCCTGAAGACGTCCTCGTCGCCGAGTGATCCGTCCGGATCGGAGATGGCGTCGGCCGCACCCTGGTTGGTCGCCAGCACGGCGCCGTCGTCGGTGGCGTCGGCGACGAGCGGGATGCCGTTGTCGCCGGCGAGCCGGGCGATGCGCTGCACGAGGTCGAGCGCCTCCGCCTCCTCGCCGTCGAGCGCTAGCGCGATATCGAGGTCGACGAGGCCCTGCGGTCCCGACAGCGTCGGCAGCGTCTCGAGGTTCTCGCCGCCGATCGCCAGGGTGAGGCTGTCGCCGAAGAGGGTCGCGAGATCCTCGGGGAGCTGCAGGCCCGTGGCGGCCTCGATCTCGTCGATGAAGCCCTGCGCACCGGTGGATCCAGGGGTGGGCTCGGGCGTCACCGGCTCGGGCGTCGCGGTTGCCACCGACGCAGCCGGGAAGCCGCCGAAGGCGCCGTCGAACTGCTCGACGAAGGAGTCGAAGGCCTCCGTGACCTGGTCGCCGACCCCGGCGATGGACAGGGCCGCGACGGTGTCGGCGGGCAGGTCGGCGAGGTCGACGGCGTCATCGCTGCTGTTGTTGGTCGCGCCGCTGAGCACCGCGAGCTCGATCGCGGAGCCGTCGGCGCGCAGCGTCGTGGCGACGGATCCGGCCTTGGCCATCTCGGCGCTCTCGCCGCCGAGGGCCTCCGCGACCTCTGGGAGCTTCGCGACGGCCTCGAGATCGGCCCAGCCGGACGCGATGCCCTGCTCGCCGAGCTGGTCGAAGTCCTTTGCGAACGTCTCGTTGTCGGCCAGTGAGCTCTTCTTCGTCGCGGTGATCGCGGCGTCCACGTCGTCTTGCTCGGGCGCGAGGATCGCGTAGCCGTCGAGGTAGGCGATGCCGTAGTCGTCGCCGGCGCACTCGAACAGCCGCTTGATGCCGGCGCGGGAGGCGTTCTCGTCGGTCGTCTGCACCGCGACGAGGAACTGCTTCCTCTCGATGTCGCCGCCGACGCCGAGGCGGTCGCCCAGCCACGGCTCGACGTCCTTGTCGTAGTCGAGGTCCTCGCACTCGCTGGCCAGGATCTCCCCGAACACGAGCTTGCGGATGTCCTGCTTGTCGCTCTTGATGCCCACCTCATCGGCGAGATCGGGCACCTTGCGCAGCAGCCTGAACAGGTCGATCTTCTGGCTCGCGGAGGGATCGAGGTCGAGCCGGACGTAGAAGTCGCTCGACGCCGGCAGGACGTCGTGCGGCTGGGCGCCGCCGCCGTCGAGCCGGTCGTACACGGCGTACGCGCCGTAGCCGCCACCGAGGACGAGCGCAGCGGCCAGGCCGCCGATGATGAGCTTGCGGCGGCCGCCGCCACCGCTGCCTCCTCGCGTGTCCTCCACGGGGGGAGCGGGCGGGGCCGGCGGCGTGGGAGTCTGCCCGGTCATGACGATCCTTCTGCGAAGCTCGTGGACTGAGTCTGGAGCCTAGCGGAGGTGAGCCCCTGACTCAGCGGTCGATGCCGGTGGCCCGGAAAGCGTCGTCGCGCGAAAACAATCAGTCTTGACTGTTTGTGGAATCTGGTCCATGCTGGTCGGCGTGACGACCGACGCCGCGCAGGTCCGCGTTTCCCAGGTCGAGCGCACCCGGGCCATGCGGCTGCGCCTCCTGGAGTCGACGGTCGACTGCCTCGTGGAGCTCGGTTGGGCCGGTACGACCACGACCGTCGTGAGCCGCCGCGCGGGCGTCAGCCGGGGCGCGCAGCTGCACCACTTCCCCAGCAAGCAGGCGCTCGTCGTCGCGGCGGTCGAGCACCTGACCGACCGGCGCCGCGACGAGATGAGCGGATCGGTCGCCTCGCTGCCGGCGCAACGCCGCATCCGCGGGGTGCTGGAGATCCTGGCGGCCCAGTTCGTGTCGCCGGTGTTCTTCGCCGCGCTCGAACTGTGGGTCGCGGCACGCACCGACGCCGAGCTGCGGGAGTCGGTCGCGCCCCTCGAGCGGCGCATCGGTCGCGAGACCCATGCGTACGCCGTCGGCCTGCTGGACATCGACGAGACGCAAGGCGACAACCGGCATCTCGTCCAGGCGACCCTCGACCTGCTGCGCGGCCTGGGTCTGGCGGCCTCGCTCAGCGACGACACCAAGCGGCGGGCCACGGTGCTCGATGCGTGGGCCGTGGTCCTCGAGAACGAGCTGGAGACATCATGACGACTTTGGACGACGTCCTCTCCGATCTGACCGCCGAGAGCCTGCAGCTCGACCAATGGGTCGCCGGGCTGGCGGTCGGGGCCTGGGACACCGTGACGACCCCCGAGGGGTGGACCGTCACCGACCAGATCGCCCACCTGCACTGGACCGACATCGCCTCGCTGACCGCGATCCGCGAGCCGGACGCCTTCGGCCGGATGCTCAAGGAGGCGGCCGGCGATCCCACGGGGTACGTCGACGCGCAGTCCGCCGAGACGGCGCTCGTGCCCGCGGGTGACCTGCTGCTCCTGTGGCGGGAGGGCCGGGTCGACCTCGACGTCGCCCTCCGCGCGATGCCGGACGGCGAGCGCATCCCGTGGTTCGGCCCGCCCATGAGCCCGGCGTCGATGGCGACCGCTCGCATCATGGAGACCTGGGCGCACGGCCACGACATCGCCGAGGCGCTGGGCATCACGGTGCCGCGCACGTCCAGGGCGAGGCACGTCTGCCACATCGGCGTCCGCGCCCGCGGCTACGCGTACCTGGCCCGCGGTGAGCGAGACCCGGGCGTGGAGATCCGCGTCGAGCTGACCGGGCCCGACGGCGATCTGTGGGCATGGGGCCCCGACGACGCGACGGAGCGCGTGACCGGCTCGGGACACGACTTCGCGCTCCTGGCCACCCGCCGCCGGCACCTCGACGACGTCGACGTGCACGCCGAGGGTGAGCACGCGGCGCACTGGTTGACGATCGTCCAGGCCTTCGCCGGTCTGCCGGGCACCGATCCCGTGCCGCTGGCCGACCGGGGCCTGGGCGGATGAGCATCCGCGTCGGCAACTGCTCGGGCTACTACGGCGACCGCCTCTCGGCGATGCGCGAGATGCTGGACGGCGGCGAGCTCGACTACCTGACCGGCGACTACCTCGCCGAGCTGACAATGCTGATCCTCGGCCGTGACCGCATGAAGGACGAGTCGCTCGGCTACGCGAAGACGTTCGTGCGGCAGATGACGGACTCCATGGCGCTGGCCAAGGATCGCGGCGTCAGGATCGTGGCGAACGCGGGTGGCTTGAACCCGGCCGCGCTGGCCACGAGGCTGCGGGAGATCGCCGCGTCGCAGGGACTCGACGTCGCGATCGCGCACGTGGAGGGCGACGACCTGCGCGAGCGTGCCGCCGAGCTGTCGTTCGGCGACGTCCTGACTGCCAACGCCTACCTGGGCGCGTTCGGCATCGCGTCGGCGCTCAGCGCGGGAGCCGACGTCGTCGTGACCGGTCGGGTCACGGACGCATCGGTCGTCGTCGGCCCCGCCGTCGCACACTTCGGCTGGGGACGGGACGATCTCGACCGGCTGGCCGCGGCGGTCGTCGCCGGGCACGTCATCGAGTGCGGAACGCAGGCGACCGGCGGCAACTTCTCCGGCTTCGCCGACCTCCCGGACGGTGCGTGGGACCGGCCGCCGGGATTCCCGATCGCGGAGATCTCCGAGGACGGCTCGGTCGTCATCACCAAGCACGAGGGCACGGGCGGCGCCGTCACGGTCGACACCGTCACGGCGCAGCTCGTCTACGAGATCGGCTCGCCGGTGTACCTCGGACCGGACGTCTCGGCGCGGCTCGACTCGGTGACGCTGCGCCAGGACGGCACCGACCGGGTCGCGATCGACGGGGTCGTCGGCGAGCCGCCGCCGGCGACGACGAAGGTGTGCCTCAACGAGCTCGGCGGGTTCCGCAACGGCGTCGAGTTCCTGCTGACGGGGCTCGACATCCCGCGCAAGGCCGACCTGGTCCGGCGCCAGATGGAGGCCGCGCTGTCGGCGGGCCAGCGGCCGGAGACCGTCGAATGGCACCTCGACCGCACCGACACGCCCGATCCGGCGACCCAGGCCCACGCGACGTCGCTGCTGCGCCTGCACGTCCGCAGCGCCCGGCCCGAACCGGTCGGCCGCGCATTCAGCGACGCCGCGGTGCAGCTGGCCCTCGGGTCGTACCCGGGATTCAGCGTGTCCCGGCCCCCCGCGGCCGGCTCCCCGTACGGCGTCTACCGCGCCGCGTACGTCCCCCAGACCGAGGTGCCGCACGTCGTCGTGCACCCCGACGGACGCCGCGAGGACGTCCCCCCGCCCACCGGAACCGCGAGTGGTGCGGACCGGACAGTTCGGGACGGCGTGTCCGTCCACGCCACACCGCTCGGGGCCGCGAACGCACCACTGGGCGACTGGGCGGGCGACACGGTCCGTGCCCCGCTGGGCCGCCTCGTCCACGCCCGGTCCGGCGACAAGGGCGGCGACGCCAACGTGGGCGTCTGGATCCCGGCCGATCACCCAAATTTGCACGACGCCTACGCATGGCTCGTCAACCTGCTGGACGAGCCGACGATCCGCGAGCTGCTGCCCGAAGCGGCCACGCTTCCCCTCGAGATCCACCCCCTGCCCAGCCTCGCCGCGGTCAACGTCGTGATCCACGGCCTGCTCGGCGAGGGGGTCGCGTCGTCGACGCGGCTCGACCCGCAGGCGAAGGGCCTCGGCGAGTGGCTCCGCGCCCGCGACTGCGCCGTGCCCAGGATCCTGCTGTCCGACTCCTCCAAGGAGGACGTCCTGTGAGCCTCTGGGACACCCCCGAACGTCGCGCCCTGCGCGAGATGGTGACGTCGTTCACCGAGAAGGAGATCGCGCCGCACCTGCCCGCGTGGGAGGACGCCGGCGTCCTGCCGCGCGACCTGCACCGCAAGGCCGCAGACGTCGGACTGCTCGGCATCGGCTTCTCCGAGGACGTTGGCGGCGCCGGTGGCAACATCATCGACGCGACGATCATGACCGAGGCCGTCCTCGCCGGCGGCGGGTCGACGGGTGTGCTGGCGAGCCTGTGCACGCACGGCATCGCGATCCCGCACATCGTCGACGCCGGCGCTCGTCCTGATGCAGGACCGCAGGCGCTCGAGCTCGTCGACCGGTACGTCCGACCGACCTTGGCCGGCGAGCTGATCGGCTCGCTCGGCATCACCGAGCCCGGCGGCGGGTCGGACGTCTCGGGCCTCACGACCCGGGCCGTGCTGGACGGTGGGGAATGGGTCGTCAACGGCGCCAAGACGTTCATCACGTCCGGCGTGCGCTCGGACTTCGTCACGACCGCGGTGCGCACCGGCGGCCCCGGCTTCGGCGGCATCAGCCTGCTGGTGATCGACAAGGGCCTGCCGGGCTTTACCGTCTCCGCACCGCTGAAGAAGATGGGCTGGCACTGCTCCGACACCGCCGAGCTGACGTTCGACGACGTCCGGGTGCCTGCCGGCAACATCGTCGGCGAGATCGACGGCGGCTTCGGCCTGATCGTCGGCCAGTTCGTCAACGAGCGGCTGAGCCTCGCGACGCAGGGCTACGCCACGGCGCAGCGCGCGCTCGACCTCGCCGTGGCGTACGCCCGCGACCGCGAGACGTTCGGCAAGCCGCTGATCACGCGCCAGGTCATCCGTCACAAGCTCGTGGAGATGCACAGCCGCACGGCCGCCGCGCGGTCGCTCACGCGCGATGCCGTCGAGCAGGCCGCGGCAGGCGCCAGCCCGCTGCTGGAAGCCGTCGTCGCGAAGAACGTCTCGGTGGCGGCATGCGAGTGGGTCGCGTCGGAGGCGGTGCAGATCTTCGGCGGCATGGGCTACATGCGCGAGTCCGAGGTCGAGCGCCACTACCGCGACGCCCGCATCTTGGGCATCGGCGGCGGCGCCACCGAGGTCATGACCGATCTCGCCGCGAAGCTGCTGGGCTACTGATGGGGACGAACTGATGAAGACGACGATCGACACCGGGTCGGGCACGTACGCGAGCAACCGCGAGGCAATGCTGGCGCGCGTCGCGGACCTCGCCGAGCAGCACCGCAAGGCCGTCGACGCGGGCGGGGAGCGGGCGATCGAGCGGCACCGCAGGCGCGGCAAGCTCACCGCTCGCGAGCGCGTCGAGCTGCTCGTGGACGCCGACTCGCCGTTCCTCGAGTTGTCCTCGCTCGCGGGCTGGGGCACGGACTTCGCGGTCGGCGCCTCCGTCGTGACGGGACTCGGCGTCGTGGAGGGCGTCGAGTGCCTCATCGTCGCGAACGACCCCACCGTGAAGGGCGGCTCGACGAATCCCAGCACCCTGCGCAAGGTGCAGCGCGCGGCGCAGATCGCGGCGGAGAACGGCCTGCCGACGATCAACCTGGTCGAGTCCGGCGGAGCCGACCTGCCGACGCAGAAGGACATCTTCATCCCCGGTGGCGGATCGTTCCGCAACCTCACGCGGGCCAGCGCCGACCGGCGCCCGACCATCGCGCTGGTGTTCGGCAACTCGACCGCCGGCGGCGCGTACGTGCCCGGCATGAGCGACTACGTGGTCATGGTCAAGGAGGGCGCCAAGGTGTTCCTTGGCGGGCCGCCGCTGGTCAAGATGGCGACGGGCGAGGAGTCCGACGACGAGTCCCTCGGTGGCGCCGAGATGCACGCGCGGCAGTCGGGCCTCGCCGACCACCTCGCGATCGACGAGCGCGACGCGATCCGCATCGGCCGCTCGATCGTCAAGAACCTGAACTGGCGCAAGACGGGCCCGGCGCCCGCCCCGTCCTACGCCGAGCCGGCGCTCGATCCCGAGGAGCTGCTCGGGATCGTCCCGACCGATCTGAAGATCCCGTTCGACCCCCGCGAGGTCATCGCGCGCATCGTCGACGGCACGCCCGACGGATCGACGTCGTTCGAGGAGTTCAAGCCGCTCTACGGCTCGTCGCTGGTGACGGGCTACGCGCGGCTGCACGGCTACCCGATCGGCATCCTGGCCAATGCCCAGGGCGTGCTGTTCAGCGAGGAGGCGCAGAAGGCCGCGCAGTTCATCCAGCTCGCGAACCAGATCGACACACCGCTGCTCTTCCTGCACAACACGACGGGCTACATGGTCGGCGCGGAGTACGAGCAGGGCGGCATCATCAAGCACG
>JAOPXY010000102.1 GCA_025964895.1 Aeromicrobium sp.
GCATGCGGGTGCACGGACGGGCCGGTGAGGCGAGCCCCGTCTGCGGCGACACGGTGCTCGAGGTGACGTACGCCCAGTCGGCGCTGCAGTACTGCCCGACCTGCCAGACCGGCGGCAAGCCGCTGAAGGACCGCACGACCAGCAAGTTCCTGAAGTGATCGTGAGCCTAGGATGGGCGCTGTGAGACTTCGCCGCACGGCCGACCGGGCCAACACCGTCGTGAGCGACCTCGCCGCGCGCGTCGACGGCCGGGCCGTCGACGTCTCCACACGGGCGGCCCAGACGATCGCGGTCGCGGTGCGGCTGCTGCGCATCCCCACGGCGGTCATCGGCGCGCTCTCGATCCCGTTCATCGTCGCGACGCTCGTGCTGGGGGCGATCGCCGGGGGAGCCGTCGGTGTCGTGATCCTTATCGCCGGGATCGCCATGGCGATCGTCAACGCCCTGTTCTGGGCGCGGCGTGGCCGGGTGCTTGCGGCGGTCGACGACCCCGCGCAGCTGGCGACGGAGCTGGGCATCATGCTGACCATGACGGGCCGGGTCGACGAGGCCCGGGGCGCACTGACGCAGATCGCCGGTCGCGGCGGGTGGCGGGTCATGGGACGACTGCGCGGTCTCTGGACCGGGACGCAGCTGACCGGCAAGTGGATCGACGACATCGGCGATCTACCGCGCGCGAAGTACTTCGGGCCGCCGAAGATCGGCACGACCGTGAGCATCACGTTCGCGGCGCTGTGGCTCGTGCCGATCTCGATCGTCGTCGCCCTGTTCGCAGCCATCGGGACGCTCGCCGGCACGCTCTGACACCCCGCGGTACCCCTCCTCCTAGGCCGGTGGCGGCGGGACGGGGTCGGCGAGCTGCCGCAGGTGCAGCCGGGTGTCGGCTTCGAGGTCGGTGGCTCGCCGCGCCATGTCCAGCACGTACTGCGCGACCTGCGCGGCGAACAGCCGGCAGCCGCGGGCCGACAGCTGCTCGGCGAGCCCGGTCAGCCCCTCCAGGTCGTACCGCTGGACGAGCCGGGCGAACGTCTGCCAGATGAGCGGGGTCCCGCTGGGGTCGACGAGGTCGCCGACTGCCTCGAGGAGGATCGGGACGTGCGGGGGGCCGCCGGTGTGGGTGCTGAGCACCGTCGAGTCGATCAGTGCGAGTCTGAGGCCGTGTGCCTGGGCCTCGTCGGCGACGTCGGCCAGGATCCGCAGGGCCTCCTCCGGCTCGGCGAGGGTGTCGCGGACGGTCGCCTGCATCATGCGGCGCTCGAGGTCGATCTGTCGGCGCGACGAGGGATAGCGCTCCGACGCGGCGAGGTGGTCCATCGCCTCGTCCGGCCGCTCGGACTGCATCAGCGCGTGGGCCAGCATGACCTCGACCCAGCCGCGGATCTGGTCCGGGTCGTGCGGCCGGAGCCCCGCGAGGCACAGCCGGGCGCTCGCGAGCGCGCCCTGGACGTCGGCCCGCAGGATCCCGATCCAGACCTGCAGGGCCATCGTCATGCGCCCGCTGCCCGGGTGGGCGTGGACACCGGAGGAGTAGGTGCGCGCCGCCCGCTCGGCGCCCTCGAGATCGGCCGAGGAGACGAGGGCCAGCAGATGGAATTCTCGCGCGAGGTCGAGGTGGAAGGCGCTGACGGTCTCCTGCTCCTCGGTCAGGATGCGCATCGCGAACTCGGCGGCCTCGACGGCCTGTGCGGGACGTCCGGAGTGCCGGACGACCGCCGACAGCACCGCGAACGCCACGCCCCGGTTGCACGCGGACAGCTGCGAGGAGAATGCGAGCGACCGCAGGCGGTTGACCATCTCATCGCTCGCGGCGTCGTACGCCTGGTCCAGCAGGTCGGCGAGCGTCCGGACGGCGGTGCGGCGACGACGGACCGCGGGATCGGGCGCCGCCAGAGCCCGCTCCGCGAGCTGCCGCGTGCCCGGTCCGGCACCCGTGCCTGAGACCCAGCGCAGGTAGATGAGCAGCTCGTCCTCGGTGAGGGACTCCGGGTCGATGCCCTCCACGACCTCGCGGAGGGCGGCGGCGTCGCCCAGCTCGGACAGCGCGTACCCCCGCTCGACCGGCGCGACGTCGGCGCGCTCCTCGTTGGACGCGGGATCGGTGTAGACGACGGCGCGACGGTGACGCCCCATCAGGTTGGCCTCGCGCGCGGCACGGCTCGCGAGGTCGACGGGCAGCGGGCGATCGACCGAGAGCCACCAGTCCGCGGCGCGCACCGCGACGCCGGGCAGCAGGATGCTGCGCTTGACCTGGTCGGCGTACCGGTCGAACAGCACGGCCTGGCGCTCGGCCGTGAGGCTGCGTAGGACCAGCTTCTCCTCGGCCCGCCACGCGAACGCGATCCGGTCTCCCTCGCGCGTGAACGTGCCGTGCGCGCGAGCGAGGTCGAGCGCCCCGGCCGACACGCAGGCGCCGGCGTCGTCGGCGTGCAGTGTGCCCAGGAGCGCGGTCAGCTCGATCAGGTCGGTGATCTCCTTGCCGCCGCCGAGGCGGTCGACGCTCTCGGGCGCCTGCCAGCTCTCGAAGTAGTCGTCGGTCGAGGTGGCGGGGTTCATCGTGAGGACGTTCTCGATCACCACGATCAGACCGGCCGCGAACGAGGCGTCGGCGACGTCGCGCACCGCGGTGTACGACCCGCCCGTGCGGTCCATCAGCAGGTCGACCAGCAGCGGGTGGGGGCGCACGCCGAACCGCGCCTGGAGCAGCTCGGTGACCCGTGACGCGTCGAGCGGCGGGATGTCGATGACCTCGCCGGCGGTGAGGAGCCGCTCCTGGCCGGCGACGGTCTCGGGGGTGAGGATCGCGATGAGCCGCAGGTCGCCCAGGGACGCGGCGGACAGGAGCGCCTGGATGCTCTCCGGGTCGCACAGGTTCGCGTTGACCAGCACGAGCCGGGGCCGCTTGACCCGGATCGCGTCGAGCGCGTCGCGAAGCGTCCGCTGCACCTGCTCGGGGGAGGAGACTTCGTCGATCGCCAGGTCGGGGAAGAACTGCCGGAGGCCGAAGTAGGCCCGTCCTCTCTCGCCGAACCGGGCGACGTGACGGAACCAGACCGGTCCGTCGGGCGCTTCGGCGATCTCGGACGCGAGGTGCTGACGGCTCGCCCCGATGGGGGCGACGATGACCAGCACGTGCCGGACCTCCAGCAGCGTGCGGGCCTGCTCGACGAACGATCGCGAGAACGGCGCAGGCCACGGCGCGACGGGCCCCCTGCCGGCTGGGTCAGACACGTGTCGTCCTTCTACTCTGGCCCCTGGATGTGCACACCCTAGTCCGCTTTCCTACGCCTGCCTACGGCCGCCCCGCCCACCATGACATCGACGGTGTCACGATGGCGACGGAATGCCCTGCGCCCCGACCTCGTTGAGCCGGAAGTGCCCCGACTCCTCGAACCCCTGACCCTCCGCGGCGTGACCGCCCGCAACCGCATCTGGCTCGCGCCGATGTGCCAGTACAGCTGCTTCGCGCGGGACGGGATGCCGACCGACTGGCACCTCGTCAACCTCGGGCGCCACGCCATGGGCGGCTTCGGCCTGGTCATGACCGAGGCGGCCGCGGTCGTGCCCGAGGGACGGATCAGTCCCGAGGACGCCGGCATCTGGTCCGACGAGCACATCGCCCCGTGGCGTCGCATCGCGGAGTTCGTCCGCGGCCAGGGAGCGGTCCCGGGCATGCAGCTGGCCCACGCGGGACGCAAGGCGTCGACGTACGGGCTGAGCGGGCTGCCGGGGTCCGTCCCGATCGGCGAGGGCGGCTGGCCGGCGGTCGCGCCGTCGGCCGTCGCGTACGACGGCTACGCGGTGCCCCGTGAGCTGACGACCGAGGAGATCGCGGCCGTTCCACGGGCCTTCGCCGACGCAGCGGCGCGTGCCGATCGGGCCGGCTTCGACGTGGTCGAGATCCACGCCGCGCACGGCTATCTGCTGCACCAGTTCGTGTCGCCGCTGTCGAACCGGCGCACCGACCGGTACGGCGGGTCGTTCGAGAACCGCACCCGGCTCGTCGTCGAGGTCGCGGACGCGATCCGCGCCGTGTGGCCGGCCGACAAGGGGCTGTTCCTGCGGCTGTCGGCGACCGACTGGGCGCCCGGCGGCTGGACGGTCGAGGAGTCGACCCGCCTGGCGGCGGTCGTGGCGGAGCACGGTGTCGACCTTGTCGACGTGTCGTCGGGTGGCCTCGTGGCGCACCAGCAGATCACCGTCGGTCCGGGCTACCAGGTCCCGTTCGCCCACGAGGTGCGCGCCGGCGGCGGCCTGCCCACCGTCGCGGTCGGCCTCATCACCGACCCCGCGCAGGCCGAGACCGTCCTCGCAGACGGCTCGGCCGACGCCGTGATGCTGGCTCGCGCCGCGATCCGCGAGCCGGGCTGGCCGCTGCGGGCCGCGCACGAGCTGGGGGTCGATGCCGCGGAGGCCCCGTACCCGCCGCAGCACGTGCGGGGCGCCTGGCGCCGGGCGCGGTAGACCGGCGTCGCGGGGCTGTCGGGACGTCCTGCCAGGACCGATAGGATCGGTGCGTGACTGACGACCCCCGCACCCCCCGGCCGAGTCTCGACACCGTGGCCCACGCCACCGGCACCCCCGACCAGCCGCAGCCGTGGGCCGAGCTGGGCATGAAGGCCGACGAGTACGACCGCGTGCGGGAGATCCTCGGTCGCCGTCCCACGGGCGCGGAGCTGGCGATGTACTCGGTCATGTGGAGCGAGCACTGCTCGTACAAGTCGTCCAAGGTGCACCTCGCGAAGTTCGGCGACCTGCCGCAGGAGACGCCGCTGGGCAAGACGCTCGCCGGCATCGGCGAGAACGCCGGGGTCATCGACATCGGCCAGGGCTACGCCGTCACCTTCAAGGTCGAGTCGCACAACCACCCGTCGTACGTCGAGCCGTACCAGGGCGCCGCGACCGGCGTGGGCGGCATCGTCCGCGACATCCTCGCGATGGGTGCCCGGCCCGTCGCCGTCATGGACCCGCTGCGCTTCGGCCCGCTCGACGCCGAGGACACCCGCCGCGTCATGCCCGGCATCGTGGCCGGCGTGGGCGGCTACGGCAACTGCCTCGGCCTGCCCAACGTCGGCGGCGAGGTCGTGTTCGACGAGACGTACGTCGGCAACCCGCTCGTCAACGCGCTGTGCGTCGGCGTGCTGCGTCACGAGGACCTGCATCTGGCGTTCGCGTCCGGCGTCGGCAACAAGGTCGTCCTCTACGGGGCCCGCACCGGCGGCGACGGAATCGGCGGCGTGTCGGTGCTCGCGTCGGAGACGTTCGAGTCGACCGGCCCGTCGAAGCGTCCCGCGGTGCAGGTCGGCGACCCGTTCATGGAGAAGCTGCTGATCGAGTGCACGCTCGAGCTGTTCGCGGCGAAGGTCGTCAACGGCATCCAGGACCTGGGCGGAGCGGGCCTGTCGTGCGCGACGAGCGAGCTCGCGTCGGCCGGCAGCGGCGGCATGCACGTCGAGCTCGACACCGTCCCGCTGCGCGACTCGACGCTCTCGCCCGAGGAGATCCTCATGAGCGAGTCGCAGGAGCGCATGATGGCGGTCGTCGAGCCGCAGCACCTCGACGCCTTCATGGCGATCTGCGAGAAGTGGGACGTCGAGGCCGTCGTGGTCGGCGAGGTCACGGACGGCGATCACCTGGTCATCGACTGGCACGGCGAGACCGTCGTCGACGTGCCGCCGCGCTCGGTCGCGCACGACGGCCCCACCTACGACCGTCCGTACGCCCGCCCGTCGTGGCAGGACGCGCTGCAGGCCGATGCCGCCGAGCAGCTGCCCCGCCCCGCGTCGGGCGATGAGCTGCGCGACCAGCTCGTGGCCGTCGTGACGTCGCCCAACATGGCCGACAAGTCGTGGGTCACCGACCAGTACGACCGGTACGTGCAGGGCAACACCGTGCTCGCCCAGCCCGAGGACGCCGGCGTCATCCGCATCGACGACGAGACGCACCTCGGCGTCGCGGTGTCGACCGACTGCAACGGGCGCTTCGCGAAGCTCGACCCGTACGCCGGAGCGCAGCTCGCGCTCGCCGAGTCGTACCGCAACGTCGCTGTCACCGGCGCGCTGCCGCTCGCGGTCACCGACTGCCTCAACTTCGGGTCGCCGGAGAACCCCGACGTCATGTGGCAGTTCGAGCAGGCCACGCACGGCCTCAAGGACGCGTGCGAGGTGCTCGGCATCCCCGTCACCGGCGGCAACGTCTCGTTCTACAACCAGACCGGCGACGTCCCGATCCTGCCGACGCCCGTCGTGGGCGTCCTCGGCGTCATCGGCGACGTCCGCACGCGCATCACGCAGGGCTTCGCCACGCCGGGCAGCCACGTGCTGGTGCTCGGCGAGACCCGCGCCGAGCTCAGCGGCTCGACGTGGGCCGATGTCGTCCACGGCCACCTCGGCGGCGTGCCGCCGGTCGTGGACCTCGCTGCCGAGCGTGCGCTGGCCGGGCTCATGGTCGCGGCCGCTGCGACGGGCATCGTCGAGTCGGCGCATGACCTGTCCGACGGCGGCCTGGCCGTAGCGCTCGCCGAGGCGACGTTCCGCCACGGCGTCGGCGTCATGGTCGACCTGGAGGACCCGTTCGTCGACCTGTTCAGCGAGTCGTCGGCCCGTGCCATGGTCGTCGTCGCCGAGGAGCGCCACGACGACTTCGTGACGCTCGCCGAGAAGCACGGCGTCGAGCTTGCGTCGGTCGGCCGCACCGGCGGCGACACGATCGAGGTCGCCGGTCAGCTCAGCATCCCCGTCGCCGAGCTCAAGG
>JAOPXY010000123.1 GCA_025964895.1 Aeromicrobium sp.
GCGCCGGCCGGCGACATCTACCGGAAGAACACCGAGATCGCCGCTGGGCGCGTGCAGGGCCTTGTCCTGGAGGCCGCCCCCGGGATCGATCCCGCCTTCCTGGGCGTCGTCGCGCGCCTCGTGATGGAGTCGATCCACCGGGGAGACATCTCGCGGGCGACCGGGCTCGACGACTCGGCGGCGTACCGTGCGCTGGCCGAGCTGATACGTGCCGGCGTCGCCGGCAGCCACGACACCCCCCACCCACGAAGGACGGCACGATGATCCGGACCACGTTCACCGAGCAGTTCGGTGTCGATCACCCGATTCTCTGCGGCGGCATGACGGGACTAGGCACCGCGCAGCTCATCTCGGCCGTCGCGAACGCGGGGGCCCTCGGGTTCCTGACGGCGCTGACGCAGCCCACGCCCGAAGACCTCGTGAAGGAGATCGCCCGCACCCGAGAGCTGACCGACAAGCCGTTCGGCGTGAATCTGACGATCCTGCCGACGATCGATCCCGTCCCGTACGACGAGTACCGCGCCGCGATCATCGAGTCGGGCATCAAGGTCGTCGAGACGGCCGGCTCGTCGCCCGAGCCGCACCTGCCCGACTTCCACGGAGCGGGCGTCAAGGTCATTCACAAGGCCACCTCGGTGCGGCACGCGCTCTCGGCGCAGCGCAAGGGCGTCGACGCGATCAGCATCGACGGCTTCGAGTGTGCGGGCCATCCCGGCGAGGACGACGTGCCCGGGCTGATCCTGATCCCGGCGGCGGTGCGCCAGCTGACGATCCCGGTCATCGCGTCCGGCGGCATCGCGAGCGGTCAGGGCCTGGCCGCCGCACTGGCCCTCGGTGCATCGGCGGTCAACATGGGCACGCGCTTCATGGCGACGGCCGAGGCGCCGATCCACGACAACGTGAAGCAGCAGATCGTCGAGAACGACGAGCGCTCGACGGTGCTGGTGTTCCGCGGGTTCCGCAACACCGCCCGTGTCGTGCGCAACAGCGTCTCCGAGGAGATCGTCGCGATCTCCGAGCGCGAAGGCGCCACGTTCGGCGACGTCGCCGCACTCGCATCGGGTGTGCGCGGCCGCGCCAAGGTGCTGGACGAGGGCGATGTGGAAGGTGGCATGTGGTGGGCCGGTCAGACGCAGGGCCTGATCCACGACATCGGCACCGTGCGGGAGGTCGTCGACCAGATCGTCGCCGACGCCGAGGAGATCATCGGGCGCCTGCCGACCCTCCTCGTGCGGTGAGTCAGGGCGCCAGACCGGCGAGGACGGTGCGCATGGGCGGACGGAGGACCGTCGTGGTGGTGCGCTCGGTGCGCTGCATCGCATCGCCCGCGCGGCGGAACACCACGGCTGTGCTCTCGACCTGCTCGGTGGCGCCGGGGTCGACGCGCAGCTCGAACGCGGCCTGCACGTGCTGCGCCATGGCGCTCAGCGCGGCGAGGTCCTGGTGCCGGTGCCGACGATGCCCCAGGTCGACCTGCGCCATCGCGGCGAGCCCGTGGTCGCGGACGATGTCGATCATGAGGCCGATGTCGACGCCGTAGTCGGACACGTACGGGACGTCGATGACGGCGTCGAGCCGGAACGCGCACTCGCCTGCCAGGGGTTGCACGAAGCCGGACAGCAGCGGCACCCGCTGGAGGATCAGGGGACGCGCGACCAGCTCGGTGACCCGCCCGCCGCCCGACGACCGCGCCGGCCCCGACGACCAGGGCCGGTCGTAGAACGCCTTGACGAACACCAGCTCGTCGTCCTGGAGCAGCGGCCCCAGCAGGCCCGTGACAAAGTCGGCGGTGAACTCCTGCACATCGGCGTCGAGGTAGATGCCGATGTCGCCGGACATGACCGCGAGCGCCTTCCAGAGCGCCTCGCCCTTGCCCGTGCGCGTGCCCGCGTGAGGCACGATCTCGTCGACGTGGAACACCGTGGCGCCGGCGGCGCGGGCGATCTCGGCCGTGCCGTCGGTCGAGTGCGAGTCGATCACGATGATCTCGTCGACGAGGGGCACGTCGTCGACGAGCTCGGTGCGCAGGGTCGTGACGATCGCGCCGACCGTGTCGGCCTCGTCGCGTGCGGGGATGAGGACGCTGACTCGCGTGTGGCCCTTCGCCGCCACGAGCGCGGCACGGTCGAACTCGGCCACGTCGTAGGTGTGGGTGCCGAACCAGGCGGCCGCCGCGCGCAGCTCAGGCAAGGCCGCGCACCACTCGCGTCGGGACGCGGTCGCCGCGGATGCTCGCGGTCATCTCCAGCACCCGCCGGGTCGCGACGACGTCGTGGGCGCGGAACACCGCCGCACCGGCCGCCGCGGCGATCGCGGTCGCGGCCAACGTGCCCTCGTGACGCTGGTCGACCGGCTGCCCGAGCGTCTCGCCGATGAAGTCCTTGTTGGACAGCGCCATCAGGACGGGCCAGCCCGTGGCCACCAGCTCATCGACGCGACGCAGCAGCTCGAGCCCGTGCCACGTGTTCTTGCCGAAGTCGTGCGTGGGATCGATCAGGATGCCCTCGCGCGGCACTCCCCGGGCGACGAGCGCCTCTGCGGCCAGCGTCGTCTGCTCGACGACGTCGCGGACGACGTCGTCGTAGTGCACGCGGTGCGGACGGGTGCGCGGCACCGCGCCGCCGGTGTGCGAGCACACGAAACCCAGGCCGAACTCGGCGGCGACGCCGCCGAGCGCCGGATCGCTGCCGGCCCAGGTGTCGTTGATGATGTCTGCGCCGGCCACGGCGCAGCGCCGGCCGACTTCGGCGCGCCACGTGTCGATGCTCAGCACGGCGTCCGGGAACTCGGCACGGATCGCCTCGACGAACGGGACGGTGCGGCGGATCTCCTCATCGACGTCGACGTCCGACCCGGGGCCGGCCTTGACGCCGCCCACGTCGATGATGTCGGCCCCCGCGGCGAGGGCCGTCCGGACGGCGTCGAAGGCGGCGTCGTCGGAGAAGGTCGCGCCCTTGTCGTAGAACGAGTCGGGCGTGCGGTTGACGATCGCCATCACGAGGGCCCGATCGCTGACGACGCGCCGCCCCCGGACGACGAGCTCGACGGTCATGCCGGCCGGCCCGCCGGCGAGATGTCGGCGAACATGTACGTGCCCGACCGGAGTGAGAGGTACATGGTCGCCGACATCGTCTAGAACGCCGACTGGGCCTTCAGGGCGCGGGCGAGGTCGTCGCGGCCCTCCGACACGTAACGCACCGCAGCCGGGTTCGCCGAGGTCGACGCGAGCCACGCGTCGACCTTGTCGAGCGTCGCCTGCGACGGGTTCGCGAGGGGGAAGAGGTAGACCAGCGCGACCTGGCCGATCCACACGCCCATGTCGTCGATGATCGTGGTCGCCATCTGCAGGTAGCGGTCGACGAACGGCTCCAGGATGTCGGCCTGGCCGGACACCTGGAAGGCCCCCGCGGTCTGGCGTCGCGTCTCATTGGGGGTCGACGGATCGACCGCCGCGATCTGCCACGCGACCTCCTTGGCCTCAGCGGAGGGACGGATCGTCCGTGCCGCGGCGGCGCGCTCCTGGCCCGAGATCGTGGTGTCGCGCTCGAGTTCGGCGGCGATCTCGGCCTCGTCGGCGTCACCCAGGCGCGCGAGCGCCGTGACGAGCGTCCAGCGCAGGTCGGTGTCGATCGTCAGGCCGTCCAGCCCGCCGGCCAGGATCGACCGCAGGCGGGCCGGGTCGGACGACGCCGACGCAAGGGCGCGGACGAGCGCCAGCTGGTGGTCGCTGCCGGGCTCGGCGGCGTCGACGAGCTCGTTGAGGCCCGCCTCCCAGCGCTCCGCGAGGGCGGGGCGCGCCTCGTCGGACGTGTACAGGTTGACCGCGCTGCTGCCCTGGCGAAGCAGGGCGCTGACGGCCGTGAGATCGGTCTCGGAGCCGACGCCCGCGAGCACCAGCGTGACGAAGTCGGCGCCGGACAGCTCGGCGTCGCGGGTCATGTCCCACGCCGACCCCCAGCTGAGCGCGCGGGGGAGCGACTCCTCGAACGTCGCGATGCTCTCGGTCAGGGTCGTGAAGGACCGCTCGTCGAGGCGAATCTTGGCGTAGGTCAGGTCGTCGTCGTTCAGCAGGATGAGGTCGGGCTGGACGTGGCCGACCAGCTCGTCGATCGGCGTCGACGCGCCACGGATGTCGGTCTCGACGCGCTCGGTGCGCACGAGCTTGCCGTCCACCCGGTTGTACAGGCCGATCGCGATGCGGTGGCGACGCAGCGTCGGGTAGGCGTCGATCGCGGTCTGCTCGATCGAGAACGACGTGAAGGCGCCGGAGGCGTCTGTCTGGAACTGCGCGCGCAGGGTGTTGACGCCGGACGTCTGCAGCCACTCCTTGCTCCAGTCGCCGAGCTCACGCCCGGAGGCGGCCTCGAGCTCGACCAGCAGATCGGACAGCTGCGTGTTGCCGTAGGCGTGCTTGCCGAAGTAGGCGCGCAGGCCCGCGAAGAAGTCCTTCTCGCCGACCCACGCGACGAGCTGCTTGAGCGCCGAGGCGCCCTTGGCGTACGTGATGCCGTCGAAGTTGGCCTCGACCGCGTGCAGGTCGTAGTTGTCCGCCGCGATCGGGTGCGTCGACGGCAGCTGGTCCTGGCGGTAGGCCCAGTTCTTGCGGGCGTTGGTGAAGCTCGTCCAGGAGTCGGTGAAGCGGGTCGCGTTGGTCGACGCGTGAGCGGCGGCGAACTCGGCGAACGACTCGTTGAGCCACAGGTCGTCCCACCACCTCATGGTCACGAGGTCGCCGAACCACATGTGGGCCATCTCGTGCAGGATCGTGTTGGCGCGGCTCTCGTAGGCGGCGACGGTCTGGCGGCTGCGGAAGAGCATCTCGTCGCGGAACGTCACCGCGCCGGCGTTCTCCATCGCGCCCATGTTGTACTCCGGCACGAACAGCTGGTCGTACTTGCCGAACGGGTAGCCCATCTCGAAGACGCCCTCGAAGAACTCGAAGCCCTGCTTGGTGATGAGGAAGATGTCGTCGGCGTCGAGGTGCTCCCGCACCGACTGGCGGCAGAAGATGCCGAGCGGGATCTCGTCGTACGAGCCCTGGTAGGAGTCGGTGACCGACACGTACTCGCCGGCGATCAGCGCCGTGATGTACGTGGACATCGTCTTGGTCGGCGCGAAGTGCCACGTCGCCCTGCTCGTCCCATCCGGTCCCTCCCCGGCGGCCTCGGGCTCGGGGGTGGGGGAGTTGGAGACGACGGCCCAGTGCGACGGGGCGGTGACGTGGAACGTGAACACGGCCTTCAGATCGGGCTGCTCGAACGTCGCGAAGACGCGACGCGCATCGGGCACCTCGAACTGGGTGTAGAGGTAGACCCGGTCATCGGCAGGGTCGACGAAGCGGTGCAGTCCTTCGCCGGAGCGCGAGTACGGCAGGGTCGCCTCGACGACGAGCTCGTTGGTCTCGGCGAGACCCGTCAGCGCGATGCGGTGGTCGCCGTAGGCGTCGACCGGCACGGCATCGCCGTTGAGGGTGATCGATGAGATGTCGCCGTCGACGAGGTCGACGAACGTCGAGGCGCCCGGGGTGGCGCCGAACCTGATCGTCGAGACCGAGCCGAAACGTGTCTCAGAGTCGAGGGTGAGGTCGAGCTGCACGTCGTAGGTCTCGGTGGAGACGATCGAGGCGCGCTCGCTGGCTTCTTCGCGGGTGAGATTCGTACCAGGCATGTTCGCCATGCTTTCACGTGTCCAGCGGGCAGGCGAGGCGGGTGGAAGCACCGATCTCGGGCAGGATGGACTCATGGCCTCCATCCCCTTCGCCGAGTCCGAGCGCTCGACCGTCGGCATCGAGTGGGAGCTGGCCCTCGTCGACGCAGACTCCGGTGACCTGCGGCAGGTCGCGCAGACCGTGCTCGACGCCGTGGCACCCGAAGGCGCCGAACAGCACCCGCACATCCGCCAGGAGCTGCTGCTCAACACCGTCGAGGTCGTGTCGGGCGTGTGCCACACGGTGGGCCAGGCCGGCAAGGACCTGGAGCGGGCGATCGAGGAGATCCGCGCCGTGACCGATCCGCTGCGGGTCGAGCTGATGTGCGCCGGCACGCATCCGTTCGCGGCGTGGAACCACCAGAAGGTCACTGACAAAGAGCGCTACGCGACCCTGATCGACCGCACGCAGTGGTGGGGACGCCAGATGCTCATCTACGGCGTCCACGTTCACGTCGGCATCGAGGACCGCGACAAGGTGCTGCCGATCAGCCGGGCGATGCTGACGGTCTACGGCCACCTGCAGGCACTCAGCGCGTCATCGCCGTTCTGGGGCGGCGAGGAGACCGGGTACGCGTCGAACCGCGCGCTGATGTTCCAGCAGCTGCCGACGGCCGGCCTGCCGTTCCAGTTCGAGCAGTGGAGCCAGCTCGAGGGGTACGTCGACGACATGTTGCACACGGGCGTCATCGACGTGTTCGACGAGATCCGGTGGGACCTGCGCCCGTCGCCGAAGTTCGGGACGCTCGAGGTGCGCATCTGCGACGGCATTCCGACAATGTCCGAGCTCATGAGCATCTCGGCGCTGACGCATTGCCTCGTCGAGCACTTCTCGTCCGAGCTCGACGCCGGACGCGAGCTGCCGACCGTCCCGCCGTGGTTCGCGCAGGAGAACAAGTGGCGCTCGGCCCGCTACGGCATGGACGCGATCCTGATCCTCAACCAGCACGCCGAGGAGGACCTCGTGACGACGGACCTGCACCGCCTGCTCGACACCCTGGAGCCCGTCGCGGAACGGCTCGGCTGCACCGAGGAGCTCGCCGGCATCCACCACATCATCGCCGGGGGAGCGTCGTACCAGCGGCAGCGCCACGTGGCCGCGGTCAACGCCGGCGAGCTCGACGCGGTGGTCGGTGCCCTGGTGCAGGAAATGCGCGCGGGCCGTCCGGTGTTGCAGTCGTCATGACCTCTTCTACTGAGACCGAGACCGAGACCGTCGACTTCTGGTTCGACCCGCTGTGCCCGTTCGCCTGGATCACCTCGCGCTGGATGCTCGAGGTCGAGAAGGTCCGCGACGTCCACACCGCCTTCCACGTCATGAGCCTGTCGGTGCTGAACTCCGGCAAGGACGTGCCCGAGGAGTACAAGGAGATGCTGGAGCGCGGCTGGGGCCCCGTCCGCATCGCGATCGCCGTGGAGCAGCAGCACGGCCCCGAGGCGCTCCGCCCGCTGTACACCGCCCTCGGCACCCGCAAGCACAACGAGGGCCGCGACTTCGACCACGCGCTGTACGAGGAGGCGCTCGCCGAGGCCGGCCTGCCGATCGAGCTGGCGGCCGCCGCCGACGACACCTCGCTCGACGACGCCGTGCGCGCCTCGCACCAGGTCGGCATCGACAAGGTCGGTGAGGACGTCGGCACGCCCGTCATCGAGATCGGCGGCATTGCCTTCTTCGGACCGGTGCTGCAGAGCATCCCGAAGGGCGAGGACGCCGGATCGGTGTTCGACGGGGCCAGGCTGCTCGCCAGCTTCCCGGACTTCTTCGAGCTCAAGCGCACCCGCAAGGGCGATCTGTCGTTCGACTGATCTGTTCTAGGCTCGGGTGATGACGCTCCACCCCCAGGCCCGGTCCTTCCTCGCCGCGATGGCCGCCGAGGAGGGCCCGGCCCTGCCCGCGGGACTGGCCGAGATCCGCGCCGCGGCGAGGGCCGAGGCCGCCGCCGAGGACAAGATCGGGCTCGACCACGTCGTCGACGTCGATGCCGACGGGGTTCCGTGCCGCCTGTACCGGCCCCGCCCCGGTGCGCCGGTGGCGCTCTACGTGCACGGCGGCGGCTGGGTGCTGCACGACATCGACACGCACGACACGTTCTGCCGCCAGCTCGCCCACGTCACGGGATGGGCGCTGCTGTCGGCCGACTACCGACGGGCCCCTGAGCACCCGTACCCGGCGCCGCTCGACGACGTCCAGACGTCCGCGGCGTGGCTGCGGGCGCACGATCGTGAGCACAAGGTCGACGCATCGTTCCTGCCGGCGATCGGCGACTCGTCGGGAGCGAACCTCGTCGCGGGCCTGTGCGTCCGCGATCCCGCGGCGCTCGACTTCCAGGTGCTGATCTACCCCGCGGTCGACCGGCACGCGGTCGTGGCGGCGGAGGGCACCACCGAGGCCCTCGACGAGTCCGGGATGGACTGGTTCTGGTCAGCGTACGCGCCGGGCGAGCTGGGCGACCACCCGGAGGTGTCCGTCGCGCGCGCCGACAACCTCGCGGCGCACCCGCCGGCGTACATCCTGACCAGTGAGCACGACGTCCTGCGCGACCAGGCCGAGGCGTACGCGACGCAGCTGGCCGAGGCCGGCGTCGAGGTCGTCGCCCACCGTGCGCTGGGCATGGTCCACTCGTTCTGGCGCCAGCCGGCGATCTTCGACTCCGCCCGCGCCACCGTGGTGATCGTCGGCGCGCTGCTCGACAGCCACCGGTCCCGGGGGCGCTGACTGGCATACTGTCCGGGTGGCAGATGACTCGTTCTATCAACGGCATCGCCTGGACTTCATCCATCGGCACCGGATCAGCGTCCCGTACCGGCGTCGCATCGCGACCGAGCTGTGGTCGGCGGCGCTGTCCCTGTTCGGCGCGGCCGTCACGGTGCGCTGGCTGGTGGCGGGCCCGCCGTCGGTGCCGCTCGCGGTGGCCGTGGCGATCGCGGTCGCGGGGTGCGTCGCGGCGCTGCGACGCCCCGCCCCGGCGCCGCACAGCCACGGCCTGCCGGGCATCGAGGACGGACCGTGCCCGCGCGACGTCCCCGATCTCGGTCCGTGGGTCGTCGGCAGCCGCTGGGCCGGACCCATCGCGCTGCTCACCTTCGGCTCCGGGCTGCCCGGCGGGGTCGTGCTGGTGCCGACCGCTGTCGCGATCGTCCTGTCGGGCCGTGTGGTCGCGTACGCGCTACACGTGCGGCGACAGACGTTGGCCATCGCCGCGGCGCTGGCGCGGCACGAGCCCCGCTTCGCGATCGCGTACGCCGGCTACGGCGGCGGACCGACGCACCTCACGATGTGGGAGGAGCCGCTGCTCAGCGCGGGCTTCCCCGGGGTCGTGTTCAACTACCGCCAGAGCTACTGCCAGTACCTGCAGGAGAACACCGATCTGACGTCGCCGTTCGTGCAGCTCAGCAACGATGCGATCCGCGACCTGCGGATCCTGATCGTCCCGACGTTGAAGTGGTTCTTCTACCTGCACAACGCCAAGTCGAACCTGCGCTACATGGCGATGCGCCAGGTCAAGCACGTGTGGCTGGGTCACGGCGACTCCGACAAGCCCGCCAGCGTCTTCGCGCGGCACGCCGACTACGACATTCTGGTCGTCTCGGGCACCGCTGCGATCGAGCGCTACGAGGCCGCCGGCGTCCACATCCCGCGGGAGAAGTTCGCGATCCTCGGCCGTCCGCAGGTGCAGGAGATCGAGCCGGCGACCCGGCCGATCGGCGAGATCGAGCGTCCCGTCGTGCTCTATGCGCCGACGTGGCAGGGCAAGCGCAAGGAGGTCAACTTCTCGTCGCTGCGGCGCGGGCCGCACATCGTTCGGCTGCTGATCGCCTCAGGTGCCGACGTGATCTTCCGTCCGCACCCTTTGTCGAAGCGCTACCCGCCGCTCGCCAAGATCGTCAAGCGCGTCGAGGGCATCCTGCACGCCGACGACGACCGCGTCGACACCCCCGGCAAGCACGTGTGGGGCGACCGCGCGAACGTCGAGTGGTCGGTCAACGACTGCATGAACCACGCCGATGCGCTGGTGTCCGACGTGTCGAGCGTCGTGTCCGACTGGCTGCAGTCGGGCAAGCCGTACGCGATGGTCAGCACGCGCTGGACGGCCGAGGAGTTCCGCGACCGGTTCCCCGTGGCCAAGGGCGCGTACATCCTGCTGCGTGACCTCGACGGTGCCGATGCGGTGCTGGCCGACATGCTGGGCGACGACAGCCTCGCGGCCACGCGCGAGGCCCTGCGGCAGAGCGTGCTGGGCGGCTTCTCCGGCCGCGAGTCGGCCGAGGCGTTCGCGACCTACTTCCACGATCGCTTCGCCGGGGTGAGCGGCTGAGGGTCGGGGCTGGGAGACTTTCCCCATGCGTATCCACATCGCCGCCGACCACGCCGGCTACGAGCTCAAGACCCACCTGATCGCCTGGCTGTCGTCGAACGGCCACGACCCCGTCGACCACGGAGCCCACGGGTACGACGCCGACGACGACTACCCGCCGTTCTGCGTCGCCGCCTCGGCCGCCGCGGTCGCCGATCCCGACTCGCTCGGCATCGTGATCGGTGGCTCGGGCAACGGCGAGCAGATCGCTGCGAACAAGGTCAAGGGCGCTCGCGCCGCGCTGGCCTGGAGCACCGAGACCGCGTCGCTCGCCCGCCAGCACAACAACGCCCAGGTCGTCTCGATCGGCGCCCGCATGCACACCGTCGACGAGGCCATCGCGATCGTCGAGGCGTTCCTGACCACGCCGTGGAGCGACGAGGCCCGGCACCAGCGCCGCATCGACATGCTTCTCGCGTACGAGGAGACCGGCGAGTTTGCCTGAGGGGCACACGCTCCACCGCCTGGCCCGCACCCTGAACCGCACGTTCGGCAGCCACGTCGTGGAGTCGTCGAGCCCGCAGGGGCGTTTCACGGCGGGCGCGGCGCTCGTCGACGGGACGAGGTTCGGGCGCGCCCAGGCCTGGGGCAAGCACCTGCTCGTGGGCGTGGAGGGTTCGCAGGACATGGTGCACGTGCACCTCGGCCTCTACGGGAAGTTTGCCGTAACGAAGGTCGACGACCTGCCGGTCGTGGGCCAGGTTCGGTGGCGGCTGACACGTCCTGGGGCGGTCGCCGACCTGCGCGGACCCACGGCGTGCGAGCTGCTCGCCCCGCCCGCCGTCGACATCCTCCTCGACCGGCTCGGGCCCGATCCGCTGCGCAAGGACGCCGACCCGGACCGCGCCTGGCGGCGCATCCACGCCTCCCGCGCGCCCATCGCGACGCTGCTGATGGACCAGGCCGTCATCGCCGGCATCGGCAACGTCTACCGGGCCGAGCTGCTGTTCCGTCACGGCGTCGACCCGGCCCTGCCGGGGCGGGGGCTCGACGAGGCGACGTGGGCCGCGATGTGGGACGACATCGTCGAGCTCATGAAGATCGGCGTCAGCAAGGGACGCATTCTGACCGTGCGTCCCGAGGACTCGCGGGGGCCTGCGGGACGGGCCCGCCGGGGGCGCGGGGGAGAATCGTACGTGTACCGGCGCACCGATCTGCCGTGCCTCGTGTGCGGCACCCCAGTGGCCGGGAGCGTCCTCGGCGGCAGAAACCTGTTTTGGTGTCCCACGTGCCAGCACCGGCGATAGGGTCGCACGTGTGATGTCCAGCCTCCGCCGCGCCGTGCCGACCCTGGCGGGCTACCTCGACGACCGCATCGTGCGGTGGCGCACCGGTACGTCCGAGGGGCAGGTCGCGGTGGTGCTCGCGCTCGGCGCGCTGTCGGCGGCGATCCTCGTCGGCTCGCTGGTCAGCTACAACACGTTCCCCGCGGCGACGTTCGTGATCCCGTTGCTGCTGGGCACCATGACGCTGCGGTACCGGCCGCTGCTGGTGCTCGTCGGGGTCATCGCGGTCTGCGTCGCGATCACCGTCGTCCGCCAGTACGTCCGCTCGGTCGAAGTGGGTGACGACGGCATCACGGCGGGACGGATCAGCACGCTCGTCACGATGGCGATCGTCTCGGTGCTCGTCCTGTTCGAGTCGAGCCGCCACCGCAGCGGCCTGCCGGGTCCCCTCGGCGAGGCGATGCTGGTCGACCTGCGCGACAAGCTCCAGGCGCAGGGCGTCGTGCCGCCGCTGCCCGACGGATGGACGTCGCAGTCGGCCATGAGCTCCGCCGGCGGCACCAAGTTCGCGGGCGACTTCCTGGTCGCGAACCTGTCCGACGACGAGACGCGGCTGGAGATGGTGCTCGTCGACGTCTGCGGCAAGGGCGTCGGCGCGGGCACCCAGTCGCTGCAGTTCGCCGGCGCGCTGGGCGGCCTGATCGGCGCGCTGCCACCGCTGGGACTGTTCTCCGCAGGGAACGACTTCCTGCTGCGGCAGAACTGGGACGACGGCTTCGCGACCGCGGTGCACGTCCTGATCGACCTGCGGTCGGGCGACTACTCGATCATCAACGCGGGGCATCCGCCCGCCCTGCGCTGGAGCGCTTCCGCTCGGGAGTGGACCATCGACGGCGCGCGCGGCACGGCGCTGGGCATCACGAAGCGCCCCGACTTCCACCAGACAACGGGAACGCTCGGCCCCGGCGACGCCCTGATGTTCTACACCGACGGCGTCGTGGAGTCGCGGACCCAGGACTTCACCGCGGGCATCGAGTGGCTGCGCGAGAGCGCCAAGGCCGTCGTCGCGTCCGGCTTCGACCAGGCGCCGCGCAGGATCCTCAAGCTCGTCACGTCCGGCGACGACGACCGCGCGGTCCTGGTGCTCAGCCGTGACGTCGTCACGAGCGAGCTCCCCACCGCGTCGGCGGGTCCCCGCAGCGACTCCGCGATGTCCTGACACCGATTCATGCCTCGCGCCGCGTCTGTGGCATCATGGTTGCGCTGCTCCGGCAGCACCTGCGGACGTAACTCAATTGGCTAGAGTCTCTGCCTTCCAAGCAGAATGTTGCGAGTTCGAGTCTCGTCGTCCGCTC
>JAOPXY010000142.1 GCA_025964895.1 Aeromicrobium sp.
CACGTCACCGCTCAGCTCCGCGGCCCGCGCCGGCAGGCGCAGCATCGCAAAGTCGTCGGCCAGCCCGGCCAGGGATCGGCCGGGCAACGTGCCGGCGCGCAGCTCGGCGGCCATCAGCACGAGGACCTCCACGACCTGCGACCGTCGCTGCGAGGTGCGGCGCCGGGCACGGGCCGCCCGCAGCTGCGCGATGCCGAAGCAGAGCACCGCCGCGACGGTCGCCGCCAGCACGATGCGCGGCGGCGACAGTGCCGGAAGCTGGGGTGCGCCGCCGACCAGCAGCAGCCCCGCCAGCAGGACGATCCCTCCGGTCGGGACGGCATCGGCTCCGGTTTGGGCGCCGAGGCGGCGCCGCACCCACCAGCGTCCCGGCGGCCGCCACAGCAGCACAGTGAGGTAGACCGACACGGCGGCGACGAGCGTCATCGCAGCACCTGCCGGAGCCGGTCGCGCCCCGGACCGGGCACCCCGCGGCCGCGCTCGAAGGTCACGGCCGGGACGCACGACACGACGCCGTCGCGGTCGCGCTGCACGACCGCGAGCTCGCCGACGCCCCGCCGGCCGTCCGACGCCCTGGCCATGTGGATCACGACGTCGATGCCGGCCGCGAGCTGGCTGTGCACCGCGGCCCGTGGCAGGCCCGCGGCGACGCCCAGCGCCTCGAAACGTGCCGGCACGTCGGCGGTCGAGTTGGCGTGGACCGTGCCGCAGCCGCCCTCGTGCCCCGTGTTGAGGGCCGCGAGCAGGTCGACGACCTCGGCACCACGCACCTCGCCGACGACGAGGCGGTCGGGCCGCATGCGCAGGGCCTGCCGGACGAGCTCGCGCACGGTCACCTGCCCCGCGCCCTCGGCGTTGGGCGGTCGCGCCTCGAGCCCCACGACGTGCGGGTGGTCGGGTCGCAGCTCGGTGGCGTCCTCGACGATGACGATGCGCTCGTCCGCGGCGACCTCGCACAGCAGCGCCGACAGCAGCGTGGTCTTGCCCGACCCCGTGCCGCCCGTGACGAGGAAGGCCACCCGGGCAGCGACGACCTCCCGCAGCAGCGCCAGTGCGTCCGCGTCGATCGATCCCGCCGCGTGCAGGTCGGCGAGGCTGAACGACCGCCGCGCCGGGACACGCAGGGAGATGAGGGTGCCGGGACGGGCCAGGGGCGCCAGGACGGCGTGCAGGCGGGTGCCGTCGTGGAGCCGCGCGTCGACCCACGGGCTGGCGTCGTCGAGCCGTCGCCCCGCCTGGGCGGCGAGTCGCTGCGCGAGTCGCCGCACCGCGTCCTCGCCGTCGAGCCGCACGGAGACGCGCTCGAGCCCGCGGCCGCGGTCGACGTGGACGTCGTCGGCGCCGTTGACGAGCACGTCGGTGACGTCGGGCAGCGCCAGCAGCGGGTCGAGCACGCCGGCGCCGCGCGTCTCGCTGCGCAGCTGGTCGACCAGCGTCAGCACCGTGCTGCTGCCGGCCACCTGGTGCTCGGCGCGCAAGGCATCGGCGACGCTCTGCGGGGTCGGCTCCGCCGCGTCGGCGGCGAGGCGGCGCCGGATGCGGTCGAGGATCGGCGGCTCGCTCACGAGCCGGCCAGCCCGAGGGTGTCGAGCACCGTGGCAGCGGCCCGGCGCAGTCGGCGCGAGCCGCCCGGCCCCCAGCCGCGGTCGACGGCGGCGCGCAGGCGCTGGTCGGGACGGATGCGCGCGAGCACCGGCATCTCGAGGGCCTCGGAGACCGCCGCGGAGCCGATGCCCGCGCGACGGGCGACGCAGACTAGGCCCACCGACTCGGTGCACCCCCGCACGCCCGCCAGCACGTGGCGGGCCGCCGCGACGGCGGCGATCTCCTCCGGCACGAGGAGGACGGTCAGGACGGCACGGCCGACGGTCTCGGCGCCCGCGGCCTCGAGGTGCCGGGGCACGTCGACCGCGACGAGGTCGAATCCGCGCACCGCGGCGTCGAGCACCGAGGGGACGGACGCCGGCAGGGCGCGTGGCGCCCCGGTCGCCCACGACAGCGACGAGACCCCGCGGTGCACCGGCAGGACCCCGGCCAGCGTTCCGGCGTCGACGCGGCCCCGGGTCGACGCGAAGTCGTCCCACCGCAGCCCCTCGGCCCGCTCGGCACCCAGCACCAGCTCGAGGCCGCCGCCGAGCGGATCGGCGTCGACCACGAGCGGGCGCAGGCCCCGTCGGTGCGCGGCCACCCCGAGCGCCGCGGCGAGCGTCGAGGCTCCCGCTCCCCCCACCGCGCCGACGACCGCGACGAGACAGGCCTCGGCGCGTCCGTCGACGGCGCGCGCGAGCACCTCGATGACGCGGTCCTCGTCGACGGGCCGGCACACCGCGGCCGCGCCGAGCGCGACGGCGACGGACCACCACCGGTCGGGCTCGTCGGCGACGACCAGGACGTGCTCGCGGCGAGGCAGCCCGGACCGGGACAGCTCGGCGGCCAGGTCGTGGCCGACGACGACGAGTGACGCGCGCCGCCAGCTGCGCCGTACCGCCGTCAGGTCGGTGGCGTGCTCGGCCGCGACGCCCAGCGCGGCGCACCAGCGGAGGCCGTCGTCGAGGACCCGGGCGTCGGTCGTGGCGATCAGAGCAGCGGGAACATCTGTCATGGGAGAGACGATTCCGGTGGGACCGGAGGACGGAAAGACCGAATCCGCAGCCTGTGGACGGCGCAACCTGGACCGTGGACGTGTGGACCGGCCTATCCTGAAGGCGTGAGCCCTCCGCGGACTGCTGCCTTCTTCGACCTCGACAAGACCATCATCGCGAAGTCGAGCACGCTCGCCTTCGGCAAGCCCTTCTACGACGGCGGGCTGCTGAGCCGCCGCGCCGTCCTGCGCAGCGCGTACGCCAACTTCGTCTTCTCCATCAGTGGGGCCGACCACGACCAGCTCGAGAAGATGCGCGCCTACCTGACGCAGATGGTCACGGGCTGGGACGTCGAGGTCGTGCGCCAGTCGGTCGCCGAGACCCTGCACACGATCATCGACCCGCTCGTGTTCGAGGAGGCGGTCCTCCTGATCGAGGAGCACCAGGCCGCGGGCCGCGACGTCATCATCGTGTCGGCGTCGGGCGTCGAGGTCGTCGAGCCGATCGGCGCGATGCTGGGCGTCGACCACGTCATCGCGACGACCCTCAAGGTCGACGAGGGTCGCTACACCGGCGACGTCGACTTCTATGCGTACGGGCCGAACAAGGCCGTCGCGATGCGCGCGCTCGCCGAGGAGCGTGGCTACGACCTCGCCGAGTCGTACGCGTACTCAGACTCCGAGACCGATGCCCCGATGCTCGAGGCGGTCGGCCACCCGTTCGCCGTCAATCCCGACAAGGTGCTGCGCCGGCTCGCCGAGGAGAACGACTGGCCGATCCTCATCTTCGCGCGCCCCGTGGCGCTGCGCCGGCGCCTGGGGCTCGACACGCGGGTCGGCAAGGCCGCCGCGGTCGCGGTCGCCGCCAGCGCCGCGGGCGCGATCGCGATGGCTCTGGTGACGCGACGCCGGCAGGTCGTCGCGGGCGCCGCCCGACGCCTCGTCCGTTTGTGAAGCAAAGCGCACAACATTACGGGCGAGTAGGACTGTTGCGGCAAGCCGGACGGGCGTAGAAATAAACCAACGGAACCACCACAACAGAATCCCCAGGACGACCAGCAACCGGTACCCACGCGGCGATCACCCGTCTCAATGGGAAAGTCGCTCGAAGGACTCCAGACCACTCAGGGATTTCGACTGGAGCCATGACGACTCAGATGCAGCACGCCTGGTAGCCGAGAGATGCTGGCCAGGCGGCGCCTGTCCCTCCGGGACGGCGCCGCCGCTCTGCGCCCCCACCCTCGCCCTCACGATGTGGGACGTGCCCACATCTCAGCGGGCTAGGGGGGACGCCTCAGCGGCGCGGGTGAAGGCCTGCGAGGCGTACATGAGCCACTGGTGCACGCCGGTCGGCTGCCCGCCGGCGTAGGCCGCCAGCGCCGAGCGGTACCCGTCGGGCTCGGCGGCGTGGCCCGCCTCGGGCACGAGCACCGACGCCGGGTCGACGCCCTTGGCCATCAGCACGAGACGCTCCGCGGCGCGGCCGACGACGCCGTTGTGGCTCGCGAAGGCGCCGGCGGCGGTGATCTCGGCGTTGACGAGCGCGGCCACGACGAGCCCGGGGGCCTCGGTCGGCTGCCCCAGCATCCACGCCAGCTCGGTCAGCCGCTTGACGCCGTCGGGGTTCATGGGCCGGCCCAGGTCGGCGTCGGCGACCGAGCCGGACGCCGCGAGGGCGTGGATGCGGGCGAGCGCCTGGACGGGCGCCCGGTTCCACACCGGCAGCAGGCCGAGCAGCTCGGTCGACAGGCGGACGGCGCCGCGTGCGAGGGCGTCGCCGCCGCCGGACGCGAGCTCGTCGGCGGTGAACTCGCTGCCCTCCAGCGCGGCCGTCGCGGTGGCCCCGAGCAGCAGCGAACGGGCCGTGTCGTCGGGGGTGCTGCGGCGCAGGCCGCGGTCGCGGAGGATGCCGTCGATGCCGTCGCGGGTGCCGGCGTAGGTGGACGGGATGCCCTCCAGCCGGGCAGCCGAGATGAACGGATCAGACACGCCCGAAGCGTACCCGCCGGCCTCCCGGCCGCCCCGGTAGCCTTCACCCAATGAACGAGTCCCCGGAAGACCGCACGGCCAAGTGGCTGGTCGGGGATCGTCTGTCCTGCGTGCTGCACCTCGGTGATGCCGCGCTCGCGTACCAGCTGGCCGAGCAGGGCCATGAGGTCGTCGTCGCGGGTGACGACGTCACGTCCGCCCGCCACCCCGACATCCAGTACGTCCGCAGTCGCGGCGAGCGGCTGCCGTTCCTCGCCGACGCCTTCGACGTCGTCATCGTGCCCGAGCTCCGCGAGGCCCAAACGGCGCTGGCCGAGTACGCCCGGGTCCTGCGCGCCGACGGCCTGCTGTCGACGATCTCGCGCCGCCACGACGACTCGATCCCGTGGATGCGCAAGCTGCGCGAGATCACCGGCGCCCGCGACACCGCCGTCACCCACGCCGACACGTTCAGCGCGTCCGGGCTGTTCCACGAGCCCGAGACGCACGAGCTCGGCTCGTGGGAGAAGCTCGACCTGCCCGGCCTGCTCAGCTTCGCCGAGGAGACGAGACGCTCCTCGGCGGGCGACGACGCGATGGCACGGGTCCGCGACCTGTTCATGGAGTACGGACGACAGACGGGCTTCCTGCGCCTGCGCCACGAGACGGTGTGCGTGCGGGCCCGCGTCGACAAGGCCGCCATGGCGCAGGACAACGAGCCGCCCGACACGATGCTGCTCGACTTCCGCTGAGCGGTCCGGTTGCGTCGGTCGATCCTGGTCGTACGGTCTCCTCATGGCCGGATCGATGCAGGACACCCGCCGGGGCGAGCTCCCCTCCCGGTCGGGCGCCTGCTGATGGGCATCGGGCTCGGCGGCTTCGTCGACGGGATCGTGCTGCACCAGATCTTCCAGTGGCACCACATGCTGAGCGACCAGGAATCCACCCGGACGGTCGCCGGGCTGGAGGCGAACGCCCTCGCTGACGGTTTCTTCCACGTCGCCCGGCTTCCTCGTGCTGGGCGCGGTTCTTCTGGTGGGCGGGTGGCTCCTCCACCTGCGAGGCGCACGGGCACTGCAGCAGAAGCAGGCCCGGCGAGCCTGGTCCGACCCCTCTCACGACTCGTAGAAGTCGACGACCTCATCGAGCGTCCGAGGCATCCGACCGCTCGAGAAGGGATCGCTCCCGTGCGCGTCCTGGAGGGTCACGGACAGCTCGGCGATCTCGAGCGAGTCCAGACCCACGCCGTCGGCGGCCAGCGAGACGTCGCCGACAGGTGCTCCGGGCAGCTTGCCCGCACAGGTCAGGAAGTCGACGACCGTCTGCCGGACGTCCGGGCGGGAGGTGCTCATGACACGTCACGATGCCATCTCGTCCGACGCGCCCGGTCGGCGACTCGTGTGGGCACCCGCCCGTAGGATTCGACCGTGAAGTTCCTCAACGACCTGGCGCCGTCCCACGACCTGACGTACAACGACGTCTTCATGGTCCCGGCCCGCTCCGACGTGACCAGCCGCTTCGACGTCGACCTGTCGACGACCGACGGGACCGGCACGACGCTGCCCCTCGTCGTGTCGAACATGACCGCGATCTCGGGCAAGCGGATGGCCGAGACGATCGCCCGCCGCGGCGGCATCGCG
>JAOPXY010000153.1 GCA_025964895.1 Aeromicrobium sp.
GAACTGGTCCTTGGCGCGGACGTTGGAGATCTCCTCCTGCATGAACACCAGGTTCCAGATCTCCAGGAAGCGGTCCTCGTCGACGACCGGGCCGCCGTCGGGGCCGAACTCGGGGCCGCGGTCGACGTAGATCTCGCTGCACGGTCCGCCGGGGCCGGCGACGCCCATGTGCCAGTAGTTGTCGAGCAGGCCACGGTCCTGGATGCGCTCGTCGGGCAGGCCGGCCACCCGCTTCCAGATCTCGCGCGCCTCCTGGTCGGTGTGCAGCACCGTGACCCAGATCGAGTCCGCGTCGATGCCCAGGCCACCGTCCTCGACAGAGCCGGTGATGAGGCGCCACGCGTGGGTGATGGCGCCTTCCTTGAAGTAGTCGCCGAAGGAGAAGTTGCCGTTCATCTGGAAGAACGTGCCGTGCCGGGTCGTCTTGCCGACCTCCTCGATGTCGAGGGTGCGCACGCACTTCTGGACGCTCGTCGCGGTCTGCCACGGCGGTGTCTCCTGGCCCAGGAAGTAGGGCTTGAACGGCACCATGCCGGCGTTGACGAACAACAGGTTCGGGTCGTCGAGCAGTAGGGGCGCCGACGGCACGACCGTGTGGCCGGCCTTCTCGAAGTGATCGAGGAATCGGCGGCGGATCTCCGCGGTGTGCATCAGATGGCCTTCTTGTCGTCGGGAGCCTCGTCGAGGCTGAGGGGGGAAGGGGCGGGGTCGGCGGTGAGCCGGCGGGCGATCTCGCGCTCGCGGTGCTGCATCCCGTCGCGCAGCTCGCTGCTGAAGGCCCGCCAGCCGAGGCCCAGCGCGCCGGCCTGGTCGACGAGCCCGGGTGCCGAGAGCCGGTACGCGGCCCGCCGGGCCTTGACGGCGGTGTAGACGCCCGTGGCCGAACCGGCCACGAACCACACGAGGCGCGTCTTCATGACCCTCCCAGCCACTCGTCGGAGGCTGCGGGAGGCTGCGCGGAGCGGACGGCGCGGCGTCCGGCCTGGAGGCGCTCACGGCGGCGGCGGCGGTACTCGCGGCGCATCAGCGCGGCGATGCGGTCGCGGCTCTCGGCGCGCAGGGCGTACGCGGCGCCGTGCACGAAGACCGACAGGCGCACGCCGGGACGTCCCAGCGCCGTCTGCACGACCTGCTCCTGCGTCGGGGGGACGACGAGGCGTCCCTCGACGACCCGGGGCTCGAGCTCCTGCCCCGCCGGGGGCGCCACGCCGGGTGACGGCTCGCGGACCACGACGGTGGCGGGCCGCCTGGTGACGGGCTCCTCCACGGGCCGTGCCGGTGGCTGCGCGATGCGGCGCGCGGCCCGCACCGCCACGACGGCAGCACCGATCGCGACCACGGCCAGGACCGCGGTCACGACGAGGATCAGGACCTCTACGGACATGAGGACGAGCCTATCGCGGACGTCCCGCCCGGGCGGGCGAGCGTCAGCGGTCGCGCAAGATCGCGCGGATCATCGCGAGCCGCTCGCCGAGGCGCGCCTCGAAGCCGTGCTCACCGGGCTCGTAGTACGTCGACCCGTCGACGTCGTCGGGCGCGTACTGCTGGCTCACGACGCCCCGCGCGTCGTCGTGGGGGTAGGCGTAGTTGTGGCCGTGACCCAGCTTCTTGGCGCCCGAGTAGTGCGCGTCGCGCAGGGCCGGCGGCACCGCGCCCACCTTGCCGGCGCGCACGTCGGCCAGCGCCCGGTCGATCGCGACGATCACGGCGTTCGACTTGGGTGCCGACGCCAGGTGGATGACGGCCTGCGCGAGCGGGATGCGGGCCTCGGGGAAGCCGATCATCGCGACCGCCTGCGCCGCCGCCGTCGCCATCGGCAGCGCGGTGGGGTCGGCCATGCCGATGTCCTCGCTCGCGTGGATCATGAGTCGCCGGGCGATGAACCGCGGATCCTCGCCGGCCTCGATCATCCGCGCCAGGTAGTGCAGCGACGCGTCGACGTCCGAGCCGCGGATCGACTTGATGAACGCGCTGATGACGTCGTAGTGCTGGTCGCCCTGCCGGTCGTAGCGGACCGCGGCCTTGTCGACCGCGAGCGCGGCGTCCTCGACGTCGATCTCGTCCTTGCCCTGCGACGTCGCGGCGCCCGCGGCCGCCTCGAGGTACGTCAGCACGCGGCGTCCGTCACCGCCGGCGAGGCGGACCAGGTGGTCCCGCGCCTCCGGGCTCAGGGTGACGACGCCGTTCAGCCCGCGCTCGTCGGTCAGGGCGCGGTCGACCAGCACGCCGATGTCGTCGTCGGTGAGGCTCTCCAGCGTCAGCAGCAGGCTGCGGCTCAGCAGGGGCGAGATGACGCTGAAGTGCGGGTTCTCGGTCGTCGCGGCGACGAGCGAGACCCACCGGTTCTCGACGCCGGGCAGCAGCGCGTCCAGCTGCGACTGGCTGAAGCGGTGGACCTCGTCGACGAACAGAACCGTCTCGACGCCGCTCTGCGCCAGCGCGCGTCGGGCCCCGGCGATCGTCTCGCGGACCTCCTTGACGCCGGCCGACACCGCCGACACCTCGACGAACCGGCGATCGGTGTGGGCGCTGAGCAGGCTCGCGATGGTCGTCTTGCCGGTGCCGGGCGGGCCCCACAGCAGGATCGTGAGCGGCTGGTTGCCGTCGATCATCTGCCGCAGCGGCGACCCCGGCGCGAGCAGGTGCTGCTGCCCGACGAGCTCGTCGAGCGACCGCGGCCGCATCCGCACCGCCAGCGGCGCCGAGGAGTGGGAATTGCCGCTGAGGCTCCCCGACCCGGTGCCCGTCGACGCCGGGGTGTCCGGGATGTCGAACAGGCCGTCGGAGCTCATGCTCCAACCCTAGTCGTCCCACCTGTCACCTGTTTCCCAGGAGAACCCCGGAGGTTTCCGGGGTCCTCCCCCGTTCCTGGCACGTCACCCCTGTTGCAACAGGGGTGACGTGCCAGCAAACGGTGCGACCCCGTTGCAAACGGGGTTCTCCTGGGAATCAGGAGGTTTCAGGCCCCAGAGCCTCGGCCTTCTTCGGCTCCGGCTTCCAGTCCACGCCGGCGTCGCGGCGCTGCTCGGGCGTGATGGGGGCGGGGGCCGCCGTGAGGGGGTCGTAGCCGCCACCGGACTTGGGGAACGCGATGACCTCACGGATCGAGTCAGCGCCGGCGAGCATCGCGCAGATCCGGTCCATGCCGACCGCGATGCCGCCGTGCGGCGGGGCGCCGAAGGTGAACGCGTCGAGCAGGAAGCCGAACTTCTCCTGCGCCTCATCCTCCTCGATGCCCATGATCGCGAAGACCCGCTTCTGGACGTCGTCGCGGTGGATACGGATCGACCCGCCGCCCAGCTCGCTGCCGTTGCACACGATGTCGTACGCCCACGCGAGCGCGTTGCCCGGATCGGTGTCGAACGTCTCGAGGTCCTGCGGCGAGGTGAACGCGTGGTGCACCGCGGTCCACGCGCCGGCGCCGACAGCGACGTCACCCGAGGCCACGGCGTCGCCGGACGGCTCGAAAAGCGGCGCGTCGACGACCCACACGAACTCCCAGGCGTCCTTGTCGATCAGGCCGCAGCGCTCGCCGATCTCCAGGCGCGCCGCGCCCAGCAGGCCGCGGGTCGACTTCGTGGCACCCGCGCCGAAGAAGATGCAGTCGCCGGGCTTCGCACCGACGTGGGCGGCGAGGCCGTCGCGCTCGGCGTCGGTGAGGTTCTTGGCGACGGGGCCGCCGAGCTCGCCGTTCTCGGCGATCGTGACGTACGCCAAGCCCCGGGCGCCGCGCTGCTTGGCCCACTCCTGCCAGGCGTCGAACTGACGGCGCGGCTGCGATGCGCCGCCCGGCATGACGACGGCGCCGACGTACTCGGCCTGGAAGACGCGGAACGACGTGTCCTTGAAGTACTCGGTGCACTCGACGAGCTCCTGGCCCATCCGCAGGTCGGGCTTGTCCGAGCCGAACCGGCGCATCGCGTCGGCGTACGTCATGTGCGGGATGGGCGTCGGGATCTCGTAGCCGATCAGCGACCACATCCGCGAAAGAATGCCTTCCATCAGCTCGATGACGTCGGCCTGCTCGACGAAGCTCATCTCGATGTCCAGCTGCGTGAACTCGGGCTGGCGGTCGGCGCGGAAGTCCTCGTCGCGGTAGCAGCGAGCGATCTGGTAGTACCGCTCCATGCCGCCGACCATCAAGAGCTGCTTGAACAGCTGAGGGCTCTGCGGCAGCGCGTACCAGCTGCCCGGACGCAGGCGCGCGGGCACCACGAAGTCGCGGGCGCCCTCGGGGGTCGAGCGGGTCAGCGTCGGCGTCTCGATCTCGACGAAGTCACGGGCGGCCAGCACCTCGCGGGCGGCGGCGTTGACCTTGCTGCGCAGGCGGATCGCGGCGGCCGGGCCGCTGCGGCGCAGGTCGAGGTACCGGTACTTGAGGCGCGCCTCCTCTCCGACGTCCACGTGATCGTCGATCGGGAACGGCAGCGGTGCGGCGGCGCTCAGGATCTCGACGTCGTCGGCGATGACCTCGATGTCGCCGGTCGGGATGCCGGCGTTCTCGTTGCCCTCGGGACGCTTCTGCACCGTGCCGACGATCTTGAGGCAGTACTCGGCGCGCAGCTGGTGGGCGACGTCCTCGCGCACGACGACCTGCACGACACCCGAGGCCTCGCGCAGGTCGATGAAGGCGACGCCGCCGTGGTCTCGGCGACGCGCGACCCATCCGGCGAGCGTGACCTGCTGACCGATGTCCTCGGTGCGCAGGCTTCCGGCGTCATGGGTGCGGATCACGAGTTCGTCTCCTTGAGAGATTCGGTCTTGGTGAGGATGTTCGGGGTGAGATCGATGGTGGGCGGCGTCCAGACGTCCGGGTCGGCGTCGACCTGGTCGCCGCTGCGGATGTCCTTGACCGACGACGGCGGGAACCACACGTACGGGATGCCACGCTTCTCGGCGAACTGGATCTGCCTGCCGAACTTGGCCGCCTTCGGCGCCACCTCGGTCGCGATGCCGCGGGCGCGCAGCCGACGGGCGACCGCGTCGCTGTCGGCGCGCGACTCCTCGTCGCCGACCGCGACGAGCACGACCGACGGCACCGAGCGCGATGCCGACAGCTCCAGGGGCACCAGCAGGCGCGAGACGCCCAGCGAGATGCCGACGCCCGGGTAGGTGCCCTTGCGGTCCTGGGCCAGCTCGTCGTACCGTCCGCCCGAGCAGATCGAGCCGAGGTGCTCCCAGCCCGCCAGACGCGTCTCGAAGACCGTGCCGGTGTAGTAGTCGAGGCCGCGAGCGATGCGCAGGTCCGCCGTCACGACGACACCATCGACACCCGACGCACCCTCGATGACCTGCGCGAGCTCCGCGAGCCCCTCGGTGAGCATCTCGTGCTCGACTCCGAGCGCCTCGACGCGCTGCACGAACGACGTGTCGGTCGTGACGATCTCGGCGAGCGCGAGGACGCTGTCGGCCTGCCGCTCCTCGAGCCCCTGCTCGACCAGCAGCACCCGGATCTTCTCGGCGGGCACCTTGTCGAGCTTGTCGACGACCTGCATGACGGCGGTCGGGTCGGCGACGCCCAGGCCCAGGTAGAAGCCCTCGAGGATCTTGCGGTTGCTGATCTGGAACGTCGGCGTCGGGATGGGCAGGCCGGCCAGGGCCTCGGCCATGACGCGCGCCACCTCGACGTCGAAGTGGGACGGCAGCACGTCGCGGGCGACGATGTCGATGTCGGCCTGCGTGAACTCGCGGAAGCGTCCCTGCTGGGGCCGCTCGCCGCGCCACACCTTCTGGATCTGCCAGCGGCGGAACGGGAAGTCGAGCTTGCCGGCGTTCTCCAGCACGTAGCGCGCGAACGGCACCGTCAGGTCGTAGTGCAGCGCGAGCTCGGCCGGCTCGGTGTCGGCGGCGGCCAGGCGCTTGACCGCGTAGACCTCCTTGTCGATCTCGCCCTTGCGCAGCAGGACGTCGAGCGGCTCGACCGCGCGCGTCTCGATGTTCGCGAAGCCGTGCAGCTCGAACGTGCGGCGCAGGTGGTCGAGCACCTGCTGCTCGACGATCCGCTCGCGGGGCAGGAACTCCGGGAAGCCCGACAGCTTCGTCGCCATCAGGACATGACCTCGGCCAGGAAGGGGTTGGTCGCGCGCTCGCGGCCTATCGACGTCTGTCCGCCGTGCCCCGGAAGCACGACGACGTCGTCGGACAGCGGCAGCACGCGGTCACGCAGGCTCGCCTGCATCTGCGCGTGCGACCCCCCGGTGAGATCGGTGCGGCCGATCGAGCCGGCGAACAGGAAGTCGCCGGAGAACATGATCTGCGAGACGTCTTCCGGCCCGTCGTGGTCGACGCGGTAGAACACGGTGCCGGGCGTGTGCCCCGGCACGTGGTCGACGGTGAACGTCAGCCCGTCGACCTCGATCGACGCGCCGTCGACCGCGTCGCGGACGTCGGCTGGCTCGGTGAACTCGGGGACGTCCGTGATGCCGAGCTGTGCGCGCAGCATCGCCGCGGATTGATCGGAGATCGCGGCCATCGGGTCGCTGAGCAGGTGTCGGTCCGCGGGGTGGATCCAGACGGGGCAGTCGTACTGGGCGGCGACGTCCTGCGCGCACCACATGTGATCGAAGTGGCCGTGCGTCACGAGCACCGCGAGGGGTTTCAGATTGTGCTCTGCCACGACCTGGCGGACCCCCTCGATCGCGTCCATGCCGGGGTCGACGATGGCGCAGCCGGTGCCCGGGCCGCGCGAGACGAAGTAGCAGTTCGCCTGCAGCGGACCGGCCGGAAATGACGTGAGAAGCACGTCCGACAGGGTAC
>JAOPXY010000159.1 GCA_025964895.1 Aeromicrobium sp.
CTCGAAGGCTGTTCCGCCGCGGCTACGCCCCTTGTGCGGCGGCTCCAGTGTCAGGCCTCCTCGGCCCCGTCGTCGGGGCGAAGTTCAAAGCCGTCCTCGATGCGGTGTCCGCACCCCACGGTGAGGATGACGAACGCACCGGCGCCGAACGCCGTTTGCAGGGTTTGGATGATGTGTTGTCATCGATCCTGGACAACGGGCTCCCCTCCGACAAAGGTGTCCGCCCGCACCTGTCGGTGTTCGCCGCCGCCGACACCATCGAAGCCGCCGCCGAACACGTCAAGAACGAGACCGAGAACCCCCACAGCCCTCACAACCCGGCCCCGGGTGAACCGGCGAAGCTGGCCGGGTTCGGATCCATCGGCCCGTCGCTGCTGATGTATTTCCTGTGCATCAGCGACGTCACCGCGTTCCTCATGACCCAGGGTGGGGGCCGCCGGCAGGCGCAGATCCTCAACGTCGGGCGTACCTACCGGTTGGCGACCATGAAACAGCGCCGCGGAGTCATCGCCCGCCAACAGGGCGTCTGCGCGGCCCCCGGATGCCACCACACGCACCTGGAGATCCACCACGTCATCTGGTACTCCCGCGGCGGCACCACCGACGTCGACCTCCTCATCGGCCTCTGCAGGAGACTGGGCCCCTCGCAAGAGGCGCGTAGCGGCGAGGGAGCACCACCTGGTCCACAAGAACCGGCTGATGATCACCGGCAACGCGGTCGACGGTTTCTCCGCCGCGGCTACGCCCTTACTGCGGAGGCTCCATTTTCACCACCCGCACCGGCCGACCGCTGGGTCGACGACGACGAACCAGCTACCACCCGGCCGCCTGACACCCACCGTCCGGCGGCCCACAGGCACGCCCGGACGTGACTCACCTGGTCCATCCGTCTGCCGGCGTTCCGTACGGGACGATGTCACCTCGCAGGCCGTCGATGGCAAGGACTGAGGCGATTGCCTCCGATGACCCGCCCACGGAGTAGACGTGCTCCTCGTCGGTGTCCCACGCGATGACCCACTCGCGGTCGTCAGGCCACGCGAGATGCGGAACGTGGTACACGTCGGGCACGTCGTCGTTGCTCAGCACTGTCCGGTCCAGAGAACAGGCAAGAGTGCCCGACGTCAGTGCCCAGCGGCGTCCGTGGATGCGGAAGTACGGTCCGGTCGTGGCGAAGTCTCCCATGCCGTCCCAGATCCCCAGATGGATGAGATCCGGTCTGGTCGTGAAGCCGGCCAGCGTCGTCACTACGGATTCCCATCGGTGATCGATCAGGGTCGACCCAGTCGCGTGGAGCGACCTGTCCATCCGGGTACTCGTCATCGCCGGCCATGTGGATCCTGGCGTACTGCTCCAGTCCGGGAGGTCCGTAGGTGGCAACCACGTACCACGGCTGTTCGGCGTGGACGATCCAGTCGGCCGGACTCACATCTCCTGGGGACTTTGCGCTCACCGTTTCGATGGTAGGACCTGCGTAGCCCACGATGAGGGGGTGAGGCAGCGCTAGCAACCCGATGTCCTCAGCTGATGGAGCCAAACTGGACGGACGATGAGGGATTCGGGTGGTCACAGCTACCGCTGCCCCTCATCATCTGTCTGCCCACGCCCCACGTGCGGCTCGAGGGGCACGGCCTTTGGAACCATGAGGGCGTGAGCGACCACTCCAGCGACTTCGACGCCCGCCGGATCGGGTGGTGGCAGCGCAGGACGACGGCGCACCGCATCAAGCAGTCGTCGGCCCTCATGCCGGCCGACCGTGAGCTGCGCATGCAGCTGGTCCGCGCGGCCCAGACCCGCGGCGAGCTGAATGCGCTGATGCGCGGGCTCGAGACCGTTGCGCCCGCCGCCACCGCGTGGGTCCCTCCGCCGTCCGCCCCGTACGTGCCTCCTCGCGCGGCGCCGCCGAACCGGGCTGCCTACACGGCGCCCCCGAACCCGGTTGCCGACATGGCATCCGCTGACACGAGGCCGCCGCAGGCCGCCCGATACCCGCAGCCGCAGTACCCCCAGCAGCCGCCGGCGCGCAAGAAGTCGATCCGCGGACCGGTCGTGCTCGGTCTGATCATCGCGCTGGTGACGTGTGGGGGCGGGCTCGTGTCGTGTGTCAGCTCCGTCGTCGACTCCGTGCGGGACGAGACGTCCGGCACCTCAGCCGCGTCGGTGCCGGATCTCGGCACGGAGGCGGGCTGGTCCGAGATGGTCGACGCCTTCTCCCAGCGGACCGACCTGGCCGAGACCGTCGGCCTGCTCGTGCGCGATCGCTCGGCGACGCTGTCGGTGGCGTCGAGCGACGCGACCCAGTCCGAGCGCCTCTATTACGACGGTGACGTCACGTCCGCCAGCGAGGTGAGCCGTGAACCGTCCGAGCGGGTCTTCGATCTGGCGCAGATCGATCCGTCAGTGCCGGTCGAGGCCGTCGCCCGCGCACGACGGTCGTCGGGGGAGGCGGGGTCGACCGAGGCCTGGGTCCAGGTCTGGGCGACCCCGGAGGGCCCGCGCGTCCTCGTCGCGTTCCCGTCCGGGACGGCGGACACCTACTCGCTGACCGTCGACGCCGACGGCACCGTGATCTCCGAGCGCTCGTAGCCGCAGCCGGTCCCGCCGGGATCAGCCGTCGCGCGTGGTCAGCAGGCCGTCGTCGACGAGCATGTCGCGGATGTACGGGGCCATCGTCGTGACGTACGTCTTGCTGATGTGGGTGCGGTCGCGGTAGACGTTGACGCCGCCGATCACGGCGGGACACGTCGTGTCGTCGCAGTAGAAGCTCGTCAGGTCCAGCAGCGTGCTGCCCTCGACCTGCTTCGTGGCGCCGATCAAGGGGTCGTAGTTGGGGAACGCGTCCTTGCGGGGGAGCGCGCAGCTCTCGGCGGTGATGGGCGACTCCTTCGCCAGGCAGTCGTTGGTGTCGGCCGGCTGGTACGGATTGTCCCGGATCGCGACGACGGGGATTCCGCGCGCGGTCATGGTGCGCCACGCCTCGGCGAAGCCGGCGACCTGCTCCTTCGGGCCCGTGGCCGGCGCGGGGTGGGCCAGCGCGGCCGTGACGATCAGGTCAATGTCGTCGGCGTGCTGGTCGAGCCAGCCCTTGATGCTGTCACGCCACTGGTAGCAGTCCTCGGCGATCGTGCGGTCGTCGTTGGGGTGGGGATTGGTCGACCACGTGCACCCGCCCTTGACCTGCGCGGTCATGAAGATCTCTCCGCGCTCAGCCATCTCGACGAAGGTCGGCAGCATCGCGCGGGCGTGGGAGTCGCCGATCACGAGCACGTGCGGCAGGTCGGGGTCGGACGGATCGCCGAATGTGCAGGTGTCCTTCGCCTGGTTCGTGGAGTTACAGCCCGGGTAGTTGGCGTTGTCGCGCTTGATCGCGGTCGTGTCCGGCACCAGCTGGCCGGCGAGATCGGGATTGACGCACGTCGGCCCGGGCGCCATCGACGCGGCGCCGAAGCATGCGGGCGCATCGGACGCGATCTCCTCGGTCAGCTCCTGGGCCCGGTCGGCGGCCGCATCGGCCTGGCGGATGCCGCTGAGGCACGCCGTCGTGATGGCCGCGGCGGTGACGATCGTGAACGCGAACGTGACGGTGCTGCGCTGGATGCCCAGACGCCGGCCCGTGCGCACGGGGTCCTCGACGAACCGCTTCGTGGCGGCGGCCGCCGCGAACGTGCCGGCCAGGATCGCGACGCGGGACCAGAATCCCAGCTCCCGCTCCAGGATGACGGGCAGCAGGACGATCGGTGGCCAGTGCCACAGGTAGAGCGGGTACGAGATGTCACCCGTCCACTGGACGAAGCGCAGCTCGATGAGCCGGCGCGGCGACAGCCGCGACTCCGGCATGCCGACCCCGATGACAGCGACGGTCGCCAGCACGGGCAGGAGCGCGGCCCAACCGGGGAACGGGGTCGAGCCGGTCAGCGCGACCCCGCAGTAGACGAGCACGGCGAGACCGGCCCACGAGATCCCGGCGCCCAGCAGCGGAGGGAGCGTACGGGCCCTGCGTCGGCCCTCCGCGGCGCGCAGCGTCAGCAGTGCGAGCAGGGCGCCCGCGCCGAACTCCCACGCGCGGGTGAACGTCGAGAAGTAGGCGAACGAGACGTTGTCGTACGTCAGCCACAGCGAGTACGCGAAGCTGGCCGCGGTGGCGGCGGCGATGACGGCGGTGAGGGTCGGCAGCCGGCGCAGGCGCAGGCGGGCCGCCAGCAGCACCGCGGCGAGGACGATGAGCGGCCACGCGACGTAGAACTGCTCCTCGACCGACAGGGTCCAGTAGTGCTGGGCGACGCTCGGCGCGTTCTCGGCGGCAAGGTAGTCGACGGCGTCGAGGGCGAGCCGCCAGTTCTGGAAATACAGCGCCGACGCAAGGATCTCGCGGAAGTTCTGGGCCCAGTTGAGCTGTGGCATCCAGACGAACACCGCGACCGCCGATGTCGTCAGCACCAGGTAGGCCGCCGGCAGCAGCCGCCGTGCGCGCCGTGCCCAGAACCTGCCCAGCCGGACGCGTCCGGTCGACGACGCCTCGCGGGCCAGGTGCGACGTGATCAGGAAGCCGGAGATGACGAAGAAGACGTCGACGCCCATGAAGCCGCCGGGCAGCCGGCCCGGCCACAGGTGGTACAGGACGACCAGCAGCGCCGCCCCGGCGCGCAGCGCCTGGATCTCGGGCCGGACGGGTCGTGCGGTGCGAGCGGGCGCTGCTGGGGGTGGAGAGGAGGTGGTCGTCACCGGGATCAGACCACAGGCTCGAGCAGACCGCTGTCGACGTCGTAGAGGAATCCGCCGACGAGCAGCTCGTCGCCGATCAGGGGGTGCGTCTTGACCCGCAGGACGTCGGCCTCGATCGTGCGTCGCTGGTCGGTGATCGCGCCGAGGGTCATCCAGGACGCGTCGGTGCCGGCGCTCTCGCCCACGCGCTGCTTGAGCTGGTCCTCGGTCGAGGTCGCCATGGCGCAGCGGGTGTGCTCGACGACGAGGACGCGCTTGACCCGCAGCAGCGTCACGCCCAGGACGAGCGCGACGAGCACCTGGTCCGTCACGCGGCCACCGGGGTTGCGCAGGATCTTCGCGTCGCCCGGCTGCAGGCCGATCATCCTGAGCGGATCGATGCGCGAGTCCATGCACGTCACCATGGCGACGCCGGCATGGGCGATGCCGTCGAAGCCGGAGAGGTTGAACGTCTTGGCGTAGGACCGGTTGGCCTCGAGCAGGTCATCGAAGTCAGGCATGACTCCAAGGGTAACGAGCCGGTCCGCAGGTCAGGGCGCAGGCTCGGGCGTGGCGTCCGCGGCGGGACGCAGCAGCACGAGTGCCAGGAGGGCGGCGATGACCGCGCAGACCGCCGCGCCGACGAACACCGCGTGCAGCTGGGCGATGCCGGCGTCGCGCACCGCGTCCTTGTAGGCCGTGCAGAGGGTCGCCTCGCCGGGGCACAGCTCGGCCACCGGCGCGATCGTGTCGGACGCCGCGTAGAACGCGCGCAGGCCGATCGTCGTGAGCGCCGAGATGCCCAGCAGCATGCCGACCATGCGGGCCACGATCAGCAGCGCCGACGACACGCCGTGCACCGCATCGGCCGTGTGCGAGAGCAGGACGGCGTTGACCGGGGCGATCGCGATGCCGAAGCCGAGGCCGCCCAGCACGAGGGACAACGTCTCGATCTGGTCGTCGAGCGACGTCGCGTCCCACGTCGTCATGTGCCAGAACGCCAGCGCGCTCAGGAGCATCGCGACGGCGGTCAGGACGTGGGCGGGCACCCGGCGCAGCAGCCAGCCGCCGATGAGGGCGCCCACCGGCAGCGCGACGAGGAACCTGACCAGCACGAGGGCCGCGTCGAGCTGCGAGTCCCGGTGCACCGTCAGGCGCGCGAAGAACGGGATGTCGACGAGCGCCGCGATGAGGGCGGCACCCACGAAGAACGAGACGACGATCGCGCCCCACGCCGGACGTGCGGCGAGTGCGCCCCGCGGGATCAGCGGGCGTGCCGCCCGGCGCTGCCGGATCGCGAACCCGACGAAGGCGACGACGGCGATCGGCACGAGCCACGGCGCGTCGGGGGAGACCGCGTCGCGCTCGGGCTCGGCCGATGCGAACGTCGCGATGACGGCACCCAGCCCGACCGTCAGCAGGAGCGCGCCCCACAGGTCCGTCTCGTGAGCCAGGGCCGGCCAGGACCGCCAGTCGACGAGGGGACGGCCGGCCGTCAGGAGGCGCAGCATCAGCAGGACGGCCAGGCCGGCCGTCAGGAGCGCGAGCGGCGTCAGCCATCGCGAGTCGCCCGTGACCGGCAGGAACGCGCGGCCGATCTCGACGTCCTGCACGAGCCGCGTCGGCTCGAGCATCGCGAGCGACATGCCGATCAGGGCCAGCACCGCCAGCGCGGCCCCCGACCAGTCGAAGCGTGCGGCCGTCGAGCGGGTTGGAGATCCTGCCGACCGGCTCGGAGAGCGGGCGTCGCGCAGCGGCAGCATCGCGGCGACGAGCACGAGGCCGATCGCGCCGTTGAGCCAGAAGATCGCCCGCCAGTCGCCGATCGCGAGCACGACGGCCCCGTAGAGCGGGCCCAGCACGCTGCCGAGCTCCTGCACCGCGCCGACGATCCCGAGCGGCAGTCCACGCTTGTGCGGCGGCCACAGGTCGGCGACGAGTGCCAGCGTGGGCGGTATCAGCCCGCCGCCGCCGATGCCCTGGATCAGCCGGCCGGCGACGATCGTCTCCAGGTCGTACGCCGCGGCGGTCACGAGCGAGCCGACCGCGAAGACGACAAGTGACCCCACCAGCACCGGGACGCGGCCGCGCAGGTCGGAGATGCGGCCGATGAGCGGCAGGACCGCGACGTAGCCGAGCAGGAAGCCCGAAACGATCGGCGCGGCGCGCTGCAGCTCGGCGGTGTCGAGCCCGACCGACGTCATCACGTCGGGCAGCGCCAGCACGACGACGTACGTGTCGGCCGCGGCGAACGAGATCGCGACCGCCGCGAGACCCAGCAGGATCCTTGAGGCGGGGGTGATCGCCCCGGCGCGGTCGCTCATCCGGAGGCGCTCAGGGCGCTTCGATGGTCACCGGCGTGTCCGACGTCGCGAGCGTCACGGTGTACGTGACGTTGCCGCCACCGGGGTAGAACGGGCCGGTCAGGGTCGCGTCGCGCAGGGCGTCGTCGTCATCGAGGCGGTAGGTCGCGGTGAACGTCTCGTCGGGGTCGGCCGACGGGATGATCTTCTGCACGATCGTGCCGGCCAGGGTGCCCTTGATCGCGGTGAGGACGTCCTTGCCGTCGCGCGTCTGCCCGTCCTCGGCGAGGTCCTCGGTCTCGACCAGGATCTGCGTGATGCCCTCGTCGGCCGACAGCAGCAGGGCCGGGTCCGGGGCCTTGAGCGAGGCGGGATCGATCGGCGTGAACTCCGGCAGGAAGCCGGTCTTGGCGTAGACCGTGCCGCCGGTCGCGATGACGTCCGCGCCGAGGCTCGCGCCGCCGGTGATGACCGTGACCTTGCCGGTGAACGCGGGGGAGTGGTTGCCCTTGCCCTTGGCCGACAGCAGGCCCGTGATGCCGTCGGGCAGGCTCTTGGTGGCCAGCGAGATCGTGATCGTCTCGGCGCCGTCGAGCGTCTTCTTGGCGGTCGCGAGGCGATCGGCCAGCGCGGCCGTGTCGTCCTTGCCGCCTCCGTCGCCGTCGGACGATCCGGTGCACCCCGAGATCAGGAGACCGGCCGTGAGCAGGGCAGGGAACAGCAGACGGGTACGCACGCCCTCAGTCTTGCACGTCGGACGGGGTCACAACCGCGACGCCGGGCTCCGCGGCGGGCGGTCCGGCGACGGCGGCGATCGGCTGGGCCGCGGGCACGCCGGAGCCGTCGCGGCGGTCGCTGACGGCGGGCAGGTCGACGGGCGATCCGCTCGTCGCGCTCGCCATCGGCGGGCCGTCGCCGACCCATGCCAGGAGCAGTCCGTCCTCGCCCTTCAGCAGTCGCTGGCAGCGCACGCCGCCCGTGGCCCGCCCCTTCGGCGGATAAATCGACAGCGGGCTGACCTTGACCGCGCCGGTCTGGGTGCCCGGCAACGCGTCGTCGGAGCCGGCGACGGTGACGACGTGCGCCCCGTCCACCTGGCTGACGGCGTTGAACGCCACGACCCGTTGACCGGGGGCGAGCTTGATGCCCGCCACGCCGCCGCCGGAGCGGCCCTGCGGACGGACGAGCGAGGCCGAGAAGTACAGCAGCTGGGCGTCGGAGGTCACGAAGGCGAGCTGCTCGTCGCCGGTGCCGAGCACGGCCGCACCCACCACGACGTCGCCGTCGGCAAGCGAGATGAGGTCCCACTCGTCACGGCTCAGGTGCTCGGGCCTGACGCGCTTGACGATGCCCTGCCGGGTGCCGAGCGCGATGCCGGGACCCGTCTCGTCGAACGTCATCAGCGCCAGCGGGGCCGCGTCGAGATCGACGATCTCGGTCAGCGGCAGACCGCCCTGCAGGTTGGGGGACTGAGCGGTCGGCGGGAGTGCCGGCAGGTCCAGGACGTTGATGCGGCGCACCCGGCCGGACGCCGTGATGACGCCGATCTCGCCGCGCGCCGTCGTCCGGACGGCCGACACGATCGTGTCGTGCTTGACCCGGCGGTCGACGGCGCCGATGGGCGAGTCGTCGGACGTGCGCGCGAGCAGGCCCGTCGTCGACAGCAGCGCCCAGCACGGGTCGTCGGCGACCTCCAGCGGCGCGGCAGACGTCTTGGTCTGCCCCGACGACTCCAGCAGCACGGTGCGCCGCGGCGTGCCGAAGGTCTTCGCCATCTCGGCCAGCTCGTCGCCCACGACCTTCCGCAGCAGCTTCTCGTCACCCAGGATCGCGTCGAGCTCCTCTATGACGCGGCGCAGCTCGGCGATCTCCTTCTCCACCTCAATGCGATCGTACTTCGTGAGCCGTCCGAGCGTCAGGTCGAGGATGTACGTCGCCTGGATCTCCGACAGGTCGAAGACCGACATGAGGCGTTCCTTGGCCTCGGTGCGGTTGTCGCTGCCTCGGATCAGCTGGATGACCTCGTCGATGTCGACGAGCGCCAGCATCAGCCCGTCGAGCAGGTGCAGCCGGTCGGCGGCCTTGCCGCGGCGAAACGACGTCCGGCGGCGGACGACGTCGATGCGGTGCCCGAGGTAGACCTCCAGCATCTGCTTGAGGCCCAGCGTGCGGGGTTGGCCGTCGACCAGCGCGACCGCGTTGATGCCGAACGAGCTCTCCATGGGGGTGCTCTTGAACAGCTGCTCCAGGATCGACTCGGGGATGAAGCCGTTCTTGAGCTCGATGACCAGTTGCAGGCCCTTGTGCCGGTCGGTCAGGTTCTTAATGTCGGAGATGCCCTGCAGCTTCTTGGCCTGCACGAGCTTCTTGATCGCCTCGATGACCTTCTCGGGGCCGACGTTGTAGGGCAGCTCGGTGACGACGATGCCCTTCTTGCGTGGCGTGACGTTCTCGATGCGCGTCGACGCCCGCATGCGGAACGAGCCGTTGCCCGTCGCGTACGCGTCGCGGATGCCCTCCAGGCCGACGATCTTGCCGCCCGTGGGCAGGTCGGGGCCGGGGATGAAGCGCATCAGGTCGTCGAGATCGGCCGTGGGCGTCGTGAGGAGGTGCCGCAGAGCCTGCACCACCTCGATCAGGTTGTGCGGAGCGATGTTCGTCGCCATGCCGACCGCGATGCCGCTGGCGCCGTTGACGAGCAGATTCGGCAGCGCCGACGGGAGCACGACGGGCTCGGTCTCACGGCCGTCGTAGTTGGGCCGGAAGTCGACGGTGTCCTCGTTGATCGAGGCCGTCATCGCCTCCGCCGCGGCGTTCATGCGGATCTCGGTGTACCGCATCGCGGCGGGCGGATCGTCCTGCGAGCCGAAGTTGCCGTGCCCGTCGGCCAGCGGCAGGCGCAGCGACCAGGGCTGAACGAGCCGGACCAGGGCGTCGTAGATGGCGCTGTCGCCGTGCGGGTGCAGCTTGCCCATGACCTCGCCGACGGGGCGGGCGCTCTTGACGTGACCGCGATCGCTGCGCAGTCCCATGTCGTCCATCGTGTACAGCAGGCGTCGTTGCACAGGTTTCAGGCCGTCGCGCGCGTCCGGGAGCGCACGGGAGTAGATGACCGAGTAGGCGTACTCCAGGAAGCTGGTGCGCATCTCGTCGCCGACGTCGGTGTCGAGGATGTGCTCCTCGAAGTCTTCCTCGGGTGCCGGCTTGCTGCTGCGGGCCATGCCTGCCTCTCGTGCGGACGGTGCTGAGCGTGTCCATTTTCCCTGTCGCGACCCCGGGACTCCCACCGCCACGCCGGGCCCGGACCCGATAGGTTGGTGGCGTGACCACCGAGGCGCCCTCCTTCGAGCACTGGGAGGCCGACGTCCTGCTCAAGGACGGCCGCGTCGCCCAGCTCCGTCCTATCATGGAAGCCGACGCCGAACGCTTCATCGAGTTCTACTCGCGGGTGTCCGACGAGTCGAAGTACTTCCGCTTCTTCGCCCCGTACCCGAAGCTGTCCGACAAGGACGTCAAGCGGTTCACGACGGTCGACCACGACCGCCGCGTCGCCTTCGTCGTGACCCTGCACGCCTCGATCATCGGCGTCGGGCGGTACGACGCGGTGACGAACGACGAGGCCGAGGTCGCCTTCCTGGTCGAGGACGCGCAACAGGGGCGCGGCGTCGGCCAGCTGCTGCTGGAGCACCTGGCGCAGGCCGGACGTGAGCGTGGCATCCACCGGTTCGTCGCGGACGTCCTGCCGTCGAACACGCGCATGCAGCAGGTCTTCCGGGAGATGGGCTACCGCATCGAGGGCATGATCGAGGACGGTGTGCAGCGCCTGGTCTTCGAGATCGAGCCCACCGACATGGCGATCGGGGTCATGCGGGCCCGTGAGCAGCGGGCCGAGGCGGCGTCGATCGAGCGGATCTTCCGTGCCCGCAGCATCGCCGTGATCGGCGCGAGCCGCCGGGCCAACTCGATCGGCCTGGCCATGATCCGCAACCTCGTGCTGGGCGACTTTGGCGGCAGCGTCTACGCGGTCAACTCCTCGGCCGAGTCGGTGTCGGGCCTGCCCGCGTACAAGACGGTGCAGGACATCCCCGGCGAGGTCGACGTCGCGATCGTCGCGGTGCCGGCGGAGTCGGTCAACGACGTCGTGCTCGACTGTGCCGCGAAGGGCGTTCACGGGCTGATCGTCATCTCGGCGGGCTTCGCCGAGGAGGGACCCGAGGGTCGCCAGCGCCAGCGCGCGCTCCTGGGCCTCAGCCGCTCCTACGGGCTGCGCCTGATCGGGCCCAACTGCCTGGGCATCATCAACACCGCACCCGAGCTGCAGCTCAACGCCTCCCTGTCGCCGGCGATGCCGCCACAGGGTCGCGTGGGCTTCTTCTGCCAGTCCGGCGCGCTCGGCACCGCGATCCTGGAGTCCGTCTCACGGCGTGGCCTCGGCCTCTCGACCTTCGTCTCCGCCGGCAACCGCGCCGACGTCTCCGGCAACGACCTGCTGCAGTACTGGCAGGAGGACGAGTCGACCGAGGTCATCTTGCTGTACCTGGAGTCGATCGGTAACCCGCGTAAGTTCTCCCGCATCGCCCGCCGCGTGTCGGCGACCAAGCCGATCGTCGCGGTCAAGTCCGGCCGCTCGACTCAGGGCGTCCCCGTCGGGCACACCGTCGCGCGCACGTCGGCGCCCCAGTCGGCCGTCGATGCGATGTTCCGCCAGGCCGGCGTGATCCAGGTCGACACCCTCGACGAGATGTTCGACGTCGCACAGCTGCTGGCGCACCAGCCGCTGCCGCGGGGCAACCGCATCGCGATCGTCGGCAACTCCGACGCCGTCGCGCTGATCGTGGCCGACGCCGCGGCGGCCGCCGGCCTGCAGGTCACCGAGCCGGTGTCGCTCGGCGCAGACGCGGGGGCCGACGACTTCGAGGTCGCGATCGAGGCCGCCATCGCGAGCCCCGACACCGATGCGCTCGTCGCGGTCTACATCCCGCCGCTCAACACCTCCGGCGAGGAGGTCGCCAACGTCCTGGCCGCGATCGGCGAGCAGTCCGACAAGCCGATCGTCTCGACATTCCTCGGCAGCGAGGGCGTCCCCGTCCTGCTGCGGGTGCCCGATCTCCTCGGCGGTTCGGCCGGACGCGGCTCGGTGCCGTCGTACGCCGCCCCCGAGTCGGCGGTGCGGGCCCTCGCGCGGGTCGTCAACTACTCCGAGTGGGTAGCCCGCGACCACGGCGAGTTCCACCTCGCGCTCGACCACCGCGCCGGCGACGCCCGGGCGCTCGTGCGCGACGTCCTCGCGCAGGCGCCCCGCGGCGCGATCCTGTCGACCGAGCAGGTCCACGACCTGCTGGCCTGCTACGGCATCGACATCTGGACGTGGATCAACGTCCACAGCCGCGAGGAGGCGATCGCGGCGGGGGAGAGCCTCGGCTGGGATGTCGTGCTCAAGGCCGGCAGCGAGCACCTGCGCAGCCGTCCCGACATCGCGCACATCTGGCGCGGCATCGCCAGCGCCGCCGAGATGGGCAATGCGTGGGACCAGCTGACCGGCTGGACGGGCATGCGCAAGGACACCAAGTTCTTCGTCCAGCGCGCGGCGCCGGAGGGCATCCACGTCTCGTTCAGCGTGACCGAGGACCCGCTGTTCGGGCCGCTCGTGTCGTTCGGCCTGGCCGGCGCGCCCAGCGAGCTGCTCGGTGACCGCTCGTACGGCATCCCTCCGCTGACCGATCTCGACGCCGAGGCGATGATCGGTAACCTGCGGTCCGCGCCGCTCCTCTACGGGTACCGCGGCTCCGAGCCGGTCGACGTCGACGCGCTGCAGGACATCATCGTCCGCCTCGCCGCGATGAAGGACGACCTGCCGGAGATCGCCGAGCTCGACCTCGAGCCGGTGTCGGTCCACGCGAACGGCTTCACGGTGCTGAGCGCCCGCGCGAAGGTCATGCCGTCGGCCGATCGCCGGGGCGAGTGGTACGTGCGACGGCTGAGCCAGCCGTCGGGGGATACGCTCGCATGATGACCGCCGACCACACGGACCAGCTCTTCGACGAGGTCTCCCGCAGCGGGTACTACCCCGAGATCGTGGCGCAGGGCCTGCACGACGCCCTGGCCGGCGAGGTCGTCGCGGGCTACGTGCTGCACCACGAGCCCACGTTCGACCACGACGAGATCCGCCGGCACATGACGGTGCTGGCGCTGACGCCCAGCCGGCTGATCCTGGTGCACACCGACGAGCACCCCGGCGACGACCTGCTGCCCAAGCCCTACACGTCCACGACGTCGGAGGCGGTGTCGCTCGACCAGGTGCGCTCGGTCGTCGTCACCCGTATGGTCACGTCGACGTCGAAGCAGCTCGAAGAGGCGCTCCTGACGGTCAGCTGGGGTGCGGTGTCGCGGGTCGAGCTAGAGCCGGCGCGCTGCTCGGACCCGGAGTGCGACGCCGACCACGGCTACTCCGGCAGCGTCACGGGCGACGACTTCTCGCTGCGGCTCGCCGCAGCCGGCGACGGCGGTGCCGCGGTCGAGCGGCTGCTGGCCTTTGCGCGCACCCTGTCGGGGGCGACGTCTGGCCGGGTCTCGTGACGCTGGTCCTCCCGGGCGTCGGTGCGCGCCCGACGATCGACCGCATCATGCCGTCGGTGGGTGCGGCCCTGGGGGTCGACGGCTTCGAGAACACGCTGGGTCTGCCCGATGCGCCCCGGTACGTCGTCTTCCTCGTCGACGGCCTCGGGCTCGAGCTGCTGCAGCAGCACGCCGACGCGGCGCCCTTTCTGGCTTCCCTGCACAACGTCGACGGTGTCGTGTGCGGCGTGCCGTCGACGACCGTGACGAGCCTGACCTCGCTCGGCACCGGCGTCCGCGGGGGACAGCACGGCGTCGTCGGCTACACGTGCCGCGTGCCCGAGACGGGTCGGCGGCTGAACTCCCTGAAGTGGGACCAGCCGCTCGACCCCAGGGTGTGGCAGCCGTACCCCACCGTCCTGCAGCGCCTGAACGAGGCGGGCGTGTCGGCGTCATCAGTCAACGAGGCGAAGTTCGAGGGCACCGGGCTGACGGTCTGCAGCCAGCGCGGCGTCCCGTTCCATGGCATCAACTCCGTCTACGAGCGCCTCGACGTCGTCGTCGACGTCATCGAGTCGGCGCTCCGGTCGGTCACGTACGCGTACGAGTCGCGGCTCGACCACACCGGCCACGCGAAGGGCTGCACGTCGGCGGAGTGGCGCGAGATGCTCACCACGATCGACACCGAGCTGGCTGAGCTGCGCGACGAGCTGCCCCGCGACACGGTGCTGATCGTGACGGCCGACCACGGCATGATCGACCTGCCGTTCGAGAACCGCTTCGACGTCGACCAGGCGCCGCGCCTCCTCGACGACGTCGAGCTGCTCGCGGGCGAGGCCCGGTTCCGGCACGTCTACACGCGGCCGGGTGCCGCCCAGGACGTCGCCGCGCGCTGGCGCGCCGAGCTCGGCGATCGCGCCGTCGTCCGCACGCAGGACGACGCCGAGGACTGGTTCGGCCCGATCTCGCCCTCGGTCAGCGGGCGCATCGGCGACGTCGTGGTCGCGTCCCTAGGCGACTTCGGGGTGTTCTCGAGCCGCGAATTCGGCATCGAGCTGAAGATGACCGGATTCCACGGCTCGATCACCGAGTCCGAGCTGCGCATCCCGGTCCTCGTCGGCACCTGACGCGGGCTCAGCCCCCGGTGGCCCACACGACGCGGCCTGGGGTCGGCGGGTCCAGCTCGACGGTGCCGAAGCCCGGCAGGTCGACCGTCACGGGCTGCCCGGGATCGACGCCGTCGGGCAGCTCGAGCGTCGTGGTGGTGGGCACGAGATCCGCCGTCGCGGGCCCGTCTCGCTGGGTCAGGTGGACCGTGACGGTCTGACGGTCCGCGTCGACCTGGGCGACGGTCAGCGGATTCGATCCGCTGCCGAACGTCACGACCCACAGCCGGCCGTCGGTCGTCAGCCCCGCGCCCGGCAGGCTCGCGGGGTTGGCCTCGGTGCCGTCCACCCCAGGAGGGAGACCCGACGTCGGGAGGGGCGGTGGGGTGGGGTCGGTCTCGGGCGTCATGGGTGCAGGCGTCGTGGGTGCAGGCGTGGTGGGTGGCGTCGGTGGTGCGCTCGGTGCGGACGTGGACGTAGCCGTGGGGTCGGTCTCGGGGGGGTCGGCGTCCGATGAGCAGCCGCCCAGCACCGACACCGAGACCACGGCGCAGAGCGCGGCACGGAGGCCGAGCGGGGACATCTGCCTCAGGGTCGTCCTGGAGCGGGCTGCGCTCACGGTGCCGTCACGTCTCAGCGTCGTCGCAGGCGCCGGCCGATCCGACGACGGCCAAAAGGACGACGAGCAGCTGCCTCATGCCCATGGGTGTCCGCCCCGGACGGTTCGTCTCACGCCGATCGTGTCTCAGGTGTGACGCTCTTCGTGGCGAGGCGTCGGGCCTCGTCGATCAGCGCCCCGAGGGGCAGGTCGCGGACGTCGCGCCCGCTCATGGACTGCTGGTCGCCGCGCAGCCGCACCGCAATCTCCAGGACGTTCCACTTCCGGTAGGACTCGCGCCGGTGCAACCGGATCCCGACGTCCCAGTCGTCGGCCAGGCGCATCGCCACCAGCCGGTCGCCCTCGTCCGACACGTGCAGGGCCGACGGGGCGGCGCTGTTCATGAGCTCGGTGAGATCCATGTGGACTCCGTGATGGTGATGGCTCGACGATAACACCGCCCCGTGAGCCTGTCTCTGCCTCGCGACGGGACGGCCGGACGGACCCAGGATGAGGGGAGGGGTACCTGGGACTGCCCGAAGCCCTCATCGTGCGTCCGAGTGCGCGAAGGATCAGTCGAAGGGGAGGGGTTCGCGGTCGTTGACGCGGCCGGCTTCCCGGGCCCGGGCCGTCGTCATCGCGAGTCGGTGGTGCTGGCGGCAGAGCACCTCGTAGGCGATCTCCGGCGGGACGTCCGGTATCGCGCCGACCTCCTCGACGTCGCCGACGACGATGACCTCGCCCTCGGTGACCATGACGCCGTTCTCGGTGCGGGCGTTGTGCGTCGCGCGCTTGCCGCACCAGCACAGCGCCTCGACCTGGAGCACCTCGGTGCGGTCGGCCAGCTCGACGAGCCGGGCGGCGCCCGGGAACAGCCGGGTGCGGAAGTCGGTGAGGATGCCGAAGCAGAACACCTCGATCCGCAGCTCGTCGACGATCTTGGCCAGTTGCTCGACCTGGGACGGCGTGTAGAACTGGGCCTCGTCACAGATCAGGTAGTCGACCTTGGACCCGTGTGTGAGGGAGTCGACGGTGTACGTCCAGAAGTTGAAGTCCTCGTCGACCTCGATCGCGGCGTGCGACAGACCCAGCCGGCTGGTGAGCACCGCGGGGCCGGTGCGGTCGTTGCTGACGAAGATGATGCCGACACGCCCGCGCGCCGCGTGGTTGTGGTTCGTCTGCAGCGCGAGCGTCGACTTGCCGGCGTCCATCGTGCCTGTCCAGAATGTCAGCTCGGCCACGGAGGCATTCTGTCATTCGGCGGGACGGCGGCGTCCCACCGGCTCACTCGTTCTTGTCGCCGAACATGATCTCGTCCCAGCTGGGGACGCGGCGACGCTCGTGGCGCTTCTTGCGCGGGCCCATCGTGTCGGGGACGGCGACGTTCTCCTCGAGCGAGTCCTCGAAGTCGTCCTCGTGCTCCGCGACGGGAGCCGCGGGCACGTCCTCGGCCTCGGTCAGCGCGAGCTGCTCGAGCGCGCGCCGGTCGCGGGCCTCCTTCAGCGACGAGACGCCGGTCAGCATCTCCTCCTCGATCGGTGCGATGGGCTCGGGGATCTCGACCGACGGCCGCGCGAGCTCCCTGCCGAGGAGCTCGTCACCCAGGAGCTCGTCGATCAGCGCCTCGGTGGGCTCGGGCGTCTCGACGGCGTCGAGCACCTCGACCGCCTCCGGCTCGGCAACGACGGAGGAACGGTCGGGAGCGCGCACCGCGTCGGCGATGGCCATGTCGGTGGAGTCCGGCAGCGCGATGTCGCCGACGAGGTCGTGCGCGAACTCGTCGGCCGGCACGACGTAGCGGCTCTTGACGTCGAACAGGAACGTGGCGGGGAACGTCGAGCCGTGCGGCGTGACGACGACCGTCCAGCGGCCGTCCTCGCGACGCCACGAGTCCCACGCGGCTGACTCGGGCACCCCGCCGGTCGAGGAGATGTTCTCGGTGACGAGCTGGCCGAGCTGGACGCCCGCCCCGCCGACGTGCTTGCGGCGGATCGCGGTCTTGCGGGCCTGCTCGCACATGAACTCGCGCTCGGCGAGGACGGGGCCGGCGAAGCCCTCGATCTGCTCGACGGGCACGCCGGCGGAGTCGGCGACGGACTGCGGCGACTCGCCGCGCCTGATGCGGGTCTGGATGTCACGCGGGCTGAGTGAGCTGGGCATGCGGATCTCCATCTGGCCGGAGGTGGGTCTCCCGGGACGGGACGGCGTGCCGATCAGGGAAGAGAGGCGGTGATCAGCGGGGATGCGGAACTGCTCACCGGTGGTGACGTCGCGCGCGACGAGGAACCGTCTGTCCTCGCTCAAACCCTCGGGCTTGAGATCACGCATGCCATCGCCTCCGATGTGTCACGACGCAGGTGGGCGTTCACCCGCTCGTGATCCCATCGTAGGCGCGCGGGCGGGCAGGTTTTCGCGACGCGCCGACACACGGCCGCGGAGTCGCCGCCGGGTCGCGGCCAGTCGCCGCCGAGTCGCGGCCTCACCGCCGGGCCAGGACGTGCTCGAACTCCGGGTCGCGGTTGCCGAACCGGTGGTTGGTGATCGAGATCGACTGCTCCTGCAGGAACGGCAGCGCCTCGACGCGTCCTGACCAGGTGACGTCGCCGGCGTGGATCGCGACGTCCGGATCGCCCTCGACCGCGAGCGCGAGCTCACGGCCGCTCGTGCCGACGAGCCGGACCCGTGAGGGCCGCGTCGCCGCGGCGTGAGCGAGCCACTGGGCGTGCGTCTCGATCGTCGCTGCCGGCACCAGGCCGGGCGGGAGCGGCCTCTCGCTGCTGACGGTGACGGGTGCGCCGGTGCGTGCGGCGGCCAGCAGCACCCGCACGAGATCGGGCAGCCGCCCGTCGAAGCGGATCGTGACGGGGACCGGCACGTACCGCAGCACGTTGCGCTCGACGCCCAGCTGCGAGACGTCCTTCGTCACGCCGTACTCGCGGGTCCATGCTGTGTGGTCGGACCGGCCCGCCCCCAGCAGCGCGTCCCGGTCCGCGGGGTCCAGGTGGGGCTCCGCCGCGGACAGGATGGCCTCGACCGCGGGCGCGAGGACGGGCGCGTCCGCCGACGGGCGCAGCGGGCGGGGACGCCACGTGCCGAGGTGGGTCAGGTAGTTGGGTCCGCCGGCCTTGCCGGTCGTGCCGACCGACGAGCGCTTCCAGCCGCCGAAGGGCTGACGCTGAACGATCGCGCCGGTGATGCCGCGGTTGACGTAGAGGTTGCCCGCCTCGACCCGCTCGATCCAGGTGGTGACCTCGTCGGCGTCGAGCGAGTGGATCCCGGCGGTGAGCCCGTAGTCGGTCGCGTTCTGCCACTCGATCGCCTCGTCGAGGTCGCGCGCGTGCATGACGCCCAGGATCGGCCCGAAGTACTCGGTGGTGTGGAACCGGCTGCCCGGCTGCACGCCGGTGCGCACCCCCGGCGACCAGAGTCGACCGTCGGTGCCCAGTCGTCGTGGCTCCACGAGCCACGACTCGCCCTCGGCCAGGGACGTGAGCCCGTCGGCCAGCTTGCCGGCAGGCGCCTGGATGACCGGTCCCATCGTGACCGTCGGGTCCTGCGGGTACCCGACTCGCAGCGACGACACCGCATCGACAAGCTGACGGCGGAAGCGCTCGGACTCCGCGACCGAGCCCACGAGGATCGCCAGACTCGCCGCGGAGCACTTCTGGCCCGCGTGGCCGAACGCGCTTCTGACGAGATCGGCGACGGCGAGGTCGATGTCGGCGCTCGGGGTGACGACGATCGCGTTCTTGCCGCTCGTCTCGGCCAGCAGCGGCAGATCGGGGCGCCACGACCGGAACAGCGCCGCGGTCTCCCACGCGCCGGTCAGGATGACCCGGTCCACATCGGTGTGCGCCACGAGGGCCCGGCTCAGCGGCCCCTCCTCGATCGTCGCGAAGCGCAGGACGTCGCGCGGGACGCCGGCCTGCCACAGCGCCTCGACCATCACGGCCGCGCAGCGCCGGGTCTGGGGAGCCGGCTTCAGGACGACCCCGCTGCCGACGGCGAGCGCGGCGAGGACGGACCCGGCCGGGATCGCGACGGGGAAGTTCCACGGAGGCGTGACAACCGTCAGCGTGTCGGGCACGAAGGCGGCGCCGTCGACGACGTCGAGCCGCCGGGCCGCCTCGGCGTAGTAGTTCGCGAAGTCGATCGCCTCGCTGACCTCGACGTCCGCCTCGACAATGGTTTTTCCGGCCTCGGCCGCCATGACCGAGACGAGGTCGCCGCGACGGGCCTCGAGGGCGCTCGCGGCCTGGTGCAGGATCCAGGCGCGGACCTCCGAGCCGCGCGCCTCCCAGCCCTTCGCCGCGGTGCGGGTGTCCTGCACGATCGTCTCCAGGCTTGCCGGCCCGGGCACGCGTCCTGCCCGGACGGTCTCGGCGCCGACCTGCGTGTACGACGAGCGGGCGAGGGCGAGCCGGCCCCACTCGCGGTTGGCCTCGGTCGACGGATCGGTGTCGGCCACGTTCGCGAAGCCGGTGCCCGTCGCCGCCACCGGCAGCTCGGTGAGCCGGTCCTGGCGTCGGTACGGCTCGGGCACGGATGTGTCGAGGTGCTTGACCGAGTCCAGGAATCGGCCGGTCTCGCGCGCCAGGAGGGCCGGATCGGTCGACAGCTCGAAGGCCGCCGACATAAAGTTGTCGCTGCTGGCGTTCTCCTCGAGCCGCCGCACGAGGTAGGAGATCGCGACGTCGAACTCGTCGGGATGCACGACCGGCGTGTACAGCAGGAGGGCGCCGATGTCACCGCGCACGGCGTCGACGGGACCCCCGTCCATGCCGAGCAGCATCTCGAAGTCGATCGCGTCGCGGATGCCGCGGTCGCCGGCGAGCAGCCACGCCCATGCGATGTCGAACAGGTTCTGGCCGGCCACGCCGATGCGGACGTTGCCGACCCGTCCCGGCGTCATGGCCCAGTCGAGGACGCGCTTGTAGTTCGTGTCGGTCTCGCGCTTGCTCGACCAGGTCGCCAGCGGCCAGCCGTGCATGACCGACTCGACCCGCTCCATCGCCAGGTTCGCCCCCTTCACGACCCGCACCTTGATCGGCGCGCCACCGGCCGCGACCCGCCGTGCGGCCCATTCCTGCAGCTCCTGCATCGCGCCGAGGGCGTCGGGCAGGTACGCCTGCAGGACGATGCCGGCCTCTAGGTCGGGGAACGACTCCAGGACGCGGGTGAACACCGACACCGTCAGGTCGAGGTCCTTGTACTCCTCCATGTCGAGGTTGACGAAGGTCGGCTCGCCGGTCGCCGCCCGCTCGTACAGGGGCGTGAGCTGCTCGACGACGCGGTCGACGGACTCCTCGAACGCCCACATCGACAGCTGGCTCGCCACGGCCGAGACCTTGATCGACACGTAGTCGACGTCGTCGCGCTCCAGCAGAGCCAGCGTCCCGTCGCGGCGCCGGGCCGCCTCCCCGTCGCCGAGCACCGCCTCGCCGAGCAGGTTCAGGTTGAGCCGGTCGCCGCGTGCCCGGAGCGTGCGGATGGCCTTGCCGAGCTGCTCGGGACGGGCGTCGACCACGAGGTGCCCCACCATGCGGCGCAACGTGCTCCGGGCCGTCGTGACCACGAGCGCGGGGAACATCAGTGCCGCGAACGAGCCGAGCCGGAGCAGCATCCGCTGCGTCCACGGCAGGAACGCGGGCACGTCACGCGCGAGCCGCCGCAGGTTGCGGGCCGCGACGCGGTGGTCGTCGGGTCGCACCACGCGGTCGACGAACCCGATCGTGAACGCGAGGCCGTGCGGGTCCTTGAGCAGCGCGGCGAGGCGGACGGCGGCGGCATCGGGGCGGCGGGCGCGTGGGCGCATCGGGTCGATCCACGTGTGGACGAGCTCAACGCTGCGTTCGGCCAGGGTGAGTTCGTTCATCGTGCCACCACCCTAATGATTTTTTCCTGCCGCGTTCACTCCTTGAGGACTCGCTTCGACGTGTCCTGCGTCCACGCGACCGCGGCACCGGCCAGACCGGCGACGAGGGGGACGAGGAACCCCGCCGATGCGCCGTGCGCGTCGATGACCGAGCCGACGACTGCGGCGCCGGGCGCGATGCCGATCGACATGCCCGTCGTGGTCCAGGTGAGGGCCTCGGTGAGGCGGCTCGGCGGCACGGTGTGCTCGACGAGGTTGACCATGGAGATGAGGGTCGGCGAGATCATGAACCCGCCGAGGAACATGCCGATCGCGAGCAGCGGGATGTCCGACAGCACCGTCATGGGGGCGAACAGCAGCCCGAGCACGAGGATCGACGCCCGGAGCCGGCGCAGCGGGTCCCGGGGCTGGGGGAGCGCACCGATGGCGATGCCCGCGAGGAGGCTGCACGCGGCCCAGACCGCGAGCACGAGCCCCGCGGCCTCCTTGCGCCCCTGCTCCTCGGTGAACGCCCCGACGA
>JAOPXY010000162.1 GCA_025964895.1 Aeromicrobium sp.
CTCGAAGGCTGTTCCGCCGCGGCTACGCCCCTTGTGCGGCGGCTCCAGTGTCAGGCCTCCTCGGCCCCGTCGTCGGGGCGAAGTTCAAAGCCGTCCTCGATGCGGTGTCCGCACCCCACGGTGAGGAGACGAACGCACCGGCGCCGAACGCCGGCTCCAGGGTTTGGATGATGTGTTGTCGTCGATCCTGGACCACGGGCTGCCCTCCGACAAGGGTGTCCGCCCCCACATGTCGGTGTTCGCCGCCGCCGACACCATCGAAGCCGCCGCCGAACACCTCAAGAACGAGACCGAGAACCCCGGTACCGCCGGTGGCCCTGCACCGGGTGAGCCGGCGAAGCTCGCCGGGTTCGGGTCCATCGGCCCGTCACTGTTGATGTACTTCCTGTGCATCTCCGACTTCACCGCCTTCCTCATGACCCAGAACGGCGGCCGCCGGCAGGCACAGATCCTGAACGTCGGCCGCACCTACCGGTTGGCGACCATGAAACAGCGCCGCGGCGGCATCGCCCGCCAACAGGGCGTCTGCGCAGCCGCCGGATGCCATCACACGCACCTGGAGATCCACCACGTCATCTGGTACTCCCGCGGGGGCACCACCGATCTGGACCTCCTCATCGGGTTGTGCAGGAGACTGGGCCCCTCGCAAGAGGCGCGTAGCGGCGAGGGAGCACCATCTCGTCCACAAGAACCGGCTAAACATCACCGGCAACGCGGTCGACGGTTTCTCCGCCGCGGCTACGCCCTTACTGCGGCGGCTCCATTTTCACCACCCGCACCGGCCGGCCCCTGGGCAGACGACGACGAACCAGCTACCACCCGGCCGCCTGACACCACCACCGTCCGGCGGCCCACCGGCACGCCTACGAACCGCCGGCGGCGGAAAGAGAAGTGGGCCGGCCATCGGGCCGACCCACCTCACGTCCCGGAGACCGTCACGAACACGTCGGAGGCACGTAGCCCGCGGTGTAGAGGGCGTCGGCCCTGGCCCAGCCGGCCTTGCCGGTAGTCGTGTCGCGGACGTACACCCACCACAGGCCGTTGTCGTTCAGAGTCCGGCAGTGCACGTCGATGGAGTGGCCGGGGTAACCCTGCCCGTTGCTCGGGCAGTCGGTGTAGCCGCCGTTACGCATGTGCGTACCTTCCCCGAACCTGAAGCCTCCGGTGCTGATGCGGTCCGGGTGGACGTCCCACCTGGCCTGGTTGCAGTGGTCCGCTGCGGCCGCCGGCCCTGCCAGCGGTGAGATCGCCGTCAGTGCGCCTGCGGCCAGGACGGCCGCCCCTGCCAGTCGTGTCAATCGCTTCATGTCATCCCCCTTGTCGGCGGGGCTCTCACCCGAGAGACCCCTGCGAGTCCCTCGCAGCGTGGCTCGATGTGAGGTGGCTCACATTGGAATCTAACTCTGGGCGGACAGTCTGTCTACGGATGAATCCAGTCGCACGGGTAGTTGCTGGCGGCGATCGAGGCAGACGGGGTCATCGCCGCCGCGCACGATCGTTTGTTCCGGTCAGGGCAGCAGCAGGCGGGTGATGGTGTGCCGCATGACGGCGGTCGCACCGGCGACCCCGAGGCCGTGGTCGTCCCGCAGGCTCGACCAGCTCGGCCAGCTGCCGGCGACGAACAAGGCCTTCGCCAGGACGTCGCCGTCACCGCTCGCCGCCTCGAGCTCGGGTGCGAACGCCTGCGCGATGTCGCTCTCGACCCGCGCGACGTGGACCGCGCGGCTGCGCACGAGCGCCGGTGAGAACGGCTCACCCAGCACAGCCGAGCGGGCGGCGGGCGCCAGGTGCTCGAGCCGCTGCGCGCGCTGCCGGCAGTAGGAGTCGATGCGGTCGACCAGTGGGAGAGCCGGGTCGATGTCGACCCGCAGCTCGAGGTCGGCCAGCTGCCAGTACGTCGTGGTCGCCGAGAGCAGCGCCTCGAGATCCTTGAAGTTCAGCCACAGGGTGCGCAGCGAGACGCCGGCCCGGTCGGCGATGACCTTGCCGGTCGGCTTGAGGACGCCCTCGCGCAGCAGCGCCGTGTGGGCCTCGACGATCGCCTGGCGGGTTCGCTCGCCGCGGGCGATCCGCCCGTCGGTGTTGTGCTGGTGCATCGGCATGGTCTCCTGAACTGGCCCCGGCCCATTATGGCGATGGGTCACCGCCCGGCCTCGGCCGGACGGTTGACTCCCATCCAAAGTACATGCACTCTTGGTGCATGAATGGCGAGACGCAGGTCACAGTGCCCACCAAGACGGCCTCGGGCCGGCCCGGAGCACACCTCCTCGTCGAGGGCATCACGGTCAGGTTCGGTGGCATCACCGCGCTCTCCGACGTGACGTTCGAGGTGCCCGAGGGCCAGGTCGTCGGCGTCATCGGTCCCAACGGCGCCGGCAAGACGACGCTGTTCAACGTCGTGTGCGGCTTCACCACCGCGCACGAGGGTCGGCTGAGCCTCGACGGCGCCCCGTTCCGGCCCCGGCCGCACCGGCTGACCCGCGCCGGGGTCGCCCGTAGCCTGCAGGGCGTCGGCCTGTTCCCGGGGCTCAGCGTCCTGGAGAACATCGTCGCCGGCGTCGGCCACTCGGCGAGGACGGGATTCATCGCCGGACTCCTCGCCCTGCCGTCCTCCGACCGGGACGAGCGCGACCTGCGCGAGCGCGCCGGGGTGCTGGTCGACGAGCTGGGGCTGGGCGACTACGTGCACGCCAGCCCCTCGGCCCTGCCCTATGCGATCGGCAAGCGGGTCGCCCTCGCGCGCACCCTGATCAGCGACCCCCGCCTCGTACTCCTGGACGAGCCGGCCGGCGGGCTGGGCCACGACGACATCGCCGAGCTCGCCGAGCTCATCCGCGGGCTCCCGACCCGCGGCTCCGGCTGCTCGGTCATGCTCGTCGAGCACCACGTCGACCTGGTGATGCAGGTGTGTGACGCGCTCGTCGTGCTCGACTTCGGCAAGGTCATCGCCCAGGGTCCCCCGGACCAGGTGCGCGACGACCCGGCCGTCACGGAGGCCTACCTGGGCGCCGCGGTGACGGACGCATGACGGGCACCGCAAGCGGCTCGCTACGCATCCGCGAGCTCACCGCCGGCTACGGCGGTCCCGCGGTGCTGCACGACGTCGACCTGGACGTCCATCCCGGCACGATCGCCGCCGTCGTGGGGGCCAACGGCGCCGGCAAGACGACCCTGCTCCGCGCAGTGTCCGGCCTGGCGCCGCGGTGCACCGGGTCGATCACCTGGGAAGGCACCGAGCTGCGCGGCACCCGCGTCGAGGACCTCGTGCGGCGCGGTGTCGCGCACGTGCCGGAAGGCCGCGGCGTCATCACCGAGCTGACGGTCGAGGAGAACCTGCGCCTCGGGCACCTGTGGCGCAAGGACCCCGCCGACGGCCGTCGCGCCGTCGCCGAGGTCTTCGAGATGTTCGAGCCGCTGGCGCGCCGGCGCGCCAGCGCGGGGCACCTGCTGTCCGGGGGCGAGCGCCAGATGCTCGCGATCGGACGCGCGCTCGTAGGGCGTCCCCGTCTCCTGCTGCTCGACGAGCCCTCCCTCGGCCTGGCGCCCAAGGTGACCGCCCAGATCATGGCGCTGCTGCGCCACCTCAGGGACGAGACCGGCCTCACGATCCTGCTGGTCGAGCAGAACGTCCGCAGCGCGCTGTCGGTGGCCGACCGCGGCATCGTGCTGTCCCTCGGCCGGGTCGTCGTCGACGACGACGCCGGCACCCTCGCGGCCGACGCCGATCTCCGACACGCCTACCTGGGGTTCTGACATGGATCGCTTCATCTTCCTGACCGTCGACGGCCTCTCGCGCGGCGCCGTGTTCGCGGCCTTCGCCCTGGCCCTGGTGCTGATCTGGCGCGGCGCCAGGCTCGTCAACTTCTCGCAGGGCGCGATGGCGGCCGCCACGACGTACATCGCCTACAGCGTCACGACGGCCTCCGGCTCGTACTGGCTGGGCCTGGCCTCGGCCGTCGCCGCCGGGCTCGTGATCGGCGCGCTCACCGAGCGCCTGGTGATGCGGCGGGTCGATCCGAGCCGTCCGCTGAACGCGGTCATCGCGGCCCTGGGCATCGTGCTGGTCATCCAGGCGGTACTGGGCATCCTCTACGGCAGCGCGTACCGGGCCATGGACGTGCCGTTCAGCCGCCGGCCCCTGAGCATCGGCGGCCAGGCGGTGCTGTCGCCGTACGACCTGTTCGTGTTCGTGACCGTCGCGATCGTCATGATCGCGCTCGGTCTGATGTTCACCAGGACCGGCGTGGGCCTGAAGATGCGTGCCGCGGCCTTCAACCCCGACATGGCACGGCTGCTCGGCGTCGACGTCGGCCGCATGCTGACGCTCAGCTGGGCTCTCGCCGGAGCGGTCGGCGGGCTCGCGGCGCTGCTCGTCGTCCCGACGGAGCTCGGCGCCCATCCCCACGCGACGGACCTCGTGTTCGTCTACGCCTTCACGGCGGCCGTCGTCGGTGGGCTCGACAGCCCGGTCGGCGCGGTCGGCGGGGGCCTGTGCGTCGGCCTCGTCCTGTCGTACGTGAGCGGGTACTCCGGCAGCGACCTGTCGGCCGTCGTGATCCTGGCGGTGCTGACCGTCGTGCTCCTGGTCAGACCGGCCGGCCTCCTCAGCCGCCCCGCGGCTCGGCAGGTGTGATGATGCTCGATCGTCTCGCGCGCCACCGACTGGCCCGCCACCTGCTGATCGCCGTCGTCGCCGGCGCCGGCCTCGTCGCCCTGACGTACGCGTTGCCGCCGTTCCGCAACTACCAGCTCGCCACGATGGCGGCGTACCTGTGCGCGACGGCGGGTCTGACCGTCCTGGTCGGACTGTCCGGCCAGCTGTCCCTGGGTCACGGGGCGCTCATGGCGACGGGCGCCTACGCGTGTGCCCTGACGTCGGCCGAGCTCGGCGACGCCGGCGTGACCGCGCCACTGCTGCTGCTCGGACCGCTCGTCGCCGCGATCGTGGCCGCAGCCGTGGTCGGTGGCGTGGTCGGGTTGGCCGGTGCCCGACTGCACGGTCCTTATCTCGCCGGTCTCACCCTGACGCTGACGATCGTCGTGCCGGCCATCACCACGACGTTCGCCGACCAGCTCGGCGGCGACCAGGGCCTGTCCGTGCTGGTCGAGCCCGCGCCGGCGGGCCTCGGCATCGCGTTCCCGCTGGAGCGCTGGCAGGCCTGGATCGCGTGCACGGCGGCGCTCCTGACGATGCTCCTGCTGGCGAACCTCACCGGCAGCCGGTTCGGCCGCGAGCTGCGGGCCGTGCGCGACGACGAGGTCGCCGCGCGCCTGGCCGGAATCGACGTGGGCCGCACCAAGGTCGTCGTCTTCGTCGTGAGCGCTGCGGCTGCGGGCCTCGGCGGCGGAATCCTCGCGGTCCTGACGCAGTCGGTGTCGCCGGGGGCGTTCTCGCTCGCGTTCAGCCTGTTCCTGCTGATGGCCGTCGTCATCGGCGGGACCGGCAGCCTGGCCGGCGCGGTCTGGGGAGCCCTGCTGCTCGTCGCGCTCCCCGAGCTCACCGCCCTGCTGAGCGACAACCTGGCGACGTCGCCCCGTCTGGCCGAACGGCTCGACGGCAATCTCTCCCTGCTCGTGTTCGGTCTCGTCCTGATCGTCGTGACGATCGTGCTGCCCACCGGGCTGCAGGGCCTCTTCTCCTCGGCCGCCGGCCGCCTTCGCCGTCCGTCCCGTCCGTCCCCCGTCGACCTCACCCACCAACCCACCACCGATACGGAGCCCACTGATGCACAGCACACGTCAACCCCTTAGGCGACCGCTCGCGGCCGTCTCGTCCCTCGGCCTGATCCTGGCGCTCGGCGCGTGCGGCGGGGGCGGTGACTCGGCGGCGTCCACACCCGGCGTCACGGCCGACTCGATCCTGGTCGGCACCCACCAACCGCTGACCGGTCCGGCCGCAGCCGGGTACTCGACCATCTCGCCGGCCACCAAGGCGTACTTCGACTACGTCAACTCCAAGGGCGGTGTGCACGGCCGCAAGATCACCTACAAGGTCGAGGACGACGGCTACAACCCCGCCACGACGCAGACCGTCGTGCGCGAGCTCGTCCTGAAGGACAAGGTCTTCGCGATCGTCAACGGGCTGGGCACACCCACCCACACCGGCGTGCTCGACTTCCTGAAGACCAACAAGGTGCCCGATCTGTTCGTCGCCTCGGGCAGCCGCAGCTGGAACCAGCCGGAGAAGTACCCGACGACGTTCGGCTTCCAGGCCGACTACACGACCGAGGCCAAGGTGCAGGCGACCTACATCGAGCAGAACCTGCCGGACGAGAAGGTGTGCTTCCTGGGCCAGGACGACGACTTCGGGCAGGACACCCTCCGGGGCCTGACCCAGATCCTCGGCGAGGACGGTGTCGCGGAGCGGCAGACGTACGTCACCAGCAACACCAACGTCGCCCCCCAGATCGGCAAGCTCAAGGCCGCCGGCTGCGAGGTGGTCGCGCTGGCGACCGTCCCGGGCTTCACGGCGCTGGCCGTCGGCACCGCCGCACGGCTGGAGTTCGCACCGCAGTGGATCAGCACGTCGGTCGGCGCGGACTACTCGACGGTCGCCGGTGCCCTGGGCGATGCCGCCCCGCTGCTCGAGGGCTTCCTGAGCACCAACTACCTGCCGTCGCAGTTCGACGACGCCAACCCCTGGGTCTCGCTGTTCAAGCAGATCAACACCGACTTCAACGACGACGCCCCGTTCACCGGCAACACGGTCTACGGCATGACGGTCGGCTACCTGTTCGTCCAGGCCCTGCAGCAGAACGGCAAGGAGCTGACCCGCGACTCGCTCCTGGAGACCATCGAGGACGGTGGCCTCGATGGACCGGGGCTGACCGCGCTGCGCTTCTCCGCCGACGACCACTCCGGCTACGGTGGCGCGCAGATGGCGAAGGTGACCGGATCGAGCCAGGACTATTTCGGCCCGGTCTACACGACCGACGACGGCGACACGCCCGTCACCGAGTACACCGGCGAGCCGACCGTTCCGCCGACCGACGGGATCCCGGCCGCCTAGCCGTGCCGGGGAGGGGCGCGGTCAGTGCTTGGCCTTCTTGAACGGGAGGACGTGCATGACGGCGACGACGATCGCACCGACGGCCAGGCCGATGACGGCTGAGCACGACGTGTTGATGAGCCAGCCGACCGCGCCCCCGCCGGCGTCCTCCTCCCAGTGATGCACGTGCTCGTAGGGCCAGTGCCAGCCCAGGTCGTCGACGCCGACCAGCAGGATGTGGCCGCCGACCCACAGCATCGCGACGATGCCGACGCTGGACAGCACCTGCAGCACGATCGGCATCGCGACGACGAGCCCGCGACCCACCTTCTGCGCGACGACCGACGACTTCTCGGCCAGGTGCAGCCCGATGTCGTCCATCTTGACGATGAGGGCGACGGCGCCGTAGACCAGTGCGGTGATCGCGAAGGCGACGACGATCAGGATGAGCGCGCGGGCGAAGAACGGCTCGTCCTCGACCTCGTTGAGGGCGATGACCATGATCTCGGCCGACAGGATCAGATCGGTGCGGATCGCGCCGCTGATCATCTTCTCCTCGTGCTCGGCGCCGCTGGCGGCGACCGGCTCGGCCGTCTCCGCATGGTGACCCGGGCCGAACTTCTCCCACAGCTTCTCCGCACCCTCGAAGCTCAGGTAGGTGCCGCCCAGCATCAGGATCGGGGTCAGCAGCCACGGAACGAACTGGCTCAGCAACAGCGCGGCGGGCAGGATGAAGACGAGCTTGTTGCGCAGCGAACCCTTCGCGATGCGCGCGATGACCGACAGCTCACGGGACGGGTCGAAGCCCTGGACGTAGCGCGGGGTCACGGCGGCGTCGTCGACCACGACGCCGGCCGCCTTCGTGCTGGCGCGACCCGCGGCCGCACCGATGTCGTCGACCGACGCGGCCGCGAGCTTGGCCAGCGCCGCGACGTCGTCGAGCAGTGCGACGAGTCCGCCGGCCATCAGGCACGTCCCTTGTGATTCATGGGAGCAAGCCTAGGCGACGCGACTAGGTGCGTGCCGCCCAGAAGGCCTTCAGCGCCTCGGTCGCGTCGGCCTCGCTGAGCGGGCCACGGTCCATGCGCAGGTCGAGCAGGAACCGGTAGGCCTCGCCCACCTCGGGACCCGGCGCGATGCCGAGGATCGCCATGATCTGCCCGCCGTCGAGATCGGGGCGGATCGAGCCGAGCTCCTCGGCCTCGGCCAGCACCGCGATGCGCTCCTCGAGCTCGTCGTACGTGCGCTGCAGCCGTAGCGCCTTCCTCTGGTTGCGCGTCGTGCAGTCGGCCCGCGTCAGGATGTGCAGGCGCTCGAGCTGGTCGCCGGCATCGCGCACGTAGCGCCGGACCGCCGAGTCGGTCCACTCACCCGATCCGTAGCCGTGGAACCGCAGGTGCAGCTCCACCAGCGTCGCGACCTGGTCGATCACGTCATTGCTGTAGCGCAGCGCCCGCAGCCGCTTGCGGACGAGCTTGGCTCCCACCACGTCGTGGTGGTGGAACGTCACGGTGCCGCCCTCCGCGAAGCGACGCGTGCGGGGCTTGCCGATGTCGTGCAGCAGCGCCGCGAGCCGGATCACGACATCGGGCCGGCGCTCGAGGCGGCCCTCCAGGGCGATCGCCTGCTCCAGCACCGTCAGCGAGTGTTCGTAGACGTCCTTGTGCCGGTGGTGCTCGTCGCGCTCCAGGATCAACGCGGGCAGCTCGGGCAGCATGTGCGCCGCGAGCCCGGAGTCGACGAGCAGTCGCAGCCCGGCGACCGGGTGGGCGCCGGTCACGAGCTTGTCGAGCTCGTCGCGCACGCGCTCGGCCGACACGATCTCCAGGCGTGCGGCCATCTCGGTCATCGCCGCGACGACCTCGGGCGCGGCCGTGAAGCCCAGCTGCGCCACGAAGCGGGCGGCTCGCATCATCCGCAGGGGGTCGTCGCTGAACGACTGCTCGGGCGTGACAGGGGTGCGCAGCAGGCGGTCGTCGATGTCGGCCAGCCCCCCGAAGAGATCGACGAACTCGCGGGACGGCAGCCGGATCGCCATCGCGTTGACCGAGAAGTCGCGGCGCGACAGGTCGCCGTCGAGCGTGTCACCGAATCGCACCTCGGGCTTCCGGGACGCCAGGTCGTACGCATCGCTGCGGTACGTCGTGATCTCGAGCTGGTGATCGTCCTTGCGCAGGCCGATCGTGCCGAACTCGCGGCCGACGTCCCAGATCGCGTCGGCCCAGCCCGCCGCGATGCGCTCGATGTCGTCCGGGCGGGCGGACGTCGCGAAGTCCCAGTCGTTGCCGGGACGTCCCAGCACGGCGTCGCGGACGGGGCCGCCGACGACCGACAGCTCGTGACCGGCGGACTCGAAGAGCTCGCCGAGCTCGGCCAGGAACGGATTGGCGTCGAGCTCGGCATCGATCCTGGCCCGGCGGTCGGGGGTCAGCGGAGGCGTGGGCACGAGGACATACTCTATCGGCGCGCACCCGCGGTCTCGAACCGTCGCGATGCGACGGCCTAGCATGTTCGGATGAGCAGCCCCCGACGCACGAGCCTCGTCGCGCTGCTCCTGACGATCCTCGCCGCGCTGCTCGTGCCCGCGGCTCCCGTCGCGGCGGCGGACGACGACCCCGACGTGCGCGTCTCGATCCGCACGCTCGATCCGAGCCACCTGGCTCCCGGGGCCGACGTGACGATGACCGGCACCGTGTCCAATCGCGACGACCACGCGTGGACCAAGGTGCAGGCCTACCTCGTGATCGCCCCGACGCCGTTCACGACCCGTGGCCAGATCGAGGAGGCGGTCGGCAACGGCGATGCGTACACCGGCTCGCGGGTCGTCGAGACCGGGACGTTCGACGAGATGGGCGACCTCGCGCCCGGCCAGACCAGCCGGTTCCGCATCTCGGTGCCGTACGAGCAGCTGCGCATCACGGGCGCCGAGGGCGTCTACCCCGTCGGCGTGCAGATCCTGGCGACCGACGACGAGGGCAACCGCGGTGACGACGCGGTGGGCCGTGCGACGACCTTCCTGCCGCTCATCGCGTCGACCCGGACCGTCGTGCCGACGTCGGTCGTGTGGCCCTTTCTGATGCCCGACAGCCGGGGCACCGACGGCGACTACACCGATCCGGCCTCGCTGCTGACCTCGGTCAGCGCCGGCGGGCAGCTGCGCAACCTGCTGGACCTCGCGTCCGACACGACGCCCTCGGCCGGCACGATCATCGTCGATCCCGCGCTGCTCGTGGGCGTCGACGACCTCGCGGAGGACCGGCGCCAGCCCGACGACCTCGAGGTCAGCGACGAGCAGCGCGCCGAGGCGTCCCGCTTCCTGACCGATTTGCTGACGTTAGCGCGGACGCGTCCGTCGTGGATCCTTGACTTCGACCGCCCCGACGACCTCGCGCTGAGCATGAACCCCGATCTGCGCGACGACCTCCGCGCGGCGATCGACCTGGCGACCGACACCGCCCTGACCACATACCAGCTGAGCGGGCGCCGCGTCTCGTGGCCGACGCGCACGGGCGTCGACCGCGCGTTGCTCGCGGACGTGCGGGGCGAGGGCGACAGTCCCGTCATCGTGACCCCCGCCGCCGTCCCGGACTGGGAGCCCCGGCTCGGATC
>JAOPXY010000185.1 GCA_025964895.1 Aeromicrobium sp.
CCGCGTGCGGCTCGCGCTGCAGCAGCCGCGCGATCACCAGCGGGTCGGCGACGTCGGCCTTGTTGATCACGATCAGCTCGGGCACCTTGTCGGCGCCGATCTCGGCGAACACCTCGCGGACGGCCGCGATCTGGCCCTCGGGGTCGGGGTGCGAGCCGTCGACGACGTGCAGGACCAGGTCGGAGTCGGCCACCTCCTCCAGCGTCGAGCGGAACGCCTCGACGAGCTGGTGGGGCAGGTGCCGGACGAACCCGACGGTGTCGCTCATCGTGTAGACCCGGCCGTCACCGGTCTCGGTGCGACGCGTCGTCGGGTCGAGGGTGGCGAAGAGCGAGTCCTCGACGAGCACCCCGGCGTCGGTGAGCCGGTTCAGCAGGGAGGACTTGCCGGCGTTGGTGTAGCCCGCGATCGCGACGCTGGGGATCTCGTGGCGCACCCGGTTGCCGCGCTTGGTGTCGCGCGTGGTCTTCATGTGCGCGAGGTCGCGCCGCAGCTTGGCGATCTTGGTGTTGATGCGGCGACGGTCGGTCTCGAGCTTGGTCTCACCGGGGCCACGACCACCGATGCCCTCGCCGCCGGCGGCCTGGCCGCCGGCCTGGCGCGACAGGTTGCCGCCCCAGCCGCGGAGGCGCTGGGTCTGGTACTGCAGCTGGGCGAGCTCGACCTGCGCCTTGCCCTCCTTGCTCTTCGCGTGCTGCGCGAAGATGTCGAGGATCAGCGCGGTCCGGTCGACGACCTTGACCTTGCACTTGTCCTCGAGGTTGCGCAGCTGGCTGGGCGCGAGCGCGCCGTCGCAGATGATCGTGTCGGCGCCGGTCGCCTCGACCGTGGCGCGCAGGTCCTCGACCTTGCCCGAGCCGATGTACGTGGCGGGGTCGGGCTTCTGGCGACGCTGGATCAGGGCGTCCAGCACCTCCGACCCGGCGGTCTCGGCGAGCAGCTTGAGCTCGGCCATGGAGTTCTCGGCGTCCTCGGCCGTGCCCTCGGTCCACACGCCCACGAGGACGACCCGCTCGAGCCGGAGCTGGCGGTACTCGACCTCGGTGATGTCCTCCAGCTCGGTGCGGAGGTTCGCGACGCGGCGCAGCGAGTTGCGCTCCTCGAGCTCGAGGCCCTCGGTGCCCTGCTCTGCCGCCGGTTCGTACGTCTGTTCTGTCATGCAGTCCAATCCATGGTGCCCCGGGCGACGATCTCGGCGGGGCCGGTGAGGGTGATGTGGTCATTCGCGTCCCACGTGACGTGCACGGTGCCGCCCGGGACGTCGACCCGGTACGTGGTCGGGCGCTCGGCGTGGTCGGCGACCGCGGTGGCCACGGCGACGGCGCAGGCGCCGGTGCCGCAGGAACGCGTCTCCCCCGAGCCTCGTTCGTGCACACGCATCGCGACGTGGCGCTCGCCCTGGCGGACGACGAACTCGATGTTGACACCTTCGGGGTAGACCGACTCGTCGTACTCGGGCGGTGTCAGCAGCGAGCCGGCATCGTCCAGCCGGTCGACGAAGGCGACAGCGTGGGGGTTACCTGTTCCAACATCCTGGGCCTCCCAGGTGTTCCCGTCGGCGCTGACCTTGGTGACGCCCTGCACCTGCGGGACGCCCATGTCAACGCTGATGCTCTCGGCGTCGGTAGAGATCGTCTTGTCGCCGTCCCGCGTGCCGACGACGAAGGGCGCGGAGGGATCGACCAGCCCTTCCTGCACGAGATGCAGCGCGAAGACGCGGATGCCGTTGCCGCACATCTCGCTGAGGGACCCGTCGGCGTTGCGGTAGTCCATGAACCACTCGCCGGCCGAGTCGATCCCGATCGCCTCCGAGCGGATGACCCGCAGGACGCCGTCGGCCCCGATGCCGCGACGGCGGTGGCACAGGGCCGCCACGAAGTCGGCCGAGAGCTCGCCGTGCACGGATCCGTCATGGTCAGGGAGCAGCACGAAGTCGTTCTCCGTGCCGTGCCCCTTCAACCACGCGAAAGCCATGGCCACAGTCTACGCGTGCTGCGCCCCCGGGATGTGGGCACTTCACGGGGTCAAACGGCGTCGTTCGCGCCGGGAGGTGCCCATGTCTCGGGGGTGGCGTCACCCCACGAGTGCCATCGCCTGGTCGGTCAGGTCGGGGGCGTCGTACGGGAGCCAGTGGATCCGGGGGTCCTTGCGGAACTGGCGGTCCTGGCGGCGAGCGAACTTCCGCGTCCCGGCGACCGTCGCGGCGCGGGCCTCGTCCTCGGTTAGCTCGCCGCGCAGGAAGGCCAGGATCTGCTGGTAGCCGAGTGCGAGGGCGGCGGTCCGTCCCTCCTCGATGCCGCGCGGCAGCAGGCCGCGGACCTCGTCGACGAACCCATCGGCCCACATCTGGTCGACCCGGTCGGCGAGCCGGGCCTCGAGGACGTCGCGGGGCACGTCGAGCCCCAGCATCACGAGCCCCGGGTACACCGAGTCGTAGCCCGGCATCGTGGCCGTGAACGGCTCCCCCGTGAGCTCGACGACCTCCAGCGCCCGGACGAGACGCCGCTCGTTGGTCGGCAGGATCTGCGCCGCCGCGGCCGGGTCACGGCGCGCCAGCTCGGCGTGCAGCGCGGACGGTCCCCGCGCGGCCAGCTCGTCGGACCAGCGCTGCCGGATCGTGGGATCGGTGCCGGGAAAGTCGAGCCGGTCGACGACAGCGCGCACGTAGAGGGCCGATCCCCCGGCCAGCACCGGCGTCGCCGCGCGGGTGAGGCAGTCGGCGATGACGCGGCGGGCCTGCGCCTGGAACTCCGCGACGCTCGCGGTCTCGGTGACGTCGAGGACGTCGAACAGGTGGTGCGGCAGCTCGGCGCGCTGGGCGGTCGGGGTCTTCGCGGTGCCAACGTCCATGCCGCGGTACAGCTGCATCGCGTCGACGTTGACGACCTCGCCGGACCCCAGGCGGCGGGCGATCTCGACGGCCAGGGCGGACTTGCCGGACGCGGTCGGGCCGACGACGGCCACGACGCGATCGGGCACGGACATGATGGGATTCTCTCAGTAGTCTGACGTCATCTTGGGGGGCGGTCCCCCATGGCCGAGGACGGCAAGAAGCGGCCCGGACCGGACCAGGTCTAGCGACCCGCCAGCACCCAGTCGGCCACGAAGTAGCCGACGCCGAACGGCGCCTCGTCGACGTGCAGCCGCGCGGTGACGACGGCGCCCTTCGTCATCTCGTCCTTCATCACCTGCCCCAGCGAGCGCAGCGCCGGGACGCCCGTCGAACCGAGCTCGGCGCCGAGCACGGGGTCAAGGGCGAGCAGCGCGTCGGGGTCCCCTGCCGCGAGGGCGGCCGCGATCGCCGCGTCGTACGCGGCGGCACGGTCGTCGAGAAATCCCGGCGCCTGGACCGACCGCTTCGTCGTCCCGTCGGCCATGACGAGCAGCGCCACGTCCCCGGAGACGTCGGCCGCGCCGGTCAGCGCATATGTGCGCGAGCCCGACCAACCGGCGCGGTCGAGCAGCCACGCGCCGATCGTGTGCCCGAGCGGGAGCCCCGTGCCCGCCCCACCGGCGTGCGCATCGGCACCGTACGCCGCGAGAGTTCCCCCGGCGGTCTCGTCGGGCTCGTGGTCGAGGTCGCCGCCGGCGACGACGAGGATGCGATCGGGTCGCGCCCCGAGCAGCGTCTGCACGGCCGCGTCGCACGCCGCACGCAGGTCGGCGAGCTCGCCCGTGGTGCCGGGCGCGACGGCCGGGACCAGCAGCGGCGGGTGCGGGCACACCGCGGCGGCGAGGATCACGGGTGGAAGGCTACCGGGCGTGTCACGATGGAGCGGTGTTCGAGTCTCCGGGGCCCCGCGGCTACCCGCCCCCGCGGAACACATGGCAGTTCCCACCACCGCTCGTGCCGAGGCGCTGGAAGTGGGCCGCCGTCCTCGCCGGGCTGCTGGGCCTGACCGCGGGCGTGGCCATGACGACGCTCGTGGTGGTCGTGGGCAATGACGACTTCCCCGGCGTCATCGACGACGCGTCGCTGACCGACACCGTCGCATCGCAGTGCGAGCTCATGACCCGGACGGTCCTGTCGATGCCGCTCGACGGCACCCCCGAGCGTCGCGCCGACACGATCCGCGACCAGAACCGGGCCGTGACGCTCATGGTGCGGCAGATCCGCGCCGAGCGCGCTGAGGAGATCCGCGCCGACCGTCCGGCCGAGGAGTGGCTGCGCGACTGGGACCGGCTCGTGGACGCCCGCGCCGAGTGGGCCCGCGAGCTGCTGAGCGATCCGAACGCCTCGCTCGAGCTGCCGGTCGACGGGGACGGCGACGACATCACCGAGCGCATGGACGACGTGTGGGCGGCCGAGTCGGCGTGCGAGGTGCCCGACGCCATCGCGAGCCCCGGCGGCGAGTCCCGTTCGGACGCCTGACCCGCGGGCGGATCAGTCGGTGGCCGGCTCGGCGGTTTGGTCGGCGGCCTGCTTGGCGGCCTGCTTGGCGGCCTGCTTGAACGCCCGGACCTTCGCGAGCGACTCGGGATCGACGACGTCGGCAACCGACCGGAAGCCCTTCTTGCCGTAGTCGCCCACGACCGTCGTCCAGCCGCGCGGCTTGACGTCGAGCTGCTTGGCCAGCAGCGCCGTGAAGATCTTGGCCTTCTGCTCCCCGAAGCCCGGCAGGGCCTTGAGCCGGCCGAGCAGTGCCTCGCCGGTCGTCGCACCGACCCAGATGCGCGCCGCGTCGCCGTCGTACTCGTCGACGACGACCCGCGCGAGCGCCTGCAGCCGTCCGGCCATCGATCGTCCGTACCGGTGGATCGCCGGCGGTGTCGCGCACAGCTCGGCGAAGGCCTCCGGATCGGCGTCCGCGATCGCAGCCGGGTCGAGCGTGCCGAAGCGGTCGAGCACCTTGGCGGGACCCGCGAACGCGCGCTCCATGGGGAACTGCTGGTCGAGCAGCATCCCGGCGAGGAGGGCGAAGGGGCTCGAGCTCAGCACCTCGTCGGCGTGCTGGTCCTGGGCGATCTGGATGGCCATGGGTTCATCGTGCCACCGCTCCCCGCCGGGGCGGTGGATCCTCCACCGTCTGAAGCGGTTCGGGCGTCCATACGGTGGAGCATCCACCGCTCCCCGCCGGGCCTACGTCGGGCGTCACGGACGAAACGGCGCGGCGGCAGCCTCGACGCGGGCCCGGTACGCGGGCCAGTCGGTGTCGTGGTCGCCGGTGTCGGAGCCGGTCCGTCCGTCGGCGAGCTCGCGGACGATCTCGGCGTGCCCCGCGTGCTGGGCGGTTTCGGCCACCATCCGGACGAGCAGGTAGCCCAGGGTCGTGGCGGCGCCGTCGGCCGGCCAGTGCGGCACGCGCCCGGGGCTGTCGAGATCGAGCTCGGCGATCGTCTCGTCCCCGCACGCGCAGGCCCGCCGGTACAGCGCGATGATCTCGCTGCTGGACTCCTCGGCCGTCGCCCACATGTCGGCGCCGTCCCACACCGATCCGTCCTCGACCCAGGGCAGCACGTCGGGCGCGGGCCGCCCGAACGACTCGGCGAGGTAGACGTACTCGACCCCGACGAGGTGCTTGACCAGCCCGATCAGATTGGTGCCGGTCGGCGTCAGCGGACGGCGCAGGTCGTGCTCGCTCGCGCCCTCGACGGCCGCGAGCAGCGCACCGCGAACTTCCGTCAGCTTCTCGTGCAGCGCGTCCTTGACGTCCATCACGCCATCCTCACCCGTCGAAGTGGTGGGCGTCGATGTTGCCGTACGTCCAGCGGAAGCCGTTGCGCTTCATGATGCGCGGCACCAGGTGCGAGCTCTTCGTCCAGGCGTAGGTGCCGGCGGAGTGCTTGTGCCACCACGAGTTCGGGTACCAGCGCCCCGAGCGGTACGGATTCTCGAACGGGTTGATGTCGATCGCCCGGCCGTACGCGTGCGGTGACCGCACCCCGGGACGTCCGACGACGTTGCGGCAGTTGAAGCCGCTGGTGTTGTCGCGAGCCATCGACTCCAGGTCGTCCCCTCCGCGCAGCTTCGCGGAGTAGCCGAAGCGGTCGACGCGGTACATCGCCCGGATCGAGACGCGGTTGCGGTACAGGTCGGTGAACAGCCGCTCGGTCTTCGGCGCGATCATGCGGTGCACGACGATCTCGCCGCGATGCCGATAACCGTCGAAGCCCCAGTAGTTGACGCGGACGATGCGGAGGTCCTTGCGGCCGACGGGGCAGCCGGCCCGCCACGACCGGCCCGTCATGCCCCTCCACACCGAGTCGCCCAGCGTCGACGTCGTGGCATTCGCACCGTCGCCGGAGGCCCGCGCCTGCGCGGGCAGCTTCCTGGGTCGCGGTGCCTTCCGGGGAAGCGTGATGACCTTGCCGGGCGGCCGGTTCGCCACCTTCTTCGTCGTGCTTCTGGCGGCCGTGTACCAGTCGCCGGCGGCCACGACAGCGCGGTACCGGTACGTCCTCCGTGGCTGAGAGCGGACGCGGGCGACGCCCGCCGCGTCGGTGCGGGCGCTGGCGTACGTGCGCCATGCCTTGTCGCGGAACACCTGGAACGACACGAGCGCGCCGGCGACCTTGGTGTGAGGCGTGCGGACGTTCGCCGACAGCTTCAGCGTGCGCTCGTCGACGACGGACCCCGGCGCGTTGAGC
>JAOPXY010000150.1 GCA_025964895.1 Aeromicrobium sp.
TCGGCGATCGACTTGCCCTTGTAGTGCACCTCGAGCGTCTCGCGGTTGTAGCGGGCGCCGTGGCAGACCTCGCACGGCACGTACACGTCGGGCAGGAAGTTCATCTCGATCTTGATCGTGCCGTCGCCCGAGCACGCCTCGCAGCGTCCGCCCTTGACGTTGAACGAGAACCGGCCCTGCAGGTAGCCGCGCATCTTCGCCTCGGGCGTCTGCGCGAACAGCTTGCGGACGTGGTCGAACACGCCGGTGTACGTCGCGGGATTCGAGCGCGGGGTGCGTCCGATCGGCGACTGGTCGACGTGGATGACCTTGTCGACCTCGCTGAGCCCGGAGATGCTGCGGTGACGGCCGGGGATCGTGCGCGCGCCGTAGATCGTGCGGGCGAGCTGCGTGTAGAGGATGTCGTTGACGAGGCTCGACTTGCCCGAGCCGGACACGCCCGTCACGGCGACGAACATGCCGAGCGGGAACGAGACGTCGATGTTGCGGAGATTGTTCTCCTTGGCCCCGTGCACCGTCAGCTCACGGCCCTTGACCCGCTTGCGGCGCTTCTCCGGCAGCGGGATGGACTTGCGGCCCGACAGGTACTGGCCGGTCAGCGAGTCGGTGCTCTCATAGAGCTCCTTGACCGGTCCGGAGACGATGACCTGTCCTCCGTGCTCGCCGGCGCCGGGACCGATGTCGACGGCCCAGTCGGCGGCGCGGATCGTGTCCTCGTCGTGCTCGACGACGATCAGCGTGTTGCCGAGGTCGCGCAGGCGGATGAGGGTCTCGATGAGCCGGTGGTTGTCGCGCTGGTGCAGGCCGATCGACGGCTCGTCCAGCACGTACAGCACGCCGACGAGGCCCGCACCGATCTGCGTCGCGAGGCGGATGCGCTGGGCCTCGCCACCTGACAGCGAGCCGGCTGCACGATCGAGCGCCAGGTAGTCGAGGCCGACGTCGAGCAGGAAGCGCAGGCGCTCGTTGATCTCCTTGAGGACCCGCTCGCCGATCTGGCGCTCGCGGTCGCTCATCTCCAGCGTCGCGAGGTACTCGGCGGCCTCGCGGATCGACAGCGCGCAGACCTCGGCGATGTTCTTGGGGCCGTGCTCGGCGGAGTTGAGCGTGACGGCGAGGATGACCGGCTTGAGCCGGGTGCCCTTGCAGACGCGGCACGGGACCTCGCGCATGAAGCCCTCGAGGCGCTCCTTGTTGGTCTCGGACTCGGTCTCCTCGTGGCGGCGCTCGAGGTAGGTGATGGCCCCCTCGAACTCGGTGTAGTAGGAGCGGACGCGTCCGTAGCGGTTCTTGTACCGGACGTGGACCTTGGTCGAGTGGCCGTTGAGGATCGCGTCGCGGACCTCGTCGGTCAGGTCGCCCCACGGGGTGTCGGCGCTGAAGCCCAGCTCGTCGGCCAGCGCGCCGATCAGGCGCGAGTAGTAGTCGGACACGTGCGCGGACGACCAGGGCGACACGGCGCCCTCGTTGAGCGACTTGGACTCGTCGGGCACGACGAGCTCGGGGTCGACCTCCATGCGGGTGCCGAGGCCGTGGCACTCGGGACAGGAGCCGAACGGGGCGTTGAACGAGAACGAGCGGGGCTCGAGCTCGTCGACCGCCAGCGGGTGGTCATTGGGGCACGCGAGCTTCTCGGAGAAGCGGCGCGTGCGATGCGGGTCCTTCTCGTCGACGTCGACGTAGTCGATGATGACGAGGCCGTCGGCCAGGTTGAGCGCCGTCTCGACCGACTCGGTGAGGCGCTGCTTGGAGCTGGCCTTGACCTGGAGGCGGTCGACGACAACGTCGATCGTGTGCTTCTTCTGCTTCGCGAGCGTGGGCGGCTCGTCGGCGAGCATGTGCACCTCGCCGTCGACGACGGTGCGGCTGAAGCCCTGCGTCTGCAGCTGCTTGAACAGCTCGGTGTACTCGCCCTTGCGGCCGCGGATGACGGGCGCGAGCACCTGGAAGCGGGTGCCCTCCTCACCGGCCAGGATGCGGTCGACGATCTGCTGCGGGGTCTGCCGGGCGATCGGCTCGCCGCACTGCGGGCAGTGCGGACGTCCGGCGCGGGCGTACAGCAGGCGGAGGTAGTCGTAGACCTCGGTGATCGTGCCGACGGTCGAGCGCGGATTGCGGCTCGTGGACTTCTGGTCGATCGAGACCGCGGGCGACAGGCCCTCGATGAAGTCGACGTCCGGCTTGTCCATCTGGCCGAGGAACTGCCGCGCGTACGCCGACAGCGACTCGACGTAGCGGCGCTGGCCTTCGGCGAAGATCGTGTCGAACGCCAAGGACGACTTGCCCGAGCCGGACAGCCCCGTGAAGACGATGAGGGAGTCTCGCGGAAGATCGAGCGAGACGTCCTTGAGGTTGTGCTCTCGTGCGCCGCGGATGACGAGGCGATCGGTCACTGGCTCCCCTGAGGTTCTGGTGCGAAAAAGATGGGTCTGCGAAGGGCAGGATCGTGCCCCACGTCATCGTAACGACGGGGCCTGACAGTTTCTTTCCGCTGAGCGGCGCCTGTGCCCGGCATCACCCCGATACTCCCCCGGGCCGGTTCTGGCAGGCTTGGCCCATGACCTACACCGGAGAAGTCGAGGTCGGCGGTCCGGCCGACGTGCAGCCCGCGGGCGATCTGCTGATCACCAAGATCGCGGTCGGCGAGATGAACAACAACGCCTACCTGCTGCGCTGCGTCCTGACCGGCGAGCAAGCCCTGATCGACGCCGCCAACGAGCCCGACCGGCTGGTCGAGCTGCTCGGCAGCGACGGTCTCGCCCGCATCGTCACGACCCATCGTCACGGCGACCACTGGCAGGCCCTCGCGCCCCTCGTCGACCTGACCCGCGCGGAGACCGTCGCCGGCGAGCGGGACGCCGACGAGCTTCCCGTCCCGGTCGACACCCGCGTGCAGACCGGCGCCCGCGTCCGCGTCGGCTCGTGCGAGCTGGAGGTCATCGAGCTCGTCGGCCACACACCCGGCTCGATCGCCCTCGCCTACGACGACCCCGACGGCGTCGTCCACCTCTTCACGGGCGACTCCCTGTTTCCCGGCGGTCCTGGGCGGACAACAGCTCCAGAGGACTTCACATCGCTGATGGACGACCTGGAATCGAAGATCTTCGACCGCTTCCCCGACGACACCCGCGTCTACCCGGGCCACGGTCACGACACGACCCTCGGCGCCGAGCGTCCCCACCTGGCGGAGTGGCGCGAACGGGGTTGGTGAGGGGCCGCTCAACATGTCGGCGGAAATGAAGGGGTCTCGTCCTGTGACAGGTACACGATCGCCGACATCTTCGGCCGAGGCGGGGGTCAGGACTCCAGCAGCACCTTGAGCCGTGCCAGGTCGCCGACAACCGTCGCGGCGTCGACCTCGAAGGAGTCGAGGTCGCCGTCGGAGGCCTGGAAGAGGCTGAAGACGACGTCGCTGCCGTCGCCGTTGGGGACGACACGCAGCGGGTTGGTCACAGCGGTGCCGTCGGGCAGGGTGACGACGTGGTCGAGGACGCCGTACGGGTTGTCGGGGGCGAACTCGACGGTGACGCGGCCGAGATCGGACTCCGCGACCCACTGGTCGTCCACCCGGGAGATCGTGGTGCTGAGCCCGGACGCCCACTCGGGCAGGGTGCGGGGGTCGGAGACGTACGCGTAGACGTCGGCGGGACTGCGATGAATCGTCTCGGCCAGGTGTCGTGAGGTGTGAGTCGTCATGCGTCCACCGTAGATCGCCCCTACGACCGTGGCTTGAGTTTGCTGGCCGGCAGCCAGGCGATCTGGGACGCATCGCTGTGGCGCTGGGTCCGGCTCGGGATGACGTAGACGACCTGCGCCTCATAGCCGTCGGACGTGCGGCGCCACCCCAGCACGAGGCCCGGGTACTCCTGCGCCGGCTGCGTCGTGAGGTTCGAGAGATTGACCCACACGTGGTAGACCGGTGGCGGCTCCGGGACCGGCACCGCGTACGGGTCCGAGGAGCTGAGCGGCAAGCCATTCCTCGTCCCGTTCTGGTTCATCCGCACAGGATACGCGTCGTCGAACAGGTGTTCTAGTCCAGGTGGCAGGGCAGTGGGGTCGACGGGGAGCCGTTGACCTTCTCCCGGAACCGGGGCACCTGGCACGGCGGGACGGACGTGGGCGGCAGCGGACTCGGCGCGACCTCCGGCGCGACGCCCTCGAGCTCGTCGCGCCACGGCTCCTCCGCGATGCGCACCTCCGGCACTGGCAGCGGCGACGTCGTGCGCGGGTACGGCACGACGTCGGCGGTCAGTCCCGCCCGGGCGACCGGCCCCTCGTCGGAGCCGCGGGTGAGGGCGACGACGGCGATGGCGACGACCACGAGGAGCGGCACGAGGAGCAACAGGCGTCTCATATCCGCATTGTGCCCCCACCGCACAGCGAAAATCTCGAGTAGCGGATCCCGCGGGACCCCCTACCGTGGGGCCATGAGGACCTTCGTCACGACTGCGCTGCTGCTCCCCCTCGTGCTGGGCGCCTGCGGCGACGGGGAGTCCGACTCCGCGCCGGACGACGAGCCCCAGCTGACCGCCGCCGAGGCCGTCGAGCAGACCTGCACCGAGGTCAGGGCGGGCATCGACGAGTTCAACCGCCAGGACTACGCCGGGACGATCGAGCACTTCGAGAAGGCCAAGGTGCCCGCGACGGTCTACGCCAAGATCAACACCGAGCCGGAGGCGGACGCCCTGCTCGACGCGGTGCAGTACTACGCGAACCTGCCGGCCGAGAAGTACCCGGAGGCTGCCCGCAGCTCGGAGAACTTCGCCCGCAACAAGACCGTCACCCTCGAGCAGTGCGCGTCCGGCGAACCGATCGACGCCGATCCGCCGACGCCTGTCTAGGTGTCGACCTGGCCAGGTGGGGGCCCAGGGGCGTGGGTCAGCGACACGTACACGGCGTTGACCGCGACGGCCTGCTCCAGCTCGGTCGACAGGCCCGCGAAGAACTGCGAACGGTACGTCTCGTCGGTGACGGCGTACACCGTGAAGTAGAGGCCGGAGAACGCCGCCAGGAACACCGCGACCTGCCACAGCTCGTTCGTGACCGGAATGTGGCTGCCCAGCGACGACGGCAGGCTCGTGACCGGCTCCCCCGTCCACGACTCCACGGTGCCGTCGGGAATCGTCAGCGATCCGAACACGACGAAGAACGCGAACAGGCCGAGGCTCAGCAGCAGCACCTGGATCGCCTGGTTGAACAGCAGGACGAGCACCAGGTTGGCGCGGGCGAAGCGCGGCAGGTCAGGCGGACGTGCCGACACCAGCCGGGCCGCGTCCTCGGCCGGGGTCCCGGCGCAGCACTCGGCCACGCGGGCGCCGGCGACGTCGTGCTCGACCTGGCGCACCTCCTCAGGCAGGCGCACGAGCAGGAACACCGTCGCGATGACGGCGAAGAAGCCCACCGCGATCCACAGGACGCCCCGCGACATGAGCGCCGCGACCTGCCACACCTCGGCATTGATGAACAGGAACGTCACCGCGAGCAGCAGCAGCGGCAGGGCGCGGGTCAGCAGCGGGAACATGAGGCCCAGCGAGCCGAAGGTGCGTCGCACCGCCCAGCGCAGCATCGTCCCCATGCGCAGCAGGCGCCCCGCGAACAGGCCCAACAGCGCGACAAAGACGAGGATGCCCACGACCGTCCCGAGCGAGCCCTCCTCCGCCCAGGCCGCTCCGACGACGATGCCGGCGGCGATCGAGACCGCCAGGATCAGCACGATGACCGCGACGATCCGCTTGCTCGACAGCCACCGCTCAACCGTCTCGGCGTGGTCGCCCGCGAAGTAGGGCAGGCCGTGGTCGTCGAACCACGTCTCGATCCGCCGGGCCGTCTCGGCGTGCGACTCCGGCACGGTCAGAAGCTGACCGGGAGCTCGTCGACGCCGTACACGAACGAGAGCTGACGGAAGACCAGGTCCTCCTGCGGGACAGCCAGCGCGAGGTCCGGGAAGCGGCGGAACAGCTTCGGCAGCGCGATGCGCAGCTCCATGCGGGCCAGCTCGGCGCCGATGCAGCGGTGGATGCCGTGGCCGAAGGCGAGGTGGCCGGACGCCGGGACGCGCAGCGGGTCGAACTCGTCGGGGCGCTCCCCCGCCGACTCCGGGTCGCGGTTCGCGCCGGTCAGCGAGGCAAGGATGACGTCGCCGGCCCTGACCTGCTGGCCGAACAGCTTCATGTCCTGCTTCGCGAACCGCGGGAACGCGACCTGCACGACCGCGAGATAGCGCAGCAGCTCCTCCACGACGCGATCGACGTCCTCGGGCGAGCCGTTGCGCATCAGGTCCGCGTAGGCGGAGTCACGCAGCAGCACGATCGTGCCGAGGGCGATCATGCCGGCCGTGGTCTCGAACCCGCCCGTGAAGATGCCGTCGGCGAGACCCGCCAGGTCGAAGTCGGTGATCGTGGCGCCCTCGTCGCGGATGATCTGGCCCAGCAGGCCCGGCCCGGGCTCCTTGCGCTGACGCGCGACGGCCTCGAACAAGAACTTGCGCTGGTCGGACACCGCACCGAAGGCCGCCGCACCACCGTTCGTCGCGTCGAACCGGTCGCTGCCGAGCTTCGCGAACGCCTCGCTGTCGGCGTAGTCGAGGCCCAGCAGCGCGCAGATCGTCTGGAACGGGATGGGGAAGGCGACCGTCCTGCACAGATCGGCACCGGATCCCTCGGCCTCCAGCGCGTCGAGCTGCGCGTCGACGAACTCGGTGATCATCGGCTCGAGTCGGGCGAGCCGGCGCATCGTGAACTCGGGGGTGACGATCTTGCGCAGCCGCGTGTGCAGCGGCGGGTCCGTGAATCCCAGGCCGCCGATGTCGTCGGCCGTCGCGGGCCCGTCGCCGTGGAACAGGTGCCGGATGTCGTTGCTGAAGCTGTCGCGATCGGTCAGGATCGCCCGCGACTCCTCGTAGCCCGTCACGAGGTACGCGGTGAACGTGAACGGCAGCTCGAGCTTGCGCATCGGCTCGGTCGCGCGCCACTGTGCGATCTGCGGCAGGGCGTCCATGCCGTCGCGTTGCAGCGGGATCTTGGTCTGCTCGGGGATGAACGAGAGCGCGCTGAGGTCGATGCCGTTCTTCTGGATGCGTTTGACGAGTACCCGTCCCACCCAGCGGCGAACTCTCCCTCTGACGTCGACCACGGAGATGAAACTACACCGCTGTCTTGCGCCGGGAGTTCAGCCGGTACAGGGTGAGACGAAACAGCGGCCGATCGGCACGTCTTCTCGAGGGGACCTCATGAGCACCGACACAGCAGACACCGGCAGTCCGACAGAGCTCCGACGGGTCATGGGACCCAAGCTCCTGCTCCTGTTCATCGTCGGCGACATCCTGGGCGCCGGCATCTACGCCGTCACCGGGCAGATGGCCGGCCAGGTGGGCGGCATCGTCTGGCTGCCCTTCCTCCTGGCCTTCATCGTCGCGACGCTGACCGCCCTCTCGTACCTCGAGCTGGTGACCAAGTACCCGCAGGCGGCCGGTGCTGCTCTCTACGCGCACAAGGCGTTCGGCGTGCACTTCGTGACGTTCATCGTCGCGTTCGCGGTCGTGTGCTCGGGCATCACGAGCGCCTCGACGTCGGCCAAGACCCTGGCCGACAACTTCTCCGGCGGTCTGGAGATCAACGGGTGGATCGACGGCCCGCTGAGCTCCGGGGCCATCACCGCGGTCGCAATGGGCTTCATGCTCCTGCTCGCGGTCATCAACCTGCGCGGCGTCGGCGAGAGCGTCAAGTTCAACGTCGTCCTGACGCTCGTCGAGGTCACGGCCCTGTGCATCGTCATCGGCGTCGGCTTCTTCGTGATCCTGCAGGGCGACGCCGACATGAGCGAGCTCGCCGACTTCAGCGACTACCAGGACAAGGGCATGTTCCTGGCCGTCACCGCCGCGACCTCGATCGCGTTCTTCGCGATGGTGGGTTTCGAGGACGCCGTCAACATGGTCGAGGAGGTCGAGGAGCCGCGGAAGATCTTCCCGCGCACGATGCTGACCGGCCTGGGCATCGCGGTCATCCTGTACATGCTGGTGGCCGTCTCGGTCGTCAGCGTGCTGACCGCGCCGGAGCTGAAGACGATCGCCGACTCCGAGGGTCGCGCGCTGCTCGAGGTCGTCTCGAAGGGTGCCCCCGACTTCCCGATCGACAAGGTCTTCCCGTTCCTCGCGGTCTTCGCCGTCGCGAACACCGCGCTGATCAACATGCTGATGGCCAGCCGCCTGCTCTACGGCATGTCGCGCCAGCGCGTGCTGCCCCGGGCGCTCGGACGGGTCCTGCCCGGCCGTCGCACCCCGTGGGTCAGCATCGCGTTCTCGACGGTCCTGGCGCTCGGCCTGATCTTCTACGTGACGCGCGACCCCGACAGCAACGTCGTGGCGAACCTGTCGAACGTCACGTCGCTGCTTCTGCTGTGCGTGTTCGCCGTGGTCAACATCTCGTGCGTCGTGCTGCGCCGTCGCGACCCCGACGCCGAGTCGTTCTTCAAGTCGCCCGGCCAGCTGCCGCTGCTCGCAGCCGTCCTGTGCCTGTTCCTGGCCGGCCCGTGGGTCGACCGGGACAGCGAGATCTACAAGATCGCCGGCGTGCTGATGCTGATCGGCATCGCCCTGTGGGGCGTCACGCTGCTGGTCAACAAGGCCACCGGCACCGACGCCGGCGATCTCGGCGAACTGAGCGACGAGGTCGAGTAGGCGTCACCGCGTCGCCACGCAAGAAAAAGGCCTGCCGGCCCTCCCAGGAGGACCGGCAGGCCTGGTGATGTGTCGACGTGTGTCAGGCAGACGTCACGGGGCCTCGTCCGTCGTGCCCGCCTCGACCTTGGGGGAACCGTCCGGCATGAGGCCGGCCTTCTCCCGGCGGCTCGACACGATCAGGCTGACCGCGGCCGTGATGCCGAGGATGCCGACGATGACCGCGAGGCTGAGCAGCGTCGGGATGTCGTAGACCGGCACGTGCTCGCCGCCGTTGATGAACGGGAGCTCGTTCTCGTGAAGCGCGTGCAGGATCAGCTTGACGCCGATGAAGCCCAGCAGGATCGCGAGGCCCTGCGACAGGTAGATGAGCTTCGTGAGGAGGCCGCCCAGCAGGAAGTACAGCTGGCGCAGACCCATCAGGGCGAAGACGTTGGCCGTGAAGACCAGGTACGGCTCCTGCGTCAGGCCGTAGATCGCGGGAATCGAGTCGAGCGCGAACAGCAGGTCCGTTGTGCCCAGGGCGATGATGACGAGGAACATCGGCGTGATGGCACGCTTGCCGTTCTCGTGGACGGACAGCTTCAGGCCGTCCCACGTCTCCGACACGGTGAACCGCTTGCGGGCGAACTTGACCACGGCGTTCTCGCCGTCGTCGTCGTGATCGGTGTCCTTCATCAGGTTGTAGCCGGTGTACAGCAAGAAGGCGCCGAAGATGTAGAAGATCCACGAGACCTGCTCGATCGCGACCGCGCCCAGGGCGATGAAGATCGCGCGGAAGACCAGGGCGATGACGATGCCCACCAGGAGGGCTTCCTGCTGGAACTTCCTGGGCACGTTGAAGCTGGCCATGATGATGATGAAGATGAACAGGTTGTCGATCGAGAGGCTGTACTCGGTCAGCCAGCCGGAGAAGAACTGCAGCCCGAAGTCACCGTCCTCGATCGACGGGTCGTTGTGGTAAATCCAGACCCAGATGCCGAAGGCGATCGCGAGGGCGACGTAGATGCCCAGGTAGGTCGCGCACTCCTTCATCGACGGCTCGTGCGGGCGTCGCGCCACGATCAGGATGTCGAACAGCAGCACCGCGAGCGTCACGCCGATCGTGATGGCCCATTCGGTGGTGGATACGTTCAAGAGAGAGTCCTCCTGTTGTCACAGCACACCGGAGGTCTCTTCCGCCGCTCGGTGGGGTGACCCGGCCGGACGGCCCGCAGTACCGGGCGACTGCAGGGAGTCGCCGTGATGACGGCAAAGCGATTCGGGGAATACTCCCCTCCAGAGACCATTCTTGCAGGACGGGCCGTGGCTCGCTAATCGAGAGACGCCCCCGACAGCCGGTGCGGACCGGGTTCTCAGGTCGATCAGGCGGTGGCCGAGACGCGCATCTCGCACCAGAGGCGATGCGGCCACACGCCACCCGGTTGCAGGCCCGGATGGTCGAACGCGTCGGGCGGGACCGTCTGCGGCTCGACGCAGATCGTGCCCGCCGGCTCGGAGTACACGACCCACCACGGCGAGCTCGACGTCAGGGTGAGCGCCAGCGCACCGGGCCACGTGAGCGTCGGCGAGCCCGCGGCACGGAAGCAGTCGTCCCACGGCCCCGCGGACGGTGGGACGAGACGGCCGGTCGGCAGGCTGTCGTCACCGCGCTCGACCATGGCCTCGGCGTCGAGGGACAGCACCACCTCGCCGCCCGACGCCAGCCGGCGCCCGAACCAGGGGTGCATGCCGATCGAGCACGGCGAGTCGGTGCCGTCGTCCCACGTCAGGTCGATGCGGATGCCGTCGTCGAGCAACCGATACGTCAGCGTCGCGGTGCCCGCCGTCGGCCACGGGTCCGCGAGGTCGATCGCATAGGCGCCCTCGCCCGTCGTGCGCCAGGCACCCACGTGCCCCAGGCCGTGCAGTGCATTGCCGTCGTCGGACACCGGCAGCTGGGCGACGCCGTCCGGGGTCGCCAGCCGGCCGGCCCGGATCCGTCCGGCCCACGGCACCATCGGGAAGCATCCGTCGGCGATGTCGGGGTCGACGGTCGGGTCCTCGGCGTGGGCCAGGAGCTCGAGACCGTCGACCACGAGGCTCGTGAGCCGGGCCCCGCGCGCCGGATCGATGCCGGCCCGGATGCGGTCGTTCTGCAGGACGTCGGTCACGGGTCAGACGCCGGCCTCGATCATGCTGCGCAGCTCCTTCTTGAGCTCGCCGATCTCGTCGCGGAGGCGAGCCGCGACCTCGAACTGCAGCTCGGCGGCGGCCGCCCGCATCTGCTCGCTGAGCTGCTCGATGAGCGAGGCCAGCTCACCCGACGGCAGGTTCGCCAGATCGGCCGTATGGCCCAGCGGGACCGGGGCGCCCTTGCGGCGCTTGTCGCCCGTGGCGGCGAGCAAAGACGCGGTGTCGGCGTCCTCGCGGGCCAGCATGTCGGTGATGTCGCCGATCTTCTTGCGCAGCGGGGTCGGGTCGATGCCGTTCTCGGTGTTGTACGCGACCTGAATCGCGCGACGGCGGTTCGTCTCCTCGATAGCCCAGCCCATCGAGTCGGTGATGCGGTCGGCGTACATGACGACCTGCCCTGACACGTTGCGCGCCGCTCGGCCGATCGTCTGGATCAGCGAACGGCCCGAGCGCAGGAAGCCCTCCTTGTCGGCGTCGAGGATCGCGACCAGGCTCACCTCCGGCAGGTCGAGGCCCTCTCGCAGCAGGTTGATGCCCACCAAGACGTCGTACTCGCCCATGCGCAGCTCGCGCAGCAGCTCGACGCGCCGCAGGGTGTCGACCTCGCTGTGCAGGTAGCGCGTGCGGATGCCCGCCTCCAGCAGGTAGTCGGTGAGGTCCTCGGACATCTTCTTGGTCAGCGTCGTGACCAGCACGCGCTCCTGCTTGTCGACGCGGCCGCGGATCTGCGTGATGAGATCGTCGATCTGGCCCTTCGTCGGCTTGACGATGACCTCGGGATCGATGAGGCCCGTGGGACGGATGATCTGCTCGACCACGTCGCCCTGGACCTTCTCGAGCTCGTACGTGCCCGGGGTCGCGGACAGGTACACCGTCTGGCCGATGCGCTCGAGGAACTCGCCCCACTTGAGCGGGCGGTTGTCCATCGCGCTGGGCAGACGGAAGCCGTGCTCGACCAACGACCGCTTGCGGGACATGTCGCCCTCGTACATCGCGCCGATCTGCGGGATCGTCACATGCGACTCGTCGACCACCAGCACGAAGTCGTCCGGGAAGTAGTCGAGCAGGCAGTGGCCGGGGGTGCCGGGCCCGCGCTGGTCCATGTGCCGGGAGTAGTTCTCGATGCCGGCGCACGTGCCGACCTGCTCCATCATCTCGATGTCGTAGGTCGTGCGCATGCGCAGCCGCTGCGCCTCGAGCAGCTTGCCCTCGCCCTCGAGCTCGGCCAGCCGCTGCTCGAGCTCGATCTTGATCGTCTCGATCGCGTGCCGCATCGTCGCCGGGCCCGCCGCGTAGTGCGTGGCCGAGCCGACGCAGAGCTCCTGGTCGTCGCTCAGCACCTCGCCGGTGAGCGGGTGCAGCGTCATGAGGCGCTCAATCTCGTCGCCGAAGAACTCGACCCGGACCGCGTGCTCCTGGTAGACGGGGAAGATCTCGACGGTGTCGCCCTTGACCCGGAACGTTCCGCGGGTCGCGGCGATGTCGTTGCGGACGTACTGCGCCTCGACGAGCGTGCGCAGCAGCTGGTCGCGGGCCATCTCCTCGCCGACCTTGAAGCCGATCATCCGCTCGAGGTACTCCTGCGCCGAGCCGAGGCCGTAGATGCACGACACCGTGGCCACGACGATGACGTCGCGCCGGGTGAGCAGGGACCACGTCGCGGAGTGCCGCAGCCGCTCGACCTCCTCGTTGACCGAGGAGTCCTTCTCGATGTAGGTGTCGCTCTGCGCGATGTACGCCTCGGGCTGGTAGTAGTCGTAGTAGGACACGAAGTACTCGACCGCGTTGTTCGGCAGCAGCTCGCGCAGCTCGTTGGCGAACTGCGCCGCGAGCAGCTTGTTGGGCATCATGACGAGCATGGGGCGCTGCAGGCGCTCGGCGAGCCACGCCGTCGTCGCGGTCTTGCCGGTGCCCGTGGCGCCCAGCAGGACGTTGTCCATCGCGCCGGCCTTGATGCGCTTCTCGAGCTCGGCGATCGCGGCGGGCTGGTCACCGGCCGGCTGGTACTCCGACACGACCTCGATCGGGGCGACCTGGCGCTGGAGCTCTTTCACGGACCTCATGCGTCGAGCCTACGGCGCGCCACCGACAAACGTGGACCTAGAATGGGCCCATGGCCGTCTCGGAGCGCCGCGCACTGCGGAAGAAGGAGATCCTCGAGGCAACGAGGGCCCTCTTCGACGAGCGCGGGGTCAGGGACGCACAGATCGAGGACATCGCCCGCGCGGTCGGCATCAACCGGGCCATCATCTATCGGCACTTCTCCGGCAAGGAGGAGCTGTTCGCCCAGACGCTCGTCGGGTACCTGCACGAGCTCAGCGAGACGCTGGGCGCCCACGACGACCCGTCCGCCGAACCCGAGGCGCGCCTGCGCGCCATCACGATCGCCTTCCTCGACTTCGGCGCCGGCCTGCCCGCGTTCATCGACTGCGCCCAGGCCCTCCTGCGTCGCCGCGGCGAGGAGCTCATGGAGGAGGTCAGCCAGCAGGTCATGCTCGACCTCGGCCTCGCGATGTCCGGCTGCCTCAAGCATGCCGTCGACATCCTCCAGGCGGGCATGAAGACCGGCGAGTTCCGCGTCGACGACGCCGACCTGCTGGCCAACGTCTTCTACACGCAGGGCCTCGGCGTCCTGAACCTCGCGACCCTGCAGCTGTCGGTCCGCGAGGAGAACCCGGGCCTTCCGGCGGTCGACGCCGTCCCCTTCGAGGTCGTCAAGACCTACATGCAGACCGCCGTCGTCGCGATGGCCCGCGGCACCAGCTGACCCGTCCCGCCGCCGGCCCAGGGTCAGGCGAAGGCGTTGACGCCGGTGCGCTCGGCCGAGAGCGTCCAGAGACGCTGAGCCTGCTGCGGATCGATTGCGTGCGCAGCCACCCCGCTGCGAGGTCCGCCCTCGACGTGCGGAACCGCGACGTCGCAGTCCTCGAGGTAGACGCCACCCAGACCGTCGAGCTTCGGGGACGTCGCGGCCCAGGTCTGGGTCGCGGCGCCCTGCTGCGTCGACTTGAAGCCGCCGAGGTCCTTCGGCGTGCCGTCGGGGTTGAGCCAGCCCAGGTCGACCTGCTCCTGAAGCGGGAGGTGTCGTTGCAGCGGCGTCAAGATTCCGCCCGGGTGCACCGCGAACGCACGGACGCCGGACTCCTTGCCCAGGGCGTCGAGCTGGACGGCGAACAGGGCATTCGCGCTCTTGGCCTGCCCGTAGGCGGTCCACTTGTCGTAGTCGGCGGTCTCGAAGTCGATGTCGTCCCAGCGGATGCCCGACCGCAGGTGCCCGGTCGAGGACACCGAGACCACGCGGGCGCCGCCGGGCACGATCATGGGCCACAGGCGGTTGACCAGCGCGAAATGGCCGAGGTGGTTGGTCGCGAACTGGGCCTCCCAACCGGGTCCGATGCGCGTCTCAGGTGTCGCCATGATGCCGGCGCTGTCGACCACGACGTCGAGGATGCGGCCGGTCGCCAGGAACCGGTCGGCGAACGCCTTGACGCTGTCGAGGTCGCCCAGGTCGAGCTCGTCGACCTCGGCGCCGTCGATGCCGGCGAGCTGCTCGCGAGCGGAGTCCGGGCGGCGGGCCGGGACGACGACGTGGGCGCCGGCCCGGGCCAGCGCGCGGGTCGTCTCGATGCCGATGCCGGAGTAGCCGCCGGTGACGAGAGCGGTCCTGCCGCTGAGGTCGATGCCGGCGAGGACCTCATCGGCGGTGGTGTGCGCCCCGAAGCCGGAGCCGACGGGCTGTTGCGGAGTGGTCATGACCTCGACGCTAGGCGCTGGAGCGCGCTCCACCGCAAACCCCCGTCGTCCACCCGGCCCAGATCTGCGTGCTCCCGCACCGTCCGGACGCGCCGGGACGGTGCAGGATCACGCGAATCTGGGTTGGGGGTGGGGTCAGGCGGCCTCGAGGATGGCCACGACGCCCTGGCCGCCGGCGGCGCAGATGGAGATCAGGCCGCGGCCCGAGCCCTTCTCGTGCAGCAGCTTCGCGAGGTTGGCGACGATGCGGCCGCCGGTGGCGGCGAACGGGTGCGCCGCGGCGAGCGACGAGCCCTTGACGTTGAGCTTCGAGCGGTCGATCGAGCCCAACGGCACGTCGAGCCCCAGCTTCTCCTTGCAGAAAGCCGGGTCCTCCCACGCCGCGAGCGTCGTCAGCACCTGGCCGGCGAACGCCTCGTGGATCTCGTAGAAGTCGAAGTCCTGCAGCGTCAGCCCCTGGCGGGCCAGCATGCGGGGCACCGCGTAGACGGGGGCCATCAGCAGGCCCTCGGCGCCCGACACATAGTCGACCGCGGCCGTCTCGTAGTCGACGAACCACGCCTCGGGTGTCCAGCCGTGCTTCGCGGCCTCGTCCTCCGACGCCAGCAGCACGACGGAGGCGCCGTCGGACAGCGGGGTCGAGTTGGCGGCCGTCATGGTCGCCTCGTCGCCGAACGACCGGCCGAAGACGGGCCGCAGCTTCGCCAGCTTCTCGACGCTGGAGTCCGGCCGCAGGTTGTTGTCCTTCGTGACGCCCTGGAACGGCGTCACGAGATCGTCCTGCCAGCCCTCGTCGTACGACGCGGCGAGGTTGACGTGCGACGCGACGGCCAGCTCGTCCTGCGCCTCGCGCGTAATGCCCCACTCCTTGGTCGTGATGGCCTGGCTGTCGCCCATCGACAGCCCGGTGCGGGGCTCGGCGTTGCGCGGCTGGTCGGGTGCGAGGTGGCCCGGACGGATCTTCGCGAGCGCCGCGAGGCGTCCCTTGTTGTCCTTGGCACGGTTGGCCTCGAGCAGGATCTTGCGGAGCTTCTCCCCGACGGCCAGCGGCGCGTCGGACGTCGTGTCGGACCCACCGGCGATGCCGGACTCGATCTTGCCGAGGGCGATCTTGTTGGCGACCAGCACGGCGGCCTGGATGCCGGTGTCGCACGCCTGCTGCACGTCGAAGGCCGGGGTGTCGGGCGACAGCTTGGAGCCGAGGACGGTCTCGCGGGCGAGATTGAAGTCGCGGCTGTGCTTGAGGACGGCGCCGGCGGCGAACTCGCCGACCCGCTCGCCCTCGAGACCGAAGCGGTCGACGAGGCCGTTGAGGGCCGCCGTCAGCATGTCCTGGTTGGACGCGTTCGTGTAGACGGTGTTGGAGCGCGCGAACGGGATGCGGTTGCCGCCGATCACGGCGACGCGGCGCACCTCCTGGGCCGGCGCACCGGCGGGCTTCGCGGTCGCTGCCTTCGTGCTCTTCTTCGCTGGGGTGGTGTCCGCCATGGCGGTCTCCTCGATGGTCCGGGACGATGGTGGTGAACGTGATGCGCACCGCACGCGGAGTCGGTGGACCGGTGCGGATTCTTGAGGTTACAGTTTCAAGATCAATCCAGATACCGATGGTATCCGAGAGATAGGACACACCCACTCATGACCGACCGCTACCAGTCGCTCGCGCACAACCCGATCGGCAAGTTCGTCGTCAAGAACCTGGGTCTGCCCAACCCACCGGTGCTGGAGCGGTGGACGGAGGGCGCTCCCCTCGTCAAGGGCACGGTGCTCGTCGGGGCCGCGCCCCACAGCACGCTGGGCACCGCGCTCCACACGACGCTGAAGGCAAGCGGCATCGAGGCGGTGGGCGTCCGCGCCGAGGGCAGGCGCTACAAGGGCCTCGTGTTCGACGCGACCGGCATCTCCGACACCGCCGGGCTCGCCGCGATGCAGCAGTTCTTCACCCCGGCGCTGCGCAGCCTCGCGAGCAGCGGACGCCTCGTCGTGATCGGCACCCTGCCCGAACGGGCCGACAGCGAGACCGCCGCGATCGCGCAGCGTGCGCTCGAGGGCTTCGTCCGCTCCGCCGGCAAGGAGATCGGCGGCAACGGCAGCACGGCCAACCTGGTCTACGCCGGCAGCGGTACCGAGGACGCCCTCGCCTCGACCCTGGAGTTCCTGCTCTCCCCCAAGTCCGCGTTCGTGTCCGGGCAGGTCGTCCGCCTCGGCCTCACCGAGCTTGTCGACGCCGACGCGGTGCCCGATCCGGCCAGGCCGCTGGCCGGCAAGGTCGCGCTCGTCACGGGTGCGTCGCGCGGCCTGGGTGCCGCGATGGTGCGCACGCTGCACCGTGACGGCGCGCAGATCGTCGGTCTCGACGTCCCGGCCCTGAAGGACGAGCTCGATGCCGTCATGGCCGAGGTCGACGGCACGTCGATCGCCGAGGACATCACCGCCGCCGACGCCCCTCAGGTCATCGCGAAGGCGCTGAAGGACGCGCACGGCGGCGTCGACATCGTCGTGCACAATGCCGGCATCACCCGCGACAAGCGGCTCAAGAACATGAAGACGGAGAACTGGGACCTCGTCATCGACATCAGCGTCGGCGCGCCGCAGCGCATCACCGCTGAGCTGCTCGACCAGAAGCTCATCCGCACGGGCGGCCGCGTCATCGGCATCTCGTCGATCGCCGGCATCGCGGGAAACAACGGCCAGACCAGCTACGGCACCGCGAAGGCCGGTGTCATCGGCTTCGTCCAGGACCTGTCCAAGCGGGTCGCGAAGGACGGCATCACGGTCAACGCGATCGCCCCGGGCTTCATCGAGACCGACATGGTCAAGACGATGCCGCTGGGCATCCGCGAGGCCGGACGGCGGCTCAGCTCGCTGTCGCAGGGCGGCCTGCCGATCGACGTCGCCGAGGCGATCGCCTGGTACGCGAACCCCGGCTCGTCCGCGATCTCCGGTAACGTGGTCCGGGTGTGCGGCCAGGCCCTGATCGGCGCCTGACGTGACGACCCGCGTCTTCGACAAGGCTCCCGCGACCCTGCCGCTGATGCTCAAGGCGGCGCTGCCGGCGATCCCCCTCGTGGGCGGTCTGCCGGGCATCAAGCACGCGAAGGGCACCGTCCCCGACCTGGTGCTCGAGCGCACGGGCGTCGTGACCGACCCCGCGCACCTCGACGCGTACAACGAGGTGTGCGGCTTCCCGCGCACCGACCACCTGCCCGCGACGTACCCGCACATGGCGGCGTTCGGGCTGCACATGACGCTGATGACCGACACGTCGTTCCCGTTCGCGCCGATGGGTCTCGTGCACCTGCGCAACACGATCAGGCAGCACCGTCCGATCGGCGTCGACGAGGCGCTCGACGTGTCGGTGCACGCGACCGACCTGCGGCCGCACCCGAAGGGATCGCTGGTCGACCTCATCACGTCCGTCTCCGTGGGCGGAGCCGTCGTGTGGGACGAGAAAATGACGTTGTTCTCGCGGCACCGCGGCGGGGCCGCCGAGACGTCCCCCGCCCCGCTGGCCGGGGTCGAGGCCCCCCCGGGCGTCGTGCACTGGAAGCTGGCCGGCGACCTGGGCCGTCGCTACGGCGCCGTGTCCGGCGACCGCAACCCGATCCACCTGCACCCGCTGACGGCGCGGGCATTCGGCTTCCCGTCGAACATCGCCCACGGCATGTGGACGCTCGCGCGCAGCCTGTCGGCCGTCCAGAACAAGCTGCCGTCGGCTTTCGTCAACGACGCCGAGTTCCGCAAGCCGATCCTGCTGCCCGGCACGGTGGTCTTCGGCTCGAGGCGCGAGGGCGACGATCTCGTGCTGGGCGTCACCGGGTCGCGCAAGCCGGTCACCCACCTCGTCGGAAAGGTTGTCGCGCGGACGTAACTCCGAGTTGCGCGTGTCGTTGGTCACGTCAACGACTCTGGAGGGACCTCGTGACCACTCGCCCGCTCGTCCTGCGCATCCCCGCCGTCCTCGGCCTCGTCCTGGCCCTCGTCGCGGCCTCCCTGTCCCTCGGGGCCGGTCCGGTCGCAGCCGCCCCCGCGGGCTGGGCGCCGCGCGGCGAGCAGTACCCGGGCACCGTCACCGAGCGGGACGTCCCGATCCCGATGTCGGACGGAACCGTGCTGCGCGGTGACGTCGTGCGCCCCGCGGACGCCGCCGGGACGGCGATCGACCAGCGCCTCCCCGTCATCGTGACGATCACCGCCTACAACAAGTCGGCCCTCGCCTCCGCCGGTGGGCTCGGCGGCGCGAGCGGCGACTACCTGGTCAGGCGCGGCTACGTGCAACTGACGGTCGACGCGCGGGGCACCGGCAGCTCGGAGGGCACCTGGCAGGCGTTCGCGGCCCGGGAGAACCAGGACGCCGGGGAGATCATGACGTGGGCGCACTCGTCCGAGCGTCCCTGGAGCAACGGCATCACCGGCATGTCAGGACCGTCGTACATGGGCATCAGCCAGCTGTGGGCCGCGGCCGCGCAGCCCCCGGGGCTCAAGGCGATCTTTCCACAGGTTCCCGGCGCCGACGTGTACCGCGACGTCGTCGCGTCGGGCGGCCAGCTCGACGTCGGCTTCATCCCGCTGTGGCTCGGGCTCGTGACGGCGACCGGCGTGATCCCGCCCGCGACGCTGGCGTCCGACACCCCGTCGGCGATCTCGGCGCTGCTGGGCCACCTCATCGGCGCCGGGACGTTCACGGTGCCGCTGCTCGTCAACGCCCTCGGCGGTGGTGAGCCGGCGTACGACGGCGACTTCTACACCGAGCGCTCCGTCGTCAACGTGATCGACCGCGTGAAGGTGCCGGCGTTCTTCGTGTCGGGCGAGTACGACCTGTTCCAGCGCGGCACTCCCCTGCTGTTCGAGAACCTCGACCGGCGGGGCGTGCCGACCAAGCTGATCGTGGGTCCCTGGGACCACCTGCAGGCATCCGGCGGCGACGGGCTGGAGGACGCCGGACACGGCACGCTCAGCGAGCTGCAGCTGCGCTGGTTCGACCACTACCTCAAGGGCGTGCCGGACCCGGCGCTCGACACCGACATCCCCGACCTGACGTACTACGAGCAGGGCACGGGCGACTGGGAGACGGCGGACGAGTGGGTCGGGCCGAACATCCGCGCCACGAGCCTGCGCCTCTCGGGCTCGTCGACGACCGGCGGCGCCGCCGGCACGCTGACGACCGGCGCCGCGGCCGACGGCACGTCGGACATCCTGCCGGTGCCCGTCTCGGGGCTCTGCACGCGATCGGCGAGCCAGTGGACCGCGGGCGTCGCGAACGCGCTGCTGCCCGACAACCCGTGCCTCACAGACAACGCGCTCAACGACAGGACCGGCGTGGTGTTCGAGACGCCTTCCGCGACGGCGCCCATCACAATGCAGGGGCCGATCAACGCCCGCCTGTACACCTCGTCGGTCGGCGGAGACGGCATGCTGTCGGTCTCGCTGTCGGATGTCGCGCCGGACGGCACGGTCAGTCGCCTGACCGGTGGATGGCAAGTGCTGTCGCACCGGGCCCTCGACACGAGCCGCACGCGGTACGTTGACGGCAAGATCCTGCAGCCGTTCCACCCGTTCACGAAGGCCGCGCAGCAGGCGCTCGCGCCCGGTGAGGTGGCGCCCGTCGACGTCGAGATCTTCCCGACCGCCGCGCAAATCGAGCCGGGCCACAAGCTGCGCCTGGCCGTGCAGGCATTCGACGTCCCGCACCTGCTGCCGACGCTGCCCGAGCTGCTGGGCACCCTGACGGTCATGCGTATCCACACCTCCGCTGCGTACCCGTCGGAGCTGACGATCCCGACCGTGGAGGCCGTGCCGGCCCCGGCCGTCGCTGCGCCGGCCTCGGCGTCGACGACATCGGTGACGCTGCGCCACCGCACGACGAAGGGGAAGCGGAGCAACAAGGTCACCGTCAGGGTGCGCACCGGTGGCGCGACGCCGACCGGCCGGGTCGCGGTCTACGTCGGCGGCCGGAAACTGCGGACCGTCCACCTGTCGAAGGGCCGGGTGACGGTGACGCTGCCGAAGAAGTCGAAGAAGCGCAGCTACCGCGTCACCGCGACGTACCTCGGCTCGTCGACGGTGCGGCCGTCGCGGGCCTCGACGACGTGGCGGGTGCGCTGACTAGCGGTCGCCGGTGCGCCGGATCAGACCCTCCTGGGCGACCGTCGCGATCAGTGCACCGTCCTGGCTGAAGACGCGCGCGGTGCTCAGGCCGCGCGCGCCGGAGGCCGACGGCGACGTCTGGTCGTACAGCAGCCACTCGTCGGCCTGGATCGGCCGGTGGAACCAGATCGTGTGGTCGAGCGAGGCGGGCTGGACCTTGCGCGATCCGATGAACTGGCCATGCGGGACGAGGCTCGCGCCGAGCAGACTAAGGTCGCTGATGTACGTGAAGGCCGCGTTGTGGACGATGCGGGAGTCGGGCAGCTCGCCGTTGGCGCGGAACCAGAGACGCTGCACGGCCGGCACCAGCACGCGCTGCGGATCGTCCGTCGCACGGTTGTCGCCGATGTAGCGTATGTCGAACGACGACCACTCGTTGCGCCAGTGGTCGACGGCCTCCTGGCCGCGCAGGCCCATGATGTCGGCCATCAGTGTCGAATCGTCGGGGCTCGGCACGTCCGGCATGAGGTCCTGGTGCTCCCAGCCGTCCTCGACGACCTGGAACGAGGCCGTCATGTAGAAGATGATCTCGCCGTGCTGGCGGGCCGCGACCCGGCGCGTCGTGAACGACCTGCCGTCGCGCACGTTCTCGACGTCGTACACGATCGGGATGCTCGGATCGCCGCCGAGGATGAAGTACAGGTGCAGCGAGTGCACGTGCCGTTCCTCCGGCACCGTCAGCTGCGCGGCCATCAACGCCTGCGCGGCGACCTGGCCGCCGAAGACCCGCTTCAGCGACGATCCCTCCGGCTGGGAGCCGCGGTACAGACCGACCTCGAGCTGCTCGAGGTCGAGAAGGCCGATGACGTCAGACAGGGATGCAGGCACCCGCCGATCCTACCGGTGCGCCGCCCTCCGGCCGCCCGCCCACCTCGTGGACGATGATCTGCCGATCTCGCTCCGAGCTCCAACCAGAATCGTCCAGAAACTGGACGGGTGGGGGTGGCGGTTTAGCCTTGGTCGTTTTTTCTTTGGCGGGCCAGGAACTGCTCGAACTGGTCGGCCAGCTCGTCGCCGCTCGGGAGCTCCTCGTCGTGCGCGAGCAGCGACTGGGCGGCGCCGCGCGTGAACGCGTCGTACTGCTCCTCGAGGCCGCCGAGCAGGCTCGTGCCGCCCTGCTCCTCGATCTGCTGCTCGATCTCCTTGAGCGCGTCGTCCTGGCGGGCCCGCAGGCGATCGGCGTCGATGCTCAGACCCGTGCGGTCGGCGAGCGCGGCCAGCAGCGCGAGCGCGGCGGGCGGGTAGTCGATCTGTGCCAGGTAGTGCGGCACGTGGACCACGTAGCCGGCCGCGTCGTGGCCCCACTGGCCGAGCCGGTACTCCAGCAGCGACTGCGCCGACGACGGGACGGTGACCTGCGCCGACCACAGATTCTGCCGGTCGACGAGCTCGGCGCGGGTGCCGTGCGCGGTGATCATGGCTGGACGGGTGTGCGGGACCCCCATCGGGACCGCGCCGAGACCGAGGGTCAGCGGGACGTCGTGCTCCTCGATGATGTCGTGGACGTCGCCGACGAACCGCTCCCACTGGAAGTCCGGCTCGGGGCCGGCCAGCAGGAAGTACGGCTCGCCGTTCGTGTCGTGCTCGAGGACGATCTGCAGCGTCGGATCGTCGTAGTCGGCGTAGTGGTTCTCGCGGAACGCGATCATGGGGCGCCGGGCCCGGTAGTCGAACATCTCGTCGAGGTCGAACTCATGGATCACCTCGCCCTCGCCCGTGCGGAGCTGCTCGGCGGCGAGCCGCGCGGCGGAACCGGCCCCGAGGAAGCCGTCGAGGGCATGGATCAGGATCGGCCCCTTGCCCTCGCGGGCCGGGGTGTCCTGCGAACGTCGCACGCGCCAGTTTCTCATCGCCATCGTCAACCACTCACCCGTTCGCCCTATTCCGATCGATCGAGTTCCGGCCGATCGCGGTCAGCGTGTCGTCGGCGACGGCCTCGGCCGTGAGGCCCAGCCGCCCGAGGATGACATCGCGCTTGGCGTGGTCGAGGAACTGCTGCTCCACCCCGTGCACGCGGATGGGCGTCTCGATGCCGGCGTCGCGAACGGCCTGCGTGATCGCGGAGCCGACGCCGCCGTGACGACCGTTGTCCTCGACGGTCACGACGAGGCGGTGGGAGCCGGCGAGCGCGACGAGGGCCGGGTCGACCGGCTTGACCCAGCGGGGGTCGACGACCGTGACGCCGTGGCCCTCGGCACGCAGCCGCTCGGCGACGTCGAGGCCGAGCTGGCCGAAGGCTCCCACGGCGACGACCAGCACGTCGGAGGCGTCGTCGCGCGACAGCACGTCGGACGTCCCGATGCGCTCGAGGGCGGGCAGGTCGTCGCACACCGCGCCCTTCGCGAACCGGACGACCGTCGGCGCGTCGTCGACGTCGACGGCCTCGCGCAGCAGCTCGCGCAACTGCGATCCGTCGCGGGGTGCGGCGATGCGGATGCCGGGGACGATCTGCAGCAGCGACATGTCCCACATGCCGTTGTGGCTCGCGCCGTCCTCGCCCGTGACGCCGGCGCGGTCGAGCACGAACGTCACGCCGCACCGGTGCAGGGCGACATCGAGCAGCACCTGGTCGAATGCGCGGTTGATGAACGTGGCGTAGACCTCGACGACGGGGTGCAGGCCGCCCATCGCGAGGCCGGCGGCACTCGTGACGGCGTGCTGCTCGGCGATGCCGACGTCGAACACGCGGTCGGGAAACTTGTCGGCGAACGCGTCGAGTCCCACGGGGTAGAGCATCGCGGCGGTGATGCCCACGACGTCGGGGCGCTCGTCGGCGATGCGGACGATCTCGTCGCGGAACACCGACGTCCAGCCGGCCGGCGCGACGTTGAGCGCGTCGCCGGTCAGGCGGTCGAACGGGCTGGCCTGGTGCATCTGGTCGTTCTCGTTGGCGACCGCGATGTCGTAGCCGTGCCCCTTGGTCGTCAGCACGTGGACGAGGACCGGACCGCCGAACTTCTTGGCCTGCGTCAGCGCGTGCTCGATCGCGACGCGGTCGTGGCCGTCGACCGGGCCGATGTACTTGAGCCCGAGGTCCTCGAACATGCCCTGCGGCGCGAGCGCGTCCTTGACGCCCTTTTTGATCGCGTGCAACGCCTCGTACGCCTGCGCACCGCCGAAGCGCGTGCGGTTGAGCCGCTCCTTGATCGCGCTGAGCGTCGGCTCGTAGCGGGGGTTCGTGCGGATGTCGGTGAGCCGGTTCGCCAGGCCGCCGACGGTGGGGGTGTACGAGCGTCCGTTGTCGTTGACGATCACGACGAGGCGGCGGTCGTTGTCGGCCGCGATGTTGTTGAGGGCCTCCCACGCCATGCCCCCGGTGAGGGCGCCGTCGCCGATGACCGCGACGACGTGGTCGTCCCGACCCAGCAGGAGGTTGGCCTTGGCCATGCCGTCGGCGTACGACAGGCTCGTCGACGCGTGCGAGTTCTCGACCCAGTCGTGCTCGGACTCGGCGCGGCTCGGGTAGCCCGACAGGCCGCCCTCGGTGCGGAGGCCGGCGAACTGGCCCGCGCGGCCGGTCAGCATCTTGTGGACGTAGGCCTGGTGGCCGGTGTCCCAGACGATGCGGTCCGACGGCGACTCGAAGACGCGGTGGATCGCCATGCCCAGCTCGACGACGCCGAGATTCGGACCCAGGTGCCCGCCGTTGGAGGCGACCGAGGTGATCAGCAGCTCGCGGATCTCGGCGGCCAGTGCGTTCAGCTCGTCGTCGCTCATGTCGTGCAGGTCGGCGGGCCCGGACAGGTTCGCGAGGGTGCTCACAGCTGCGTCCTTCCCGTCATCGGCCATAGCGGCCAGTCTATCGAGGTCACACCCGCGTGCTGGGTCATGGGAGGTCGAACACCGCGATCGACGTCTGCTCGAGGCTGCCCATCCACACCCGGTCGCCGCTGCGCCGCACGCCGGTCGGGGTGCCGAAGCCGGGGTGGGTGCCCGCGACGTCGTGCATCAGCGACCCGTCGGCCGCGTAGGCCTGCACGCGAATGACCGGCTGAGGCTGCGGCTGGAGCCGGTCCGGCAGCGCCCAGACGAGGCGGCGGATCCAGGGCGCGCGAGGCAGCAGGGCATCGAGCGTCCGGTCGCGCGGCGACGCGATCGTGACCCACACGAGCCCGTCGTCGCCCGTGGCGATGTTGTCGGGGAAGCCGGGCAGCGCGGGGCCGAACGGCTCGGTCGACCCGGCCCGCTCCCCCGTCAGCCACAGACGGCGCAGGCAGTAGCCGGCGGTCTCCGCGACGACGACGAACGACTCGTCGGCCGCGAGCGCGACCCCGTTGGCGAACGCGAGCCCGTCGAGGAGGAGCGTCAGCGTGCCGTCCGGATCGCGGCGGAACAGCCGCCCGGTCGGCCGGTGCTCGATGAGATCGGCCTTCCAGTGCTCGATGCCGAACTTCGTGGAGCTGTCGGTGAACCAGATCGTCCCATCGGCGGCGACGGCGGCGTTGTTGCAGAAGACGAAGTACTCACCCGCGAAGGAGTCGGCGAGCACCTCGATCGTGCCGTCGTCGTCGAGGTGCAGCAAGCCGCGGTGCGCGTCGCACACCACGTAGCCGCCGTCGGGGTGGTGCTCGAGGCCCAGTGGACGTCCCTCGGTGTCGGCGACCTGGGTCTCGAGACCCGTCGCGGGATCGATCGCGAGGATGCGCCCGTCGTCGACGCCGGTGAGGATCGTGCCGTCGGCGCGCACCAGCACGTCCTCGGTGCCGTGGCCGGACGTCTGCAGCACGCGCAGGCCGGCGAGGCCGGACGGCGTTGGGCTCGGCGCGGCGGCGGGCGGCGGTGTCCAACGGACGGGGTCAAGCGACGGTCTGCTCATCCTCGGAGCCTAGGCGCCCGGGTCGGTCTCGCGGTAGCGCCCGCGCAGGTGGACCATGGCGTCGGCATCTCCGACCTCGACGTGCTCCACGACGGCCTCGACCAGCAGACCCCAGCCGACCTCGCGGGGCTCGGCGCCGTCACGCCGCACCCCCATCCATCCGGCGGTGCCGGCCAGCACGGGACCCCACGCGCTGTCCGTCCAGCCGCCCAGGGTGAACCGCCCGCCGGGTGCCGGGGCGGTGCCGGCGAAGGCGTCCGCCAGGAAGCGGTGCTCGCCCCCCAGGACGTTGACGACGAAGGCCTGCGGGTCCGCGTCCCAGAAGTCGGAGTCCGGGTCGACGAGGCCGAGCACGCGTGCCGGCTCGCCGTCGGCCACGAGCACCGAGGAGATCGTGAGGCCCTGCCGGTCGCGGCCCACGCCGGTCGTCCACACCGTGACGGGCGCCGGCATGCGACCCCGGAGGCGTCGCAGCGGAACGCGCTCGCCCTCGGGTGGCACGAAGGGATGGTCGGAGTGGATCGTCACGCCTTCACCCTACGGAGTCCCGGGACCTTGCAGCGCCGAAGTGGCTTCGATACATTCTGACTTCGCCACTCATCGATCTGCAAACTGTTGACTTAATTCAATACTCGTACTAAACCTGACGCATGACATCAGAGCTGGTCCTGGGCATCGACTCGTCGACCCAGTCGACGAAGGCCGTCCTGGTCGACGCCGCCACGGGCGAGGTCGTCGCCCAGCGGTCCGCGCCGCATCCGCCCGGCACCGCGGTCGACCCGCGGGCGTGGCTCGACGCCTTCGACCGCGCGAGCGACGGACTGCTCCCCCGCGCCGCCGCGGTTTCGGTCGGCGGCCAGCAGCACGGCATGGTCGCCCTCGACGCCTCCGGCGAGCCGGTGTACGACGCGCTGCTCTGGAACGACACCCGCTCGGCGCCGCAGGCCCGCGACCTGGTGGCCGAGCTCGGGGGGCCCCAGGCGTGCGCCGAGGCCGTCGGCAGCGTGCTGGTCGCGTCGTTCACCGCGACGAAGCTGCGGTGGCTGCGCGATCAGCAGCCCGCCGCCGCGGAGCGCACAGCACAGGTGCTGCTCCCCCACGACTACGTCTCGCGCCACGTCACGGGCGGCGACGCGTTCACCGACCGCGGCGACGCCTCGGGAACGGGCTACTTCTCCACGGCCGACGACGCGTGGCGTCCCGATCTCGCGGAAGCCGCGATCGGTCACGCGGTAGCCCTGCCCCGCATCGTGGGCCCGGCCGACGTCGCCGACACGACGGCGTCCGGGCTCGTCGTCGGTGCCGGCACGGGCGACAACATGGCCGCGGCGCTCGCCCTCGACCTCGGCCCCGGCGACGTCGTCGTCTCGATCGGCACCTCGGGCGTCGCCTCGGCCGTCGGGCCGACGCGCATCGCGGACGGCACCGGATCGGTCACCGGCTTCGCGGACGCGACCGGCCGCTTCCTGCCCATGGCGACCACGATGAACGCCGCGCGCATCCTCGACCTGCAGTGCCTGCTGCTGGGCGTCGACCACGACGAGCTGGGCCGGCTCGCGCTCGCGGCCCCGCCCGGAGCCCACGGCCTCACGATCTCCCCCTACTACGGCGGCGAGCGCACCCCGAACCGTCCTGACGCCACGGGCACGTGGGCCGGACTCACCGCGACGACGTCCCGCGAGGACGTCGCGCGGGCCGCGTTCGAGGCGCTGCTGTGCTCGCTCGCGGACGCCGTCGACCTGCTGACCGGCATGACGGGCGAGCCGGCCCGGCGCATCCTGCTGGTGGGCGGCGCGGCGGCCAATCCGGCCGTCCACGCGATGGCCCCGGCGATCCTCGGCGCACCCGTCACGGTTCCGGCCCCCGGCGAGTACGTCGCGCTCGGCGCGGCCCGCCAGGCCGCCTGGGCGCTGTCCGGCGCGGCCGAGCCGCCCACCTGGAAGCCCCCTGCCGCCGAGACCCACGACGCCGAACCGACCCCTCTCGCGCGTGAGGCCTACGCACATCTGCGCGACCGAACGTCCGACTGGACCTGAGACCCCTACCAATGATTGGGAACACCATGACCATCCCCACCCCGGCACCCTCCGACAAGTTCTCCTTCGGCCTCTGGACCGTCGCCTACGGCGGACGCGATCCGTTCGGCGAGCCCACCCGCGGCGACATGGATCCCGTCTACGCCCTGGAGAACCTCGCCCGCATCGGCGCGTACGGCGTGAACTTCCACGACGACGACCTGATCCCCTTCGGCTCGGACGACGCCTCGCGCGACGCGATCATCGAGCGCTGGAAGAAGGGCCTGGCCGACACCGGCCTCGTCGTGACGACCGCGACGACCAACCTGTTCACGCACCCCGTGTTCAAGGACGGCGGCTTCACGTCGAACGACCGCGACGTCCGCCGCTTCGCGATCCGGAAGGTCATGCGCAACATCGACCTCGCCGCCGAGCTGGGCGCCAAGGTGTACGTGGCGTGGGGCGGGCGCGAAGGTGCCGAGTCCGGCGCCGCCAAGGACATCGCCGCTGCGCTCGATCGCTACCGCGAGGCGTTCAACGTGCTGGGCGAGTTCGTGCACGACAAGGGCTACGACATCAAGTTCGCGATCGAGCCCAAGCCCAACGAGCCGCGCGGCGACATCCTGCTGCCCACGATCGGGCACGCACTCGCATTCATCAACACCCTCGACCGCTCCGAGAACGTCGGCGTCAACCCCGAGATCGGGCACGAGGAGATGGCCGGACTCAACGCGGCCCACGGCTACGCGCAGGCGATGTGGCAGGGCAAGCTGTTCCACATCGACCTCAACGGCCAGACCGGTCCGCGCTACGACCAGGACTTCCGCTTCGGCGCGGGCAACGTCCGCGGCGCGTTCTGGGTCGTCGACACGATCCTGGCCGGCGGCTACGACGGCCCCGTCCACTTCGACTTCAAGACGCCGCGCACCGAGGACGACAACGGCGTGTGGGCGGCGGCGGCCGGTTGCATGACGAACTACCTCGTCCTGCGCGACAAGGTGCAGGCGTTCCGCGCCGATCCGGAGGTGCAGGCGGCGCTCGAGGCCGCCAAGCTGCCCGAGCTGTCGGTGCCGACGCTCGCCGAGGGCGAGGGCTGGGCCGAGCTGGAGCAGGCCACGCTCGCCGACCCTGACGTGCTCGCGGCCCGCGGCGCGGCGTTCGAGCACCTCGACCAGCTGGCGCTCGAGCACCTGTACGGGGTGCGCTGAGCGTGGTCCTGGCGGGGACGCCGGCCGGTACCGAGCACATCCGGCGACGGAACACGGGTCTCGTGCTCCGGTCGCTGCGTGCCGACGGTCCGGCGACCCGCACCGAGCTCGCCCGGCGCACGGGGCTCGCGAAGGCGACGGTCGGCACGATCGTCGCCGAGCTCGAGCTCGGCCGGGCGGTCATGGAGGACGACTCGCGCGTTGCTGACGCAGGACCGGTCGGCCGGGGCCGCCCCGGCCGCCCCGTCACCCTGACCGGTGAGACGATCATCGGGCTCGGCCTCGAGGTCAACGTCGACTACGTCGCGGCCGTCGCGATCGACCTCGCCGGGCGCGTCGTCCTGGTCGAGACGCGTCCCGTCGGCACGGCGGGCCGTCCGCCCAGCGCCCGCGAGCTGGTCGACCTCGCGACCGACGTCCGTTCGGAGCTCATGACGAGCGGGCGGACGGTCGTGAGCGCCACGGTCGCGGTGCCCGGGCTCGTGGCCCACGACAACCGCACCGTCGCCTGGGCGCCGAACCTCGGCTGGTACGGCCGCGCGCTGGCCGCCGAGCTCGAGGAGGCCTTCGGCGGGGAGTGCCCCACCACGATCGACAACGACGCCAACTGCGCGGCCTTCGCCGAGGCGTCGCACGGCATCGCGGCCGGCGTGCAGGACTCGCTGTACCTGACCGGCACCATCGGCATCGGCGCCGGCATCATCCGGCACGGCTCTCTGATGCGCGGCGGCGCCGGATTCGCGGGCGAGGTCGGGCACATGCCGATCGGCGATCCGTCCGCCCGGTGCGGTTGCGGCCGGTTCGGGTGCTGGGAGGCGTCGGTGGGCCTTCGCGCGATGCTGGCCGCGGTCGGCATGGATGAGCACGCCACTCCCCTGCGCACCGCGACCGAGGTGGCCGAGCGCGCCGCGACCGACGAGGTCGTCCGCGCCCGGCTCGAGGTGCTGGGCCGCGACCTCGGGCGTGGCCTGGCGACGCTCGCCGCCGTCCTCGACCCGGGCGCGATCGTCCTGGGTGGCTACTTCGTGCCGCTGGGCGAGTATGTCCTGCCCGCCGCCCGGGCCGTGCTGGCCGAGCGGCTCCCGTCCGCGAACCTGCACCTGCCCGAGATCCGTCTCAGCACCCTCGGCATCCACGCCGCCGCCCTGGGCGCCGCGGAGCACGCCCTCGCCGACGTCCTCGCCGGCGACATCTCCCTCTGACCGGTCCCCGCGGCGCTTGACGGGGGCGGCGGTGCGTGGGACACGTATCGCGCATGGCGCCGGTGCGTGAGACACCTATCAGCGCCGCGATAGGTGCCTCTGACACCGCCAGGGCCGCACCGCGGCCGGGAAAGGTGTCTCACGCACCGCCCCGCCACCGGACCCCTCTCAAGGGGCCGGAAGTACCCCCTCGAGGGGCAGGAAGTGCCCCCTCAGCGTTGGGGGGGGTCAGGCGGAGAGGGCGGCGTCGGCGTCGAGGCAGGCGGTGGCGAGGCGTCCGACGGGGTCGGCCAGCAGGGGCTCGAAGGCGAGCTCGGCGGCTCCGTGGAGCACCGAGTCGCCGCCCAGGCCGGGCAGCGTCACCTTGACGAGCTCACGCGGCGCGGTCAGCGCGTGCACCGCGAGCTCGCGCTCGACGTCCTCGTGCACGAGCGGGAACAGCGACCGCAGATAGCCGCCGAGCACCACGACGCGCGGGTTGAGGACGTTGACGAGTCCCGCGACGCCACGGCCCAGGTGCTGGCCGACGAGGCGCAGGTCCGGTGGCGCGTCGTGGACGCCCTCGAGGAACTCTCCCAGCGCGCCGACCCGCTCGGGCGGGCAGCCGATCGCGAGCGCGATCGCTCCTGCGCCGATTTCGGTCTCCCAGCAGCCGTAGGCACCGCAGTGGCACAGCTTGCCGTCCGGCAGGAACGGCATGTGGCCGACCTCGCCGGCGTAGCCGCCCGCACCCTCGAGCTTGTGCCCGCTGACGATGACGCCCGCACCGACGCCGACCTCGCCCGACAGGTAGATGAGGTCCTCCACGCCGACGCCGGCCCCGCGCAGGTGCTCCGCGAGCGCGCCGAGATCGGCGTCGTTGCCGAGCACCGGCACGCCGATGGCGCCGAGGCGGTCGGCGAGGATCTCGGCGAACGGCACGTCACGCCAGCCCAGGTTGGGCGCGAGGCGGACGAGGCCGTCCTCGGCCCGGATGATGCCCGGCACCCCGACTCCCACTCCGACGAGCGCGGCGCCCGGCTCAACGTCCTTCACGACGAGTCGCATGAGCTCCACGACCGACGACGCGATGGCCACCGGGTCGTGCCCGAACGGCACGGGACCCGTGGCGCGCGACTGCACGACCCCGCCGAGCCCCACGCGGGCCACCGTGAGCCCGTCGACCCGCAGGTCGACGGCCAGCACGTAGGCGCCGGTGCGGGCCTTGACGTCGACCGACGGCCGCCCGGCGCCGAGCCGAGCCCCCGAGGGCTTGGCCTGCTCGGCCAGTCCCAGGGACTCCAGCTCGGCCACCAGGCCGGCGATCGTGCTGCGGTTGAGGCCCATGCGGGCCGTCAGCTCCGCCCGCGACAGCCGCCCGGCACGGTGCACGTGACCGAGCACCGTCCCGAGGTTGTGCCGGCGGACATCCTCCTGGTTCGTGCCGACGCCTGCGCGTCCGGCGGAGGCCATGACTACAGGCCTGTCGCGGAACGCCGCCTGCGCGAGATCGCGTCGACGCTGGCCGCGAGGAGCAGCACGCCGCCGGTGACGACGAAGTTGATCCATGCCGCCTGCGCGAGCAGTCCGAGGCCGTTGGCGATCGTCGCGATGACGAGACCACCGATGACCGCGTTGGTGGCCCGGCCCTTGCCGCCGAACAGGCTCGTGCCGCCGATGACGGCCGCGGCCACGGCGTAGAGCAGCGTGTTGCCGCCACCGGACGAGGTCGAGACCTTGCCGACGTACGAGGCCGCGACGATGCCGCTCAACGCCGCCGTGGTCGACGACAGGATGAACACCGTGATGCGGATGCGGTCGACGTTGATGCCGGCACGGCGGGCCGCCTCGGCGTTGCCGCCGACGGCGTAGAGATGGCGGCCGAAGGCGGTCCGGGTCAAGATGAAGGTGAAGAACACCAGCAGGACGAGAACGACCGGGATGAT
>JAOPXY010000001.1 GCA_025964895.1 Aeromicrobium sp.
CGTCGACGGGTCGGAGTTCGACGAGTTCAAGCCGCTCTACGGCTCCTCGCTCGTGACCGGCTTCGCGAGCCTGCACGGCCACCCCATCGGCATTCTCGCCAACGCGCAGGGCGTGCTGTTCAGCCAGGAGGCGCAGAAGGCGACGCAGTTCATCCAGCTCGCCAATCAGACCGACACCCCGCTGCTGTTCCTGCACAACACGACGGGCTACATGGTCGGCGCCGAGTACGAGCAGGGCGGCATCATCAAGCACGGCGCCCAGATGATCAACGCGGTCTCCAACTCGACCGTCCCGCACCTGTCGGTCGTGATGGGCGCGTCGTACGGCGCCGGCCACTACGGCATGAGTGGCCGCGCCTACGACCCGCGGTTTATGTTCAGCTGGCCGAACGCCAAGTCGGCCGTGATGGGGCCCGCGCAGCTCGCCGGCGTCATCTCGATCGTGGCCCGCGGCGCCGCCGAGTCGAAGGGGCAGCCGTACGACGAGGAGGGGGACCGGACGATGCGCGCGTACGTCGAGGAGCAGATCGAGAAGGAGTCGCTGGCGTACTTCACGTCCGGGATGCTCTACGACGACGGCGTCATCGACCCGCGCCACACCAGGACGATCCTGGGCATCTGCCTGAGCGCGATCCACACCAGGCCCGTCCGGGGCGCCGAGGGATACGGAGTGTTCCGCCTGTGATCACATCAGTGCTGGTCGCCAACCGGGGGGAGATCGCGCGACGGGTGTTCCGCACGTGCCGAGAGCTCGGGATCGGCACGGTTGCGGTCTTCTCCGACGCCGATGCGTCCACGCCGTTCGTCGGCGAGGCGGACGTCGCGGTGCGCCTGCCGGGCTCGTCGCCGGCCGACACCTACCTGCGCGGCGACCTCGTGATCGCGGCTGCCCTGAGGGCCGGCGCCGACGCGATCCATCCGGGCTACGGCTTCCTGTCCGAGAACGCGCAGTTCGCCCGCGACGTCGTGGCAGCGGGGCTGACGTGGATCGGTCCGGCGCCCGACACGATCGACGCGATGGGCTCGAAAATCCACGCCAAGGAGCTGATGGCCGCGGCCGGAGTGCCGGTCCTGTCGGTGGACGCCGCGACGGCCACCGCCGACGCCGGGAAGAAGTGGAATGGCCCCCTGCTGGTCAAGGCGTCGGCCGGCGGCGGTGGCCGCGGCATGCGGGTCGTCACCGACCGGGCGCGGCTCGACGACGAGCTGGCGGCGGCGGGCGCGGAGGCGCTGTCGTCGTTCGGTGACGCGACGGTCTTCGTCGAGCCATACCTGCCGACCGCGCGCCACATCGAGGTGCAGGTCATGGCCGACACCCACGGTGGGTGCTGGATCGTCGGGGATCGCGACTGCTCGATCCAGCGCCGCCACCAGAAAGTCGTCGAGGAGGCGCCCGCCCCCGCGGTGAGCGACGCCGTCCGCGCCGTCCTGCACGACGCGGCGCGCGCCGCCGTCGCGGCCACGCGCTACGTCGGTGCCGGGACGGTCGAGTTCCTCGTCGCCGACGCGCACCTCGACTCCGGCAGCGTCCACTTCCTGGAGATGAACACCCGGCTCCAGGTCGAGCACCCCGTCACCGAGGCGGTCTTCGGAGTGGATCTCGTCGCCCTGCAGATCGCGGTGGCCGAGGGGTCGCGTCTGGGTGCGGAGCCCGCGGGCCCGCGCGGCCACGCGATCGAGGTGCGCCTCTACGCGGAGGACCCGGCCGACGCGTGGCAGCCGCAGACCGGCACGATCCGGGTGCTCGACGTGCCGTCGCTGCCGGGTGTCCGGGTCGACTCCGGCGTCGAGGCGGGCTCGGTCGTGGGGATCCACTACGACGCGATGCTGGCCAAGATCGTCGCGCATGGCGAAAACCGCCGGCAGGCGATTCGCCGGCTCGCCGGCGCACTGCGCGGCACGCGGATCCACGGCGTCTTGACGAATCTGGACTTCCTGCGCTCGATCCTCGACGACGAGGAGTTCGGCGCCGCCCGCCTGCACACGGCCCTGCTCGACGAGCGTCTGGACGACTGGACACGCCCGCGGCTCAACGGGTCCGCGGTCCGCCGGCTGGTGCTCGCGGCCGCGCTCGCCGAGGCGTCCGCCGCGAGCACCGGCGCGCGGGTGCTGAGCCGCATCCCCACGGCGTACCGCAACGTCCCCAGCCAGCCGCGCACCCGGTCGTACGTCCACGGCGGGGACGAGGTCACCGTCTCGTACTCGGCCGGGCCCGTGCAGCACGACCTGGACGACGTGACCGTCGTCAGTGCCGCACCGCACCGCGTCGTCCTCGACGTCGCGGGCGTCACGGAGGCCTACGACGTCGTGCGCGGCCCCGGCTGGGTCGACGTGGACGGTCCGCACGGATCGGCCGACCTGGTCCCCGTCCCACGATTCGTCGACCCGGCCGAGACGGTCGCCGCGGGATCGCTGCTCGCGCCCATGCCGGCGAGTGTCGTCAGCGTCGCGGTCACGGACGGCCAGCAGGTCAGCAAGGGCGACGTCGTCGTCGTCCTCGAAGCCATGAAGATGCAGCACACCATCGCGGCGCCGACCGACGGCACCGTCACGGGGCTTTCGGTCACCGCCGGAGCCCAGGTCGAGTCCGGCGCCGTGCTCGCCGTCATCGAAGGAGAAGTATGACCATCGCATTCACCGAGTCCGACGAGCGCCAGGCGCTGCGCAGGTCCGTCGCCGCCCTCGGCGCCAAGTACGGGCGCGACTACTTCGAGCAGGCGGCCCGCACCGGCAAGAAGACGACCGAGCTGTGGTCCGAGGCCGGCCGCAACGGCTTCCTGGGCGTCGCGATCCCCGAGGAGTACGGCGGAGGAGGCGGCGACATCGGCGACCTCGCCGCGGTGTGCGAGGAGCTCGCGGCGGCGGGCAGCCCGCTGTTGCTGATGGTCGTGTCGCCGGCGATCGTGGGCACCATCATCGCCCAGTTCGGCAGCGACGAGCAGAAGCAGGCGCTGCTGCCCGGACTCGCCGACGGGACGTCGACCTTCGCGTTCTCGATCACCGAGCCCGACGCGGGATCGAACTCGCACAACATCATCACCACCGCGTTCCGTGAGGCGGACGGCTGGCGCCTCACCGGCACCAAGACGTACATCTCCGGCGTCGACGAGGCCAGCCACGTGCTCGTCGTGGCCCGCACCGAGGACGCCCGCACCGGCAAGCTCAAGCCGGCGCTGTTCCTCGTGCCCACCGACGCGCGCGGGTTCACGCACCAGCAGATCGACATGGGCATCTCCTCACCGGAGAAGCAGTTCACCCTCTTCTTCGACGACGTCCGGGTGCCCTCGGAGGCGCTGATCGGCGGCGAGGGCGCCGGTATCGAGCAGCTGTTCGCCGGGCTGAACCCCGAGCGCATCATGGCCGCCTCGTTCGCGCTGGGCACGGCGCGACTCGCGCTCGCGAAGGCGTCCGAGTACGCCAAGGAACGCAAGGTCTGGGACGCGCCGATCGGTGCGCACCAGGCGATCGCGCACCCCCTGGCGCAGTCGTACATCGAGATCGAGATGGCGCGGCTCATGACGCAGAAGGCCGCCGCGCTGTACGCCGCGGGTGACGTCATGCGCGCGGCCGAGGCCGCCAACATGGCGAAGTACGCCGCCGGTGAGGCGGTGTGCAACGCGGTCGACCGCGCGATCCAGACGCACGGTGGCAACGGCCTCGCGAACGAGTACGGTCTGGTGCAGATGCTGGCGGGCTCCCGCCTGTCGCGGATCGCCCCCGTGAGCCGGGAGATGGCACTCAACTTCGTCGCCCAGTTCTCGCTGGGTCTGCCGAAGTCCTACTAGAAGTCTCACCAGAGGAGCACCCATGCCCGAGCTGGTTCACCTCGACGTCGCCGACGACGTCGCCACGATCACCCTCGACAGCGAGCACAACCGCAACGCCCTGAGCCGTCAGCTCGTCACGGAGCTGGGCGAGCACCTGGCGACCGCGGATCTCCAGCCCGGCGCGAAGGCCGTCCTGATCCGGTCGGCCGGACGGGTGTTCTGCTCCGGGGCCGACCTGGCCGAGGCGGTCGGTGACGGCATGGTCGAGGGCGCCCGGTCGCTCGTCGCGCTGCAGCTGCAGATCGCCACGTCGAGCAAGCCCGTCGTGGTCGAGCTGGGCGGCCCGGTCCGCGCCGGCGGGCTCGGCATCGTGGGCGCGGCCGACATCGTCCTGGCCGCCGAGTCCGTGACGTTCGCCCTGACCGAGGTCCGTCTGGGGCTGGCTCCGGCGGTGATCTCCGCCAGCCTCCTGCCGCGTCTGTCCGACCGGTCGGCGGCCGACCTGTTCCTCACCGCACGGACGTTCGACGCGGCCGAGGCCGCGGGCATGGGGCTCGTGACGCGTGCCGTGCCGGACGCCGAGCTCCAGGCTGAGGTCGCGCGGGTGCTGGCCGATCTGCTGAAGGGACGTCCCCAGGGTCTCCGCGCGACCAAGAGCCTGTTCAACCACGACCTCGTGGCCCGCATCGACACCCGCGGCGAGCAGCTCGCGGAGCTGTCGGGGCAGCTGTTCGGCAGCGACGAGGCGCGCGAGGCGATGAAGGAGTTCCTGGATCGTCCGAAGTAGGTCACTGAACGTTCCGTCATAGCTGAGCCGGACGATGCTCTGAATGGGTAGCGGCTCCCGACGCCGCTCCCGGTCACGGACCGGGCCACTCGAACGGCAATCGGAGCAACGCATGACTGTGTCCCCGTCCTCCTCCCGGACGAGGCAGTCCACGACACCTCGGCTGTTCGCGGCACGCGTTGTAGCCCTCTGCCTGCTGCTCGGCTCGCTGGCGTTCGCGCCGGCGCACGCCGCGGACGGATCGTTGTCGGGAACCGTGCTGGAGACCGGGACCTCCGAGCCCATCCAGGACGCGATCGTCGAGGTCATCTCGCTGAACAGCACCGTGGTCGCGGCCACCGAGACCGATGAGGTAGGCACGTTCTCCCTGCCCAGTCTGTCACCGGGGAGCTATCGGGTGCATGTCAGCGACGCTGAGGGCAATCACGTCGCCGAGTACTACGACGAGGCGCCTGACCTGAGCACGTCTGCGACGGTGACGGTGACCGAGGACGGTGACACGCCGCTGGGGACCATCCGTCTCGATGTCGGAGCCCGCATCGCCGGCACCGTCCGGGGCGAGGATGGCACGCCGATCGACCGCGCCTCCGTCGACGCGCTGGGAACCGTCAACGGCACCGAGGTCCGGTACGGGGCAGAGACGGACGAGAACGGGAGCTACACGGTGCAGGGACTGCCCGGTGGGGCCTACAGGATCGAGTTCCGCGCCAACGACATCGCCTACTTCGACGAGTTCTACCAGGACAGAGCCACCGCTGGCGCGGCCGACCCGGTCACCATCGCTGCGGGGTCGAAGACCGATCTGGGGATGACCGGGCTCGCGGCGGCGGTTCCGGTCAGGGGCCTCGTCACCGACGCAGCCGGCGCTCCGCTCGGCGGCATCGGCGTGGAGGCGAACCGCAATTCAAATGGCGTCGTGGTTGCGCAGAGCAGCGGCAGCGCAGTGACCACGAGTGAAGGCGTGTTCTCCCTACGTCTGCCCCCAGGGTCGTATCGTCTGGCGATCGGTGATGGGTCCAGCGAGTTCCAGAATCTTGACGGTGACACCATCACGATCGAGGCTGGCGAGACCCCGGACTCCGGTGTCTTCACGCAAATCCCGGCCGCGCCAGCTCCGTCCACGCCGCCGGTCGTGGCGAAGAGATCCGCATCGGTCAAAGTCAGCGCGAAGAATGCCAGGAAGAAGGCGACCCTGACGATCACCGTCCGCGCCTCCGGCGTCACGCCGACCGGCAAGGTCACGATCAGGCTGGGCAGCAGGACGCTCAAGACGGTGACCCTGCGGAACGGCAGGGCAAAGGTCACGCTTAACAAGCAGAAGAAGGGCAAGCGCACGTACAAGATCAACTACTCGGGTGACTCGAGGGTGCGCGCGAAGACGGTCAGCACGAGCAAGGTGAAGATCAAGTAGCTGTCCGCTGCCATCGTGACCAGGACGCATGGTCATTCGGAATGGTTTTTTGCCATCGCGTGGCGCGATGCTCCGACCGCGCCTTAAATGAGCAGGACATTCGTCCCAATACCAATCGGAGCACCACATGAGCTTGTCCCTGCCAACGGTCGGTGAGAGGCATACTCTCGTGCCCCGACTTCTCGTGGCGATGGTCGCCGCCCTGTCCCTCGTGCTGGGGCCGCTGGCCTTCGCACCCGCCCAGGCGGCCACGGTGTCGGTCTCCGGTGTTCTCGAGATCGCCGGGGAGTCGCCGGAGGGCTTCGACGTGAACCTTCAGGTCTGGCAGGGAGATCAGGACTACGGCTACTGGGAGGACCTGGGCTCCTCAAAGGTCACCGACGCCGAGGGCGCGTACGAGTTCACCGACGTCCCGTCGGGACCGCGGTACCGCGTGATGAGCGGCGGCAAGATCGATCCCGAGATGGGCTACACCAATAGGTACGCGGCGAACGAGACCGTCGAGTTCGAGGTGACGGACGTCCCCGCCACGGCTCCCACCCTCACGATGGCCGTGGGTGGAACGATCGGCGGGTTCACCTCCGCCGACTCCGGGTCCGGTGGCCTGCCGGGCGTCCGCGTGATCGCGGCCCGGTTCCTCGACGGTCGTTACCAGTACGAGCGGGAGACCACGTCGGACGAGGACGGGAACTACTCCGTCATCGGCCTGCGTGACGGCGAGTATCGCCTGCAGTTCGAAGCCGATGGCTACCTCTCGGAGTACTTCGACAACATCCCCGTCGAGGACGACGCCACGGGCTTCAACGTCATCACCATCGCGGCGGGCAGCCATGCCAACGAGGCGGACGCGTCGCTCACGCCCGCTGCCGTGGTGCGCGGGCAGGTGAGCGGCCCCGACGGTCCGCTGCAGGGCATCATCGTCTCGGCCTACCGCAAGGTGGTGGACGAGGACGGCACCAGCTGGCAGTCGTTCCAGCGCTACGCCTCGACCGATGAAGGGGGTTCTTACGCCATCGACGACCTGCCGGCCGGCACGTACCGCATCGGCTTCGTCGACTACGACGGCAACTTCGTCGAGGAGTTCTACAACGACAAGGCCGCCGTCGACGCCGCAGGCGTCGAAGAGTTCACGCTCGCAACGGGCGAGACCGCGCCCAAGTCGGTCGACGCCCTTCTGGCGCCTGCCGGCTTCATCTCCGGAACGCTGGTCGACCCGGCCGGCGATGGGCTCGACAGCGGCTGCGCCTTCGCGCTCGGTCTGGTGGACGGCGAGTACCGCGAGCTGGGCATCCCCGCGTTCACCAATGGCTCGGACGAGTACGTCATTCGCGGCCTCGCGACCGGCACGTACAAGGTGAGGTTCGCCGACTGCAGTGGCGACGGCACCTTCGCGCCGGAGTACTTCGACAACCAGTCGACGCTCGCGGCGGCCACGCCACTCACGGTCACGGCCAAGCAGACCCTCGGCGACATCAACGGTGCGCTGGCGCTCACGCCGGTCGTCGTCCCGCCGGCCCCGCCTGCGCCGCCGGCCGCTCCCGCGCCGGTCGCCAAGAAGTCGGCGTCGGTCAAGGTGTCGGCGAAGGGTGCCAAGAAGAAGGCGACCCTGACGATCACGGTCAAGGCGTCCGGTGTGACGCCCACGGGCAAGATCACGATCAAGCTGGGCAGCAAGACGCTCAAGACCGTGACGCTCAAGGGCGGCAAGGCCAAGGTCACGCTGACCAAGCAGAAGAAGGGCAAGCGCACCTACAAGGTCATCTACTCGGGTGACTCCAGGGTGCGCACCAAGACGGTCAACACCAGCAAGGTGACGATCAAGTAGTACGGCACCAGCGAGCGAGGAGCCCCGGGACGACGTCCCGGGGATCTTCGCATTTTCTGTGCATTTTCTCTGCCATCGCAGGAGAAAGTGTCGGTGGGGTCCTCTAGGTTTGGGGTATGGCCAGCAGCACAGCAACGTCGACGGACGGTCTGTCCGATGTCGTGAAGTGGCGTGCTCGGGCTGAGTGGTTCGAGGTCGAGAAGATGCTCGACTACCGCGACGCGGAGTACGCGCGGACTGCTTCGTTGGAGTCGGGTCTGCGGATGAGGCTCGAGCGGTCCGCCGTTGCGCTGGCGATCGGTGAGGCGACCGGCCTGTCGGAGGGGCAGGTGGTCTACAAGCTCGCTGCCGCCGATTGGGTGCGGGCCAAGGCCCCGGCGGTGTGGGATGCGTTCGGGGACGGGCTCATCGACTTCGCGAGGGTGCGGGACATCTCGGCCACGATCGACCAGCTGCAGCGTGAGGAGTCCATCCGCCGCCTCGACCAGACCGTGATTCCCTACGCCACGACCCACACCGGCGCGGAGCTGCGGCAGTGGTTGCGGCGGTTCGTGCAGCGGGTCGAGGCCGACCTCGCGGTCGAACGGGCCGAGGAGGCCCGCGCCGAGCGGCACGTCAGCGTCAAGCACACCGGTGACTCGATGGCCTGGCTCAACGCGTACCCGCCCTCTCAGGAGGCCGCGGCGATCGAGGCCAAGGTCCATCAGGCCGCCCGCCAGCCGGCCGCCGAGGACGACGACCGCACGATCGCTCAGCGTGAGGCCGACCTGCTGGTCGGTTGGTGCCTGGGATCAGAGTCCACGGCGTCGGCGGCGATCAGCGCGAACATTGCCTTCGCGGTCGGCGCCGACGTGCTCGCGGGGTTCGTGCCCGGATTCGCCGAGTCCGCCGAC
>JAOPXY010000152.1 GCA_025964895.1 Aeromicrobium sp.
CAGCGGGCCGAACGCGCATCCTGCGACACAATGGCGGCATGGACGGCGCAGCGACGAGGGCCCTGGTCGAGCGTGCCGCGGCGCTGGTGCGGCCTGGGCGGCGGGCGCTGCTCGGTGTCGTCGGGGCACCGGGGGCGGGCAAGTCGTCGCTGGCGCGGACGATCACAAAGCGGTTGCTGGCCGCCGGGGTCGAGGCGGCGCACGTGCCGATGGACGGGTTCCACTTGGCGGACGCGGCGCTGGTCGAGCGCGGGCTGCTGGAGCGCAAGGGCGCGATCGAGACGTTCGACGTCCACGGGTACCTGGCGCTGCTGCGCAGGCTGCGGGCTGAGCTCGACCACGACGTGCTGGCGCCCGACTTCGAGCGCGAGCTCGAGCAGCCGATCGCCGCCGCGATCACCGTCCCGCCCAGCGCGACGCTCGTCGTGACGGAGGGCAACTACCTGCTGGACGAGTCCGGGGCGTGGCCCGAGGTGCGGGCCGAGCTCGACGAGGTGTGGTTCGTCGACCTCGACGACGACCGGCGCCGGTCGCGGCTCGTGGAGCGGCACGTGACGTTCGGCAAGGAGCGGGCGGCGGCGCAGGCCTGGGTCGACGAGGTGGACGAGCCGAACGCGCGCCGCGTCATCGCGCGCCGCGAGCACGCCGACCTGATCGTCAACCCGTGATCCACGGATCGACGTCGACCCCGAACACCCAGCGGCGCCCCGGCCACTCCGTGAGCGACCACACCTGACGACGCTGCGGCCAGTGAGCGACGTCCTCGGGCCCGGTCGGCAGCACGCCCCGGAGTCGGCGGAGCTCGCCCGGTCGGCCGACCCACAGATCGCCGGGACGCCCCTCGCCCGCGCTGGCCGTCACGACCCACGTCTCACCGACGAGCGTCGCGCCCTGCATGCGGTCGGGCTGGCTGTCGTAGAGCTCCGAGGCGAAGGAACGGCCCTGCTCGTCGCCGCGCAGCAGCTGCGTGTGGCGGTCCAGCTCGTAGCGGACGAGCCGGTGGCTGCCGCTGCCCTTCGTGCCGTACTCGCCGGCGACCAGACGGTCGACGTCGGCGCCGCGATCGAGCGACAGGAACGAGTACGTCAGCGGTTCCTGGTCGGCGTCCTGGTCGGCCGCGTAGCTCGACGCCTGGGGCAGGACGTAGCGGTAGCCGCGCGCGTGCACCCGGTTGCGGACGTGCGTGATGTCGTCGAGCCGGAACACCCGGATACCGGCGTCGCTGCCCGCGACGAACAGGTGGTCGCCGTACCAGACGATGCCGCCGGCATGGACGTTCACCGGTCGCAGCACGTGGACGGGACCGACCTTGACCGGCTCGGCCAGCAGCACGTGACGATAGGCCGGCGACGCGCCGTCGATACCGACGACGACCGTGATGCGCGCGCCGAGCAGTCGGCGGAACGGGCCGTGCGCGTACCAGCTGGTCAGCAGCACGGAGGAGCCCCCGAACGTCCCCGCGGTGTCCTCGTGCCCGTAGGCGTCGGCGGACGTCGTGATGCCCTGCGGCCACCAGCGGTCGGTGCGGGTGTCGCGCCCATCCCAGGTGAATCCCTCGGCGACCGCCTCGCCCGGCACCTCCGTGCGAGTCGCTGCCCGGTTGGTGTCGGCGATGACACCGCGCAGGCCCACCCGACGAAAGCCCCGCCCGAGCTCGCGCAGCGGTCCCGTGGAGTTCAGGCGGAACCGGGAGGCGAGGTCATCGGGCACGTCGTCCAGCCTAGGGACGGGACGACGTGCCCGCGAGCCGGTCAGGCGTCGGAGCCCGGCGCCTTCGGACCCTGCGAGATCGACAAGAACGTGTCGCTGAACAGGTCGAACTCGTCGTCGCGCGAACGTCCGGTGCCGGCGCCCTTGAGCAGGCTCGTGAGCTCGCCCGCGGCGCGGTCGATGCGCTGCTCCAGCGCCTGCGCGCCCTCGGAGCCCCAGTCGTGGGTCGACGCGAACACGCCGGTCGGCACGACGAGCGCCTGCAGGTACGCGAACAACGGTCGCAGCGTGTGGTCGATCGCCAGCGAGTGCCGCGCCGTGCCGCCGGTCGCCGCGAGCAGCACCGGCTTGCCGATCACGGCATCGGCGTCGAGCGCGTCGATGAACGACTTGAACAGCCCGGGGTACGACGCCTTGTAGATCGGCGTGACGACCACGAGACCATCGGCGGCGCCCACCTTGTCGAGGACGTCCTGCAGCCTCGGCGACGCGAAGCCCAGCAGCGTCGCGTCGACGATGTCGTGCGCCAGCTCGCGCAGCGAGACCAGCTCGATCGAGGCGTCACCGAACTGACGTCCGACCGACTCGACGAGACGATCGGCCAGCCGGCGGGTGCTCGACGACTCGCTGAGGCCGGACGAGATCGCGACGATGGCGGTCATGACTGGCTCCCCTCGGTCGTGGTGGCGGCCTGCTTGGCGGCGAGCCGGTTGGCGTGGGTGGGCGCGTCCGGCACGCCGGCAGGACGGCGCGCGTCGAACTCGGCGCGCAGGGTCGGCAAGATCTCGCCGAGCAGGTCGAGCTGCTCGAGCACGGTCTTGAGCGGCAGGCCCGCGTGGTCGATCAGGAACATCTGGCGCTGGTAGTCGCCGAAGAAGTCCGCGAACGACAGCGTCTTCTCGATGACCTCCTGCGGGCTGCCGACGGTCAGCGGCGTCTGCGCCTGGAAGTCCTCCAGCGACGGACCGTGGCCGTAGACCGGCGCGTTGTCGAAGTACGGACGGAACTCGTTGACCGCGTCCTGGCTGTTCTTACGCATGAAGAACTGGCCGCCGAGCCCGACGATCGCCTGCTCCTGCGTGCCGTGACCGTAGTGCTCGTAGCGCTGCCGGTAGAAGTTGATCAGCCGGATGTAGTGCTCCTTGGGCCAGAAGATGTTGTTCGCGAAGTAGCCGTCGCCGTAGTACGCGGCGATCTCGGCGACCTCGGGCGTGCGGATCGACCCGTGCCACACGAACGGCGCAACGCCGTCGAGCGGCCGCGGGATCGACGTGAAGCCCTGCAGCGGGGTGCGGAACCGGCCCTCCCAGTTGACGACGTCCTCGTCCCAGAGGCGGCGCAGCAGCTGGTAGTTCTCGATCGTCAGCTCGACGCCCTTGGAGGGGTCCTTGCCGAACCACGGGTAGACCTGCGCGGTGTTGCCGCGGCCGAGCACGAGGTCGACCCGGCCGTCCGACAGGTGCTGGAGCGTCGCGTAGTCCTCGGCAATTTTGACCGGGTCGTTGGTCGTGATGTGCGCGATCGACGTCGACAGGATGAGTCGCTTCGTCTGCGCGGCGATGAAGGCGTGGAGCGTGCTGATGGACGGCGGCACGAAGCCCGAGTCGTGGTGCTCGCCGACGGCGAAGACGTCGCCGCCGATGTCCTCGACCTTCTTGGCGATCGCGACCAGGGCCTTGAGCTTCTCGTTCTCGGTCGGGAGCGAGCCGTCCGTGGGGTCGACCGTCAGGTCACCGACGGTGAAGATGCCGAACTGCATGCTGCTCATGATGTTCTCCTCGCACAAGCCCCTCGAATAGTGCTTGTTGAAACTTAAACTAGATTACCACGGCCAGTATTCCCGCGTGGACGTCCCGCGCACCTACGTCCTGAGCCAGCCACCCTCATACCCGATCGCGCGGAAGCCCATGGCCTCGTTGACGTCGAGCATCGGCCGGTTCTCCTCCGCGTTGTAGGTGATGACGGCCTCGACGTGCGGCGCGGCCTGCAGCAGGCGCTGCGCCGTCGTGGCCTTCAGGAGCATGCCGAGCCGGTGCCCGCGGTGCTCGCGCAGCACGAGCGTGTCCGCCTGCATCGCGGCGGCGCGGCCGGCCGGCACGTAGATCTCCGAGAACCCGACGAGTCGCGCGGACGGCACGTGCTCGGCCGCGGTCGTCAGCACGGTCTGGCCGCCCGCGGCGATGCGGGCGTCGTGAGCCGCGACGCGGGCGGCGTCCCACGGATCGGGCGGCGCCTGCAGCCCGGCCATCGGCGCGTCGGTGCTCATGCGGGTGTGCAGCACCGCGAGGTCGTCGAGCCACTCCGGCGGTGTCGGTCCGGTCCACTCGAGGAGACGGTAGTCGCCACTCGCGCTCGCGTCCGTCAGCAGCGCGGGCAGCCGGTCGGCCAGGCCGGACGTCTCCAGGACGCTGATGCGCACGACCTGCTCCAGCGAGAACCCGTGCCGCAGCAGGAACCGGACGCCCGGGTCGTCGGCCGGCAGCTCCCCGAACCCGGGTGGGCGGCGCGATCCGCTCGCCCGGCGCCGACACCGAGTGGGCGATCGACACCTTGAGCGTCGTCTCCCCCACCGCACCGGCGGTCTCCTCGACCCACCGCAGCAGCGCCGTGCCGACGCCGCGGCCCCGGTGCCTGGGCAGGACGTCCACCACGAAGTACGCACCGACGCCCGGGGTGAGCGGACGTGTCGTGACGATCGCGCGTCCAATCGCCTCGCCGTCGACGGACGCCAGCGCGTGCCGCCGCCCGCGGATCGGGTTGGTGCGGTACTCCGGCAGCAGCTCCTCGGGCGTCGGTGCCAGCAGGTCCGAGCCGACGACGTGCGCCTCTACCGCGTTGCGCACCGCCATGTATGCCCGGAACTCGTCACCCTGCGGGCCGTCGAGCGACTCCGGCGGCACCATCTCGCGGATCGTCAGGCTCATCGCGTCACCCTACGAGATCGCGGAGCAGCCGATCGGACTCGAGCAGGTCGTCGCGGTCGTGCGTCGACGTCGACGCCATGAGCTCG
>JAOPXY010000003.1 GCA_025964895.1 Aeromicrobium sp.
GCGGCCTGCCGCGCCCCGTCCTGCGGGCGCAGGTAGACGACGGGGGCACGCGGCTCGAGATCGTCCTCGGCGGCCGGCGGCGAGGTGCGGCCGGGCGGTGGAGGGGCGGGTGCGGTGGGCTCGGTCAGTCCCAGGCTGCGCGGGTCGATGCCCATGCGGGCCAGGTCGCCGGCCGCGCCCTGCGCCTGCCGACGGTCGCGGATCGTGGGGTCGACGGGTGCGTCGCCGTCCGCCGTGCCACTGCCTTCGTCAGCCATCAGAAGATCCCTCCGATTCGCTCGTAGATGCCAACGGCACCACACAACACCACGAGCAGGTCCACCACGACCAAGAACTCCAGGACGTTGAGCAGCCGCTTGACCCGTGCGCGGGTGATGTCGGACATCGGGGTCGACGTCAGTCCGATCGCGGCGAGCATCGCCGCGGCGACGACGACCGCGAGGTAGGGGGCAGCGTCGGCGTGCTCGATCGTGAACTGGCTCGCGACGAAGGCGAGCACGACGAGGCCGGCGGTGCGCAGCGGCAGCATGTGGGGCGTCCGTGAGAACAGGCGTGAGCGCAGGGTCGCGGCGACCGCGAGGCTGATCGCGAGCGTGCGGTCCCACGGCTCGTCGCGCAGGTCGAGCGCGATGCCGCCCCACACGACGACGAGGGCGATGCCGACGAGCGAGCCGACCAGCACCGCATTGCTGGCGCGGTAGCGGGCCTGCAGCGCCGGGAGGTCGAGCCGGCCGACGTGGCGGACGCGGTAGTCGGCGCTGGCGACGCCACCGACCGACAGGGAGATGAGCGGGATCGTGCCGACCGTCAGCAGCGCCAGCACAGGCAGGATGCGGGTGGCCTGCTCGACGGGTGCCGAGGTGACGTCGACGACCGCGTGGCTGAGGCCGACGACGAGCAGGACGGCGGCGGCGGCGAGGTGGGCCGTGGCGGCGGGCGTCAGCAGGCGAGCGACCCCCGCGATCACGGCGACGGCGACGACCGCGAACGCCAGGACCTCCCACGTGTCGACGTCGGCACGCTCGCCGATGGACGCGCCCAGGACGCCGGCCCACACCATCGCGGCCGCCGCGGCGACCTGCGCGTCGAGCACCCGGGCCAGGGTCGCGGCCCACCAGGTGGCGAACAGCAGCACCGCCACGACCACGCCCGCCGGCACCGGATCACCCGCCTCCGCGAGCGCTCCGGCTCCGCCGACCCGGTTGGCGACCCAGGAGCCCACGCCCAGCAGCGCGAGCAGGGCCGAGCCCAGCAAAATCGTGTACGAGCGCGTCGTGAGGGTCGACCAGACGCCGCCGGAGGCGTCGACGCTGTCCTCCACGGTGTCGCGGACGTCCTCGACCGTCGCGGGGCGGACGTCGTCCTGCTGCGCGCGCAGCTCCAGCACGTCACCGTCGAGCACCCCGGCATCGCTCAGCGTCTGCGACAGCGCGAGGGTCGCGCCTCCCAGCGGTGCGAGCGTCCAGCTGGTGGGCGAGCCCGGCGCCGTGTCCGGGGCCGCGTACCGCATCACCTGCGGAAGCACGTCCGCCAGTGGGAGACTGCTCGGGAGGGCGAGATCGATCGTCCGCTCGGCCGTCACGACCGTGACACGACTGTATGCGGTTTGCATGCCCACTCCCCTCAGCGACCATGGTGGCGGCCTTGCGGCGGCCCTCGGCGGTTGCGAGCATATCGTTGAGCGGACAACCTCACACCACACGAGGAACGCACTGATCAGATCTGGGGACTGATGACCACCACCTTGGTGAAACGGCCGGCGCGGATCGAGCCGCCCAGCACCCAGACGAGCCCGCTATCGATCGAGGCCCCGCCGATGCGCGGCCAGGCCGCGCCGGCGATGGCCGGCGCCAGCATGATGATGATGCCGATCATGAGCGGCACGGGCTCGGTCACGGTGGCGATCACGCAGCGCGACCGCCCCATCGTGGCGGTCGCGGCGATGCTGGCACTGATCGGCTCGATCGCGATCGGCGTCGTCATGATGATCAGCCAGCGCAGCGGCACCAAGCGGCAGGTCCGTGAGGGACGCGAGCGCTACCTGGATTACATCGAGGCCCTCCGCCACACCGTCCGCGACCAGATCGCCGAGCAGCGTGCCGAGCAGTCGTGGCGGTACCCCCGCACCGACGAGCTGCTCGACATCAGCCGCGACAACGCCCGCCGCTGGGAGCGCCGGCCCTCGCACCCGGATTTCCTCGCAGTCCGCCTGGGCACCGGCGAGGTCCCCCTGTCGTCGGGGCTGACGCTCGACGCCGACACGGGCCCCCTCAACGACTTCGATCCCGTGTGCCTGCAGGCGGCGCAGGAGCTCATCGAGCGCTACGCGATCCTGCGCGACCAGCCCATCACGCTGGGGCTCGCCGCGGCCGGGCAGACCAGCATCATCGGCCGGGCTCCCATGCGCCGCGCGATGGCCACGACGATCGCGCTCCAGCTCGCCGCGCTCCACAGCCCCAACGATCTCGAGATCGCCCTCGTGCGGTCCGATGAGACCGCGGCCGACTGGGACTGGGTCAAGTGGTTGCCGCACGCGCAGTCGCACGCGCTCGACGGCGACCTGCAGGCGCGGCGGGTCGAGGCCGACGTCCTGGCCATGGCCGACCGCCTGCAGCCCGATCTCGAGGCGCGTCTCGACCGGCTGCAGCGGGCACGCGGCGGTGCCGTCGGCGGGCCCCACCTCGTCGTCATCATCGACGGCGAGGGACTGCCGCCGGGGCACCACCTCGCCTCACCCGATCTCCAGGTGCCGCTCGCTGCCCTCGGCGTCCACGTCATCTCGCTGCTCGACTCGCAGCGGCAGGAGCCCGAGTCGGTGCAGGCGCGCATCGAGATCGCAGACGACGGCACGGTCGTCCTCGGATCGTGGCCCGCTCCGTTCACGATGGACCTGTCCGCGCCGGGCCTGCCGTCGACCGTCGCCCGCGTGCTGTCGGCGCTGCGGCTCACGGTCGAGGACGCAGGCGACGGCGACGGGCTGACCGACACCGTCGGCCTGCCGGAGATCCTCGGCGTCCGTGACCCGGCCCGGCTCGACCTCGGCCGCACCTGGCAGCCGCGGGCCCTGCGCGACCTGCTGCGCGTCCCGATCGGCGTCGGCGCGACGGGGCAGACGGTCTGGCTCGATCTCAAGGAGTCCGCGCACGGCGGCATGGGCCCGCACGGCCTCGTCGTCGGTGCGACCGGCTCGGGCAAGTCCGAGATGCTCCGCACCCTCGTCAGCTCCCTGGTCATCGGCCACGGTCCCGACCGGCTCGCGCTGATGCTGGTCGACTTCAAGGGCGGCGCGACGTTCGCGTCGATGGAGCACATCCCCCACATCGCCGGCATGATCACGAACCTGCAGGACGACCTGACGCTGGTCGATCGCATGCGCGACGCGCTGTTCGGCGAGATGCAGCGTCGCCAGGAGATCCTGAAGGAGGCCGGCAACCTCCCGAACGTCACGGCGTACCAGGACCGCATCGACGCCGGCGAGGCGCTGGAGCCGCTCCCGCACCTGCTCGTGATCGTCGATGAGTTCTCCGAGCTGCTGACCGCCAAACCCGACTTCGCCGAGCTGTTCGTCGCGATCGGCCGCATCGGCCGGTCCATCGGCGTCCACCTGCTGCTGGCCACACAGAAGCTCGAGATGGGCAAGATCCGCGGCCTCGAGTCGCACCTGTCGTACCGCATCAGCCTGCGCACGTTCTCCGAGGGCGAGAGCCGCGACGCGATCGGCGTCCCGGACGCGTTCCACCTGCCGCCCGAGCCGGGATCTGGCTACCTCAAGGTCGACACGACGGTCTTCGACCGGTTCAAGGCCGCCCTCGTGTCGTCGACGTACGTGCCGCCGGTCGACGGGCCCAAGACGGCCGTGCCCGTCGTGCCCTTCGTCGCGCTCAACGGACTGGGCGCCTGGCTGGCCCAGAAGGCCGCCGCCGAGGCGCAGATCGAGAAGGTCGCCGCCGAGCGGCCCACCTCGTCCACGGTGCTCGACGTGCTGTGCGACCAGATCGCGGCCGCCGGCGCCGCGGACGTCCGCCCCGTCTGGCTCGAGCCGCTCCCGCCGCAGCTGCCGCTGGGCGATCTGGTGTCGATCGACGACACGGCTGATCCGACGACCTGCACCGCGGTGCTGGGCACGGTCGATGACCCCACGCACCAGAGCCAGTTCCCGCTCGCGTGGGACTTCACCGGCGGCGGCGCCAACCTGGTCATCTCCGGGTCGCCGCAGACCGGCAAGTCGACGCTCGTCCGCACGCTCGTGCTGTCGATGGCCATGGCGTACGCGCCGGGCGACGTGTCGTTCTACTGCATCGACTACGGCGGAGGCTCGCTCAGCGCCCTGCAGCGCGTGCCCCACGTCGCCTCGGTCGCGTCCCGCGTCGATCCCGAGCGCATCACCCGCACCGTCAACGACGTCCGTGCGGCTCTCAACCACCGCGAGTCGATGTTCCGCGAGCACGGGCTCGAGTCGATGGCGGCGTTCCGTCGCGCGCGGGCGGCCGGCTCGCTGCCGGACGAGCCCGGCGACATCTTCCTGATCGTCGACGGCTGGGGCACGTTCCGCGACGAGTTCGACGACCTCGACTACGCGATCGCCGATCTCGCGGCGCGGGGCACCAACTTCGGCGTCCACGTCATCGTGACCGTCACGCAGAACATGCAGGTCCGCATGCGGATGCAGGGCTCGATGGGTGGACGTCTCGAGCTGCGCATCAATGATGCGTACGACTCCGAGTTCGACCGCAAGATCATGGAGCAGATCCCCCGGGAGATCAACGGCCGCGGCATCACCGGCACGCGACAGTCGGCCAATCTGTTCCAGGCCGCGCTGCCCGTGCTGGAGCTCGGGGACGCCGAGACCTCGCAGTCGGCGCAGCAGGCACTCATCGACGCCGTCAGCCAGAAGTGGGGCGACCGCAGCGTCACCAAGGTCGAGGTGCTGCCGCGCCTCGTGGCGTTCGCGGACCTGCCGCCGATCCAGCTCGGCGACAAGGGCGTGCTCGTCGGCCTGTCCGAGCTCAACCTCGGCCCGGCCGAGATCGACATCTCCGGCACCGACCCGCACCTGCAGGTCTACGGCGACGGCGAGACCGGCAAGTCGAACCTGCTCAAGCTGATCATCAAGAACCTCGTGTCGAGCCGCACGCCTGAGGAGATCGGCATCGTCGTGGTCGACTACCGGCGCTCGCTGCTCGACGTCGTGCCACAGGAGTACCTGCTGACGTACGCGACGGGTCTCGACCAGACCGCGGCGATGGCCGCCGAGGTGTCCGCCGCGATCCTGGCCCGCGTGCCCGGACCCGACGTGACGTCCGAGCAGCTGCGCAGCCGCACGTGGTGGTCGGGTCTCGAGGTCTTCGTGATCGTCGACGACTACGACCTGGTCGCCACCTCGCAGGGCGACCCGCTCCGGGCGTTCGTCGACCTGCTGCCCCAGGGCCGCGACCTGGGCTTCCACCTCGTGCTCGCCCGCCGCACCGGCGGCATGTCACGTGCCGTCTTCGAGCCGCTGATCCAGAGCCTCATCGACCTCAGCACGCCGGGCTTCATGTTCTCCGGCGACCGCCTCGAGGGACGGCTCATCGGCGGCCACCCGTCGCGCCGACTGCCGAAGGGACGCGCCATGTACGTCACACGCGACGGCTCCACGTCGCTGGTGCAGACCGCCCTCGTCGACGACCACGAGGCGTGATTGGACGTGTCCATTTCGCGAAAATCTGTTGCACGAACAGGTTTTGCCCTAGTCTGGGGTGACTAGAACGACTAGTCCTTCGGGACTATCCGACTTCTCACAGGGGATGAACTCGATGACGAATGATCGCGTTTCACTGTCCGAGGGCTACGAAGGTGCCCTGCAGCAGAACAAGGGAATCGCTCAGGAGGGCGAGGCCGCACAGGCCCTCTCCAAGAAGCAGCACGGCCACACCGCCGATCTGCTGGGCCAGAACAAGGGCGCTCTCGCCTCCCAGGCCGGCAACGGGTCGACGGCCGCGGCGAACAGCCTCTCGGCAGGTGCGTTGATGCACGCCAACAACGCCTCCGGAGGCGCCGACTACCTGCGCCGCACCGCCGACCACGAGGACTCCGCGTCGCACCAGCAGGCCGGCGAGTCCCGCACCGTCGAGAACGCCGCGTCCGATCTGACCAGCAAGATCAACCGGGCCTGAGCGCCCTCACCTCCCATCCGCACCAGAAGGAGACATCATGAGTGACCAGCTTCGTGTCGACCGCGGTTCCGTCCAGCAGCACGTCGACGACACCCGTTCGACCATGTCCAACTTCCGCGACGCCAACGACGGCGTCGACCGCCAGCAGGCGCACCTGCAGAACCAGATGGAGAACGGCGTCGGCTCCGACCTCCAGGCCTCGCAGCGTTCCACGACCCGCCACCACGGCGAGGAGATCGACACCAACGTCAACAAGCTCGCGGGCAAGACGTCCGAGAACACGGACGAGTTCATCGCAGGCGTCCGCAACGCGGCCAACAAGTCGCTGCGCACGATCAACTGAGGCTTGCTGTCATGGGCTCAGGCGATGTCACAGGGATCGAGGTCGACGGTCTGCACGGTGCGGGACGCACCGTCGCGGGCCGATCGACGGGTGGGCAGTCGGCCGCCAGCGGTCTCAAGCACGGGCTCGACTCGGCGTCGGGCTCGGTGGGCCATGGCCGGATCAAGTCGGCGTTGTCGACGTTCGTGACGAACAACGTCGTCGACGACAGCAACCTGGTCGGCCACCAGCTGACCGCCGGTGGTGACAACGTCTCCAACGTCGCGTCGACGGCACGCAGCAGTGACGAGGAGAACGCCCACACCCTGGCCACCGAGGTCAACGCGACATCGGGCCGGGCCGACGGGCTTCGCAGCCGCATCAACCGCATCCAGTGAACGATCCGATCTGTGGCTCGGCGGCCCGGCCGCCGGGCCACACGTCTGACTCACACCGCGCACCGCTCCGACGGGCGGAGATCTTCAGGGGGACGACACAGCGATGGTCGACGACTTCGAGAAGTATGCAGACTTCAACGGCGGGGCGACTGCCGCCACGATCCGTGAGGCAGCCGACTCGCCCAGCACGCACGCCGCGACGCTGCAGACATTGGTCGCCGACCTAGCGGACGACTCGAAGGCGATCCGGTCGACGATCGAGGGCGACTTCCAGGACGCCACGACCATGAACCTACAGCCGGCGACCGCCGCGGCCCGCCGCCTGACGCAGAGCGGCCTGTACGCCGTAGGCCTGCTCAACAGCCTCGCCGACACCGTCGAGACCTTCGACACCACGGTGGACACGCTCAACCAGGAGCTCCACGACAACACCTACGCGCGCTGGCAGGCGCAGAACAACCGCGCCGACGACAACAGCGAGGCCGGCAGCGGCGCCGACGACGACGGACCACCGGAGCTCAGCTACGCCGAGATCAAGGCAGAGGAGAAGGCCAAGCTGCAGGGCCGCTACGACCGCGCCCACACGGCGCTCGAGACCGAGGCCGACCGCGTCGCCGGCCTCTTCGAGGGAACCCCCGACCTCGCGGACGTCAAGCAGCTCGTGCTCGCCGGCTACATCCCTCTGAGCATGGCGGGCGTCTGGCCGAACCTGCAGCTGACCGACGACGAGCGCCAGCAGGCGCAGCTGAACACCGTCAAGAACATGACGGACGAGGAGCAGGTCGAGTACGTCAGGAACACCAAGGACATCGATCCTGCGATCGCCGAGGTCATCACTCCTGCGGCCCAGGAGATCATCGCGAACGACGTCGCGAAGGACATCAAGGACGGCGACGTCGACGAGCAGACCGTCCGCGCACTGCAGCTCCTGAGGGACCAGCAGCCGTTCGCCCACGCGCTCTACACCGACGTCGAGCCCGACGACATCTCCAACGCGATCCGCGAGCTGTCGAACCATGCGTTCCCGGGCGGCTCCAACCCGCCGATCGACCAGGCCGATCGTGCCCAGCTGTACCAGGACTTCCTCGCCGCGGCGGGTGGGACGTTGGCGACGTACACGAAGGGGACCGGCGAGTACAAGCCGACCGGCGACCTGGCCGAGACCTGGTTCCAGGCGATCGTCGACAAGGACCACCCGGAGAACGCAGCCGCGCTCACGCTCATGATCAAGCACGGCGGGCACGAGAGCGCCTTCGACCCGGACTTTCTGGGCGACCTGACCGACAAGGTCTACGACTGGGAGAGGGAGCACGACGGCGATCCCGTCTGGGGTCCGTTGAACGACCAGATGGGCGACTACGGCATCAAGGATCCCTCCATCGACCGTGGAGACTCCGACGACCCCTACGACGACACCGTGACCTACCAGACGGCGTACGACGGCCTCGCGAATCTGCTCGGGGGCATGGAGAAGACGCCCGAGGCGGCGGAGAACTTCTTCGACGACGGCGACACGACGAGCTACCACGACCAGGACGTGAACGAGAAGCTGCACTACCTGCTCTCGGAGCGTCGTTGGCCCACCGACGACGGCGACGGCCTCGGCATCGCCCTGGAGGGCGCCACCCTCAACTCCCGCGACGGCGGCGACGACGACCCGAACCACCTGACGCCCGGCGAGAAGTCAGCGCGGCTGGCCAGCCAGGCGGTGTTCATCATCAGCCACGAGGCAGGTCGCGGTGACAGCGCCTTCCCGGGCGACGACGGATGGCAGGTTCCGACAGGCATGACCGACAGCGTCGGGAAGATGGTCGCGGGCTACACCCCCGACGTGTACCGCGTCGCTCAGGGCAACGGCGAGGACATCACCGGTGGCGACTGGATCTGGGGCGACGGCGAGGGCGAGGACCGGCGAGCCGGTGAGCCCGTGGGCCTGCTCGCGTCCAACGACGATCTCGCCAAGGTGCTGCAGAGCGTCGGGCGCGGCGACGACAAGACCGGCATGCAGTACGTCACCACGGCGGCTCTGGACTACCACAACGAGCTCAACGGCGACCTGATGGACCGTGCGCGCATGCCCGACGGCTCCAAGCCGCAGAGCATCGCCGATCTGCGTGAGTCGAACCTCGACTCCCTCATGGACGACGAGGCCGCTCGTGGCGGCAAGAGCCTGTCGTACATCATGCAGAACGGCTTCCTGGGCGGGAAGGCCGACGAGGCCGCCTCGCAGGAGGAGCGCGACGCCATTGCCAAGGCCTTCGGGGTCGCCACCGATCTCGTGCCGACGCCCCAGGGCAAGATCGCCGGCATGCTGACGTCGGAGGGACTGTCCATGCTCGGCGACGAGCTGGGCAAGCAGCCCGACAGCGTGACCGACCGGTGGGCCGACGACTCGGACCAGGCCGTCAAGGACTCGCTGAACTTCCAGACGTACAACCAGCTCCTCAACCACGGCTTCCTCGGCCCCGACGACCCGTCCGGGCTGCCGGAGAGCGCCATCAAGGAGGACGAGAACGGGCACAAGTACATCGATCCCCACCTCTACAACGGCGATTCCGACGACGTCGATCCCGTCGCGCAGCGGGAGTTCAACTCCTGGCTCTCCCAGACGGCGTACAGCGGACCCGGGCAGTCGTCCATCAACGCGTACTCCTCGAACCTGCCGAACTTCGACTGATGCGACGACACATCCACCAGATCGTCCCCGGAATCGCCGCGCTCGTCCTGGCCGGCACGATCGCGTCCTGCGGAAGCGACGACCAGCCCAGCGGCTCGCAGGCTTGCGCGTTGGTGAAGGACACGACGGCGTCGACGGCGCTCGGTGCCGCCTCGGTCGAGTCGTCCGACGAGTCGAAGGACCTGGGTGGCGCCGCCACGAACATCCTGACCTGCCGGTACACGCCGGATGCCGAAGGTCCGGCGCTCGTGGTCACGGCCAGCCAGGCATCGAGTGCCGCGCGGGCCGAGAGCAACGTCCGGACGACCCAGTCGTCGTGCCCGGATGCGGAGTCCCTCGACATCGCGGGAGTCGCCGGCTTCGTCTGCTCCACCGGCGACCTCGGGGGTGGGCCGCAGGCCGACGCGACGTGGGACGGCTTCGTCGTGCATGCCGCGCTCACCACGACACGGTCGACCGATCAGCCCGACGCCGGTCCGGCGCTCGCGTCGGTCATCGAGGACGTGCACGAACGACTCGCGGGCGACGCGTTCGAGCTCGGCGGGTGAGCAGATCGCTAGCGTCGCACGGGTGACGATCACCGGCTTCGACCTGGACATGACCCTCATCGACTCGCGGCCCGGCATCAAGGCCGTCTACGACCAGATCGTGGTCGAGTCGGGGGCGGCGATCGACACGAGCCTCGTGGTCACGCGCCTCGGCCCTCCCCTGGAGTGGGAGCTGAGCCAGTGGCTGCCGGCGGAGGACGTACCGCACTGGGCCGATCGGTACCGCGAGCTGTATCCCTCGATCGCACTCGACCTGATCGCGGCGCTGCCGGGAGCGCACGAGGCGCTCGAGGCCGCCCGGTCGCGCGGCCGGACGATCGTCATCACCGCCAAGCACGGCCCCAACGCCGCCCTGCACCTCGAACGGCTCGGGCTCGGCGTCGATGAGGTGTTCGGCCAGGCCTGGCGCGAGGGCAAGGCCAAGGTGCTGCGCGCCGAGGGCGCCGGGATCTACGTCGGCGACCATGTGCACGACATGGAGGCGGCGCGCTCGTCCGGAGCCTTCGGCGTGGGCGTGACGACCGGCCCGTGCTCAGCCGATGAGCTGACCGCGGCGGGCGCCGGCGCGATTCTCGCCGGCCTCGAGGGATTCACGGGCTGGCTCGACGCCCACGTGTGACGGGTCAGACACACCGGATCGGGCAATGGGCTTGTCTTGGCGCCGCTCGACGCCGATACTTAAGTTACTACCCAGTAGCAAAGCTGCCGTCTGCAGCGCACACTCCCCCAAAGGACCGCCGGTATGAGCCACTACAAGAGCAATCTCCGCGACGTCGAGTTCAACCTCTTCGAGCTGTTCGACCGCGGGAGCGTCTACGGCAACGGGGTCTTCGAGGAGATCGACGCCGACACGGCTCGCGACATCCTCGGCGAGATCGAGCGTCTGGCCTCCGGCCCGCTCGCCGCGTCCTTCGACGACGCCGACCGCAACCCGCCGGTCTACGACCCCGAGGCCAAGACCGTCACCATGAACCCCGCCTTCGCCGCGTCGTACAAGGCGTGGATGGATGCCGAGTGGTGGCGCATCCAGATCCCCGAGGAGCTCGGCGGTCAGCGCGGCCCCGCCTCCCTGATCTGGTCGACGGCCGAGTTCGTGCTGGGCGCCAACCCCGCGATCTGGATGTTCGCCTGCGGCCCCGCATTCGCCCGCGTCGTCTTCGAGAACGGCACCGAGCGCGACAAGAAGATGGCCCAGTTCATGGTCGACAGGCAGTGGGGCGCCACGATGGTGCTCACCGAGCCCGACGCGGGTTCCGATGTCGGTGCCGGCCGCACCAAGGCGTTCCCCAACGAGGACGGCTCGTGGAACATCGAGGGCGTCAAGCGGTTCATCACCTCCGCCGAGCACGACCTGACCGAGAACATCATGCACCTCGTCCTCGCCCGCCCCCAGGGCGTCGAGGGCGCCGGCGGTCCCGGCACGAAGGGCCTGAGCCTCTTCCTCGTGCCGAAGTTCCACTTCGACCACGAGACCGGTGAGCTGACCGGCGAGCGCAACGGCGCCTACGTCACCAACGTCGAGAAGAAGATGGGCATCAAGGTCTCCACGACCTGCGAGGTCACCTTCGGCGACGGCGCTCCGGCCCAGGGCTGGCTGCTCGGCGAGGTGCACGACGGCATCAACCAGATGTTCCGCGTCATCGAGAACGCCCGCATGATGGTGGGCGCCAAGGCCATCGCGACGCTGTCGACCGGCTACCTCAACGCGCTCGACTACGCCAAGGAGCGAGTGCAGGGCGCTGACCTGACGCAGTCCTCCAAGACCGCTCCGCGGGTGACGATCACCCACCACCCCGACGTCCGCCGCTCGCTGCTGACCCAGAAGTCGTACGCCGAGGGCCTGCGCTCGCTCATGATCTACGCCTCCACGTGGCAGGACGACGTCATGATCAAGGAGGCCGCCGGCGAGGACACGTCGCTCGCCGAGGCGGTCAACGACCTGCTGCTGCCGCTCGTCAAGGGCTACGGCTCCGAGCGCTCGTGGACCCTGCTGGGCACCGAGTCGCTCCAGACGTTCGGCGGCTCGGGCTTCCTGCAGGACTACCCGCTCGAGCAGTACGTCCGCGACGCCAAGATCGACACCCTCTACGAGGGCACCACGGCGATCCAGGGCCAGGACCTGTTCTTCCGCAAGATCGTGAAGAACAAGGGCCAGGCGCTGGGACACCTCGCCGCCGAGATCGAGGGCTTCGTCAAGAGCGAGGCCGGCAACGGACGCCTGAAGGTCGAGCGCGAGCTGCTCGCCAAGGGCCTGGAGGACGCGCAGGCGATCATCGCCGCCGCGTTCACCGACCTGATGTCGGCCAACCCCGCCGACGAGAACGGCGACATCAAGAACATCTACAAGGTCGGCCTCAACACGACCCGCCTCGTGTACGTGCTCGGCGACCTCGTCACCTCCTGGCTGCTGCTGCGCGGCGCGGAGGTCGCGCTGAACAGGCTCGGCGGCGAGGTGTCGGCGTCCGACAAGGCCTTCTACGAGGGCAAGATCGCCGCCGCCTCGTTCTTCGCCCGCAACGTCCTGCCCCTGCTGGCCGGCGAGCGCGCGATCGCCGAGAACATCGACGCCTCCCTCATGGAGCTCGACGAAGCCAGCTTCTGATCCGTCCCGGAGCGGACCGGGTCGTCCACAGGTCCTAGAGATCCGTGACGATCTTGCTGTCGCCGCCGTCGTAGGGCTGACCGGTCACCTTCGACTTCGCGAAGCTGATGAGGCTCGCGACCCGTCCGCCCGGGTTGTCCCAGAAGTGGGCGGTCTCGGCGTCAACGTGGATGAGGATCGCGTTGGGGTCCTCGGGGCCCTCGGGCAGCCACGCCTCGGCGAAGGTGCTCCACAGCTCCTTGAGCTTGGCCAGATCGTCGACGACCTCGGCCGTCCCGGCGATCGACACCCAGGAGCTCTGCGTCGTGATCGTCACGCCGACGGAGGGGTTGGCGCGGATGTGGGCGATCTCGGGGGAGTCGCGGGTCGCGATGAACCACAGGTCGGCGTCGAGGTCGACCTCCTGGCGAGACATCGGACGGCCCACGAGCGCGGCGGACCTCACGCCGTGTGGACCGCGGCCGATCGGGTACCTCGGCTGTCCATCGAGAGGACATCCATGACCGAGCCGCAGCACGAGCCCACACCCGATCCCGCCACCGAGTCCCAGCCCGGCGTCAACGACCCCAACCCGGAGGGCACCGGCTCCGACGAGCCGCTCACGAACCTCTGACCTATCGGGCCGCGAGCTGTGGGAAAGTGGGCCCGTGAGACCCACCAACCCGCTCTGGTACCTCGCGGCCCTGCTGATCGCCCTCGGCAGCACGATGGCCGCCGCGGCGGTCGGAGCGACCGCGTTCGACCCGATCCGCGACGCGACGGTCGTCCCCATCACGGAGCGGGTGGATGCGAGGGGTTCGACCCTCGCGATCTACACCGACATCGTGCAGGCCGATCGCGACATCTCCTGCCGCGGACGGTACGGAGCCGAGGACCGGGGTCGCGTCGTCATCCCGTCCACGGACCTCGAGATCGGCGCGCAGGGCGACGGCACGCGATGGACGCTCATCGCGATCCTCGAGGACGGCCGCGACGACCTGCGCATCGTCTGCACCCCCGCCGACAAGCGCGTCGACAACGCGTCCTACGGCTACGCGACGGTCACGGGCTACGCCTCGGCGAGGAACAACGGCAAGGGCATCGCCACGCTGGGCGTCACGGCCGGCGCCGTCCTCGCGGCCTGGGTGTTCTGGTGCCGCCGGTCGGCGCGCCGCGCGCAGCAGGCCGCCGCGCGGCCTACCGTGACCGGATGACCTGGAGCACCGACGCCATCCCCGACCTCAACGGCCTTCGCGCCGTCATCACGGGAGTGACCGGCGGGCTCGGGCTGCACACCGCAATCGGCCTGGCCCGCAGGGGCGCCGAGCTCGTGGTGACCGCCCGTGACGCCGCGAGGGCAGAGGATGCCGTCGACCGGATCCGGCGCGACGCTCCCGGCGCCACGATCGACGTCGTGTCGCTCGACCTCGCCGATCTCGCGGACGCCAAGCGGGCCGCGGCGCAGGTCGCCGGCGCGTACGACCGCATCGACGTCCTGATCAACAACGCGGGCATCATGGCCACCCCGCGCAGCTCGACGAAGGACGGCTTCGAGCTGCAGATCGGCACCAATCACCTCGGCCACTTCGCATGGACGGCGGGGCTGTGGCCGTTGCTCGACGCCAGTGCGGCGCGGGTCGTCTCGGTGTCGTCGATCGCCCACACGATGGCCGGCAGCATCGATCTTTCGTCCCTGACGCCGGAGGGCAGCCCCCGCCGCTACAAGCGGTGGCAGTCGTACGGCGAGTCGAAGCTCGCGAACCTGATGTTCGCGCTCGAGCTCGACCGGCGCGCCAAGGCGTCCGGCAGCGGGGTCGTGAGCGTCGCGGCGCACCCGGGCTACGCATCGACCAACCTGACCAAGACGGGCCCCTCGGTCGGCGGGCTCTCGCTGCCGGGCATCGGCATGCACCAGGTCACCAGGATCGTCGGCCAGCCCGCGTCGCACGGCGCGTGGCCTCTGCTGATGGCCGCCACCGACCCCACGCTCACCGGTGGGGAGTACGTCGGACCCGCCGGGCTGCGCGGGATCCGCGGCCGGCCGACGCTCGTCGGCATGACCCGCGTGGCGCGGGAACAAGACCTCGCCGACGACCTGTGGGCGGCGTCCGAGGCTGCGGTCGCAGTGGAATTCACGATTTGAGACAGTCGGTCCGGACTTGTGAAATGGTTCACACGACGAGGCGAGAACGATGCCCGGCCCCGCAGGTTGACGTAATGTAGTCCCCGATGACCATTCGAGACATGACCCACAGTGACTACGACTCCATCGTCGAGCTGAACCAAAACGCTCTCGAGGGCGTCGGCCCGCTCGACAACGAGAGCCTCTCGCTCCTCGTCAAGATGGCCGACCAGGCGCTCGTCGTCGACGAGGGCGACGGCGACATCGCCGGCTTCGTCATCACGGTCCCCCCGGGCACGGAGTACGACTCCAGCCGCTACCGCTGGTTCGAGGACAAGCTCGTCGACGACTACGTGTACCTCGACCGCATCGTCGTCTCCCAGGACCACCGCCGCGAGGGCGTCGCCTCCAGGCTCTACGGGGAAATCGAGGCCGAGCTGCCCATCGCCCTGGAGGTCTACGAGACCAACGACGTCTCCCTCGCGTTCCACGAGAGCCGCGGCTTCGCGCCGGTCGGCGAGCTCGAGCACGACGGCAAGGTCAACCTGATGCTCGTCCGCGAGCCCGACGCGTCCTAGAGGCGGGTCCGCCCGTACGCCTCGGGCTCCTCGACCATGATCTTGGCGCGCGTCCGCACGCGGTAGCGCCAGATCTGGACGACGCCGACCGTCCACAGCAGGTACTGCGCCGACATGGCCCAGCGGAACGCCGACGGCGTGTAGTCCGAACCGACTCCCGGCGTCCGCCAGTCGAGGATCAGGCCGATCGAGATGACCAGCAGCAGGCTGGCGACGAAGCCGGCCTGGTTGATGATCCCCGTGGCGCTCGCGAGCCGGTCGAGCGGGTTGGACGTGCGCCCCACGTCGAACCCGATCATGGACGCGGGGCCGCCGACCCCGGACACCAGGACGAGCACGACCAGCATCCACAACGGCGCCTCGCCCCGCCACGCGAGCACGATCGTCCACATGATGACGATCGAGGCGATGATGGTCAGCACGATCGTCGACCGGTGCCACGGGTGGCGCGAGATGGCCCAGCCCAGGACCGGTCCGGCGATCATCGCGGCGACCACCAGGAACGTGAGCAGCAGACCGGCCACGTGGTCGGAGCGTCCCTCGCCCTGGACGAAGAACGGATAGCCCCACAGCAGTCCCAGGGTCGTGGCACTGAACTGGGACGTGAAGTGGATCCAGAACCCGAGCCGGGTGCCGGGCTGTGACCAGGACGCGGCGAGGCTCCTCCTGATGTGGGTCATCGACATCGCCGGACCGCTGACCGATCGTGCGTGCGGGACGTCGCGCACGACCAGCACCAGGCCGACCGTCATGACGATGCCCAGCGAGGCGGCCAGCAGGTAGGACGTCGTCCAGCCCAGCTCACGCAGCGCCAGCGTCATGGGAACGGCGGCGATGATGGCACCCAGTTGCCCGACGACTCCCGTGATCTGGCTGATGAACGGGATGCGGCCGGGCGAGAACCACGTGTTGACGAGGCGGAGCACGCAGATGAACGTCATCGCATCGCCCATGCCCACGAAGAAGCGCGCACCCAGCGCGAGGGCGTACGTGTCGGCGAAGGCGAACCCGGCCTGCGCGAGCGTCAGCGTCACGGCACCCGCGATGAGGACGCGCCGCGGACCGAAACGATCGACCATCAGGCCCACCGGGACCTGCATCCCGGCGTAGACCAGCAGCTGCAGCATCGTGAAGGTGGCCAGCTGCGAGGCCGAGATCTCGAACCGCTCGGCCGCGGCGAGGCCCGCCACCGCGAGCGACGACCGGTGGAACACCGCGAGCAGGTACACCAGCAGGGCGACGATCCACACCGCGTAGGCGCCCTGGTGTCGGACGTCGTCGGATGGGCTCACCGAACAACCGTAGACCGCCGTCAGTAGGTCAGAGCCAGGCCCGGGTCCCGCAGGATTGCCGCGACGTCGGCGAGGAAGCGGGAGCCCTGCTCGCCGTCGACGACGCGGTGGTCGAAGCTCAGCGCCAACGTCGTGACCCACCGGGCGACGACCGCGTCGTTCTCGTCGACCCACGGCCGCCTCTCGATCGATCCGAGCGCCAGGATGCCGGACTCGCCGGGGTTGATGATCGGGGTGCCTCCGTCGACGCCGAAGACGCCGATATTGGTGAGCGTGAACGTGCCGCCGGACATCTGCGCCGGCTGCGTCCTGCCCTCGCGGGCCGTCGCGGTCAGCTCCCCGATCGCCGTGGCCAGGTCGAGGAGCGACATCGCGTCAGCACCGTGGATGACCGGCACGACGAGACCGCGCTCGGTCGCGGCCGCGACGCCCAGGTTGACGGACCTCTTGACCACGATCTCCCGAACCTCGTCGTCCCACTGCGCGTTCAGCTCGGGCGTGCGACGCAGCGCGAGGCAGATCGCCTTGGCGACGACCAGCGTCGGCGAGACCTTCACGCCGGCGAAGGCACGATCGGCCTTGAGACGCGCCACCAGCTCCATCGTCCGGGACACGTCGAGCGTCACCCACTCCGTGACGTGCGGTGCGGTGAACGCCGAGCGCACCATCGCCTCGGCCGTCGCCTTGCGCACCCCCTTGACCGGGATGCGAACATCCCCGTCCCCGGACGTCATACCTTCCGTGGCGCCTGCGCCACGTTCGCCATGACGTCCGGCGGCGGCCTCGACCTCGGCGCGGGTGATGATGGCGCCCGCGGCATGGATCGCGGCGAGGTCGACGCCGAGATCCTTCGCCAGCTTGCGGACCGGCGGCTTCGCGAGGGGGCGTGACACGGTCACTTCGTCCGGGGGCGAGGCAGCGACGGCAGGTGCGCGGCGCCGCCGCGCGGACGTCTCGGCGCGCGGGCCGTAGCCCACCAGCATCGCCTGCCGCTCCTCGCCGATCGCGATGATGGGGCGCCCCACCTCGATCGTCTCGCCCTCCGACGCCAGCAGCGCCGTGACCTCGCCCGCGAACGGGCTCGGCAGCTCCACGAGGGACTTCGCGGTCTCGATCTCGACGATGACGTCGTTGACCTGCACCGTGTCGCCGACCGAGACCCGCCACGAGACGATCTCCGCCTCGGTCAGTCCCTCGCCGACGTCCGGCAGATTGAACTCGGGCACGGCGCTACCCCCGCAGCCCGCGGGCGTGGTCGACCGCGTCGAGGATGCGATCGAGCCCGGGCAGGAAGTCGTGCTCGACCCGACTCGGCGGGTACGGCAGGTCGTAGCCCGTGACGCGGTGGACGGGAGACTCGAGCGAGTAGAAGCACTCCTCGGTGACCCGGGCCGCGATCTCCGCGCCGAGGCCCAGCGTGCGGGCGGCCTCGTGGACCACGATCGCGTGCCCCGTGCGTCGCACCGACTCGAACACCGGCTCCAGGTCCAGCGGGGACAACGTCCGCAGGTCGATGACCTCCAGGTCGAGACCGTCCTCGCGCGCCGCCTCCGCCGAGTCCAGGCACGTCTTGACCATGGGCCCGTACGCGATCAGCGTCGCGTCGCTGCCCGCCCGGACGACGCGCGACGACCACAGCGGCAGCGCGGCCGACCCGGTGTCGACGTCGCCGGACTCCCAGTACCGGCGTTTCGGCTCCATGAAGACGACCGGGTCGTCGGACGCGATGGCCTGCTGGATCATCCAGTACGCGTCGTGCGGATCGGCGCACGAGACGACCTTGAGACCCGCGGTCAGCGCGAACTGCCCCTCGGGGCTCTCGGAGTGGTGCTCGACCGCCCCGATGCCGCCGCCGAAGGGGATGCGGATGACGAGCGGCATCCGCACGTGGCCGCGGCTGCGGAAGTGCAGCTTCGCGACCTGGCTGACGATCTGGTCGTACGCGGGGTAGACGAAGCCGTCGAACTGGATCTCGATGACGGGCCGGAACCCACGGAACGTCAGGCCGATCGCGGTGCCGACGATGCCCGACTCCGCCAGCGGCGTGTCCATGACGCGCCCCTCGCCGAAGTCCTTCTGCAGGCCCTCGGTGACGCGGAAGACGCCACCGAGCCGGCCGACGTCCTCGCCCATCACGAGCACCTGGGGATCGCGCTCCATCGCCAGCCGGAGGCCGGAGTTGAGTGCCTTGACCATGCTCATGCGCTCGGTCATGCGACGCTCCCCTCGATCGCGTCGCGCCAGGCGATGTGCTCAGCCTTCTGCTGCCTGTTCTCGATCGTGCTCTCGACGAACACGTGGTCGAACAGCTCGGCGAGCTCGGGCTCGGGGATCTGCCGGCACGCCTCGCGCAGGCGGGCCCCGAGCGCATCGGCCTCGGCCTCCACCTCGGCGAAGAACGCCGCCGGCGTGCCCTCGGTCACGAGCAGCAGGCGCACACGCTCGATCGGGTCCTTCGCCTGCCAGGCCTCGACCTCGGCGGCATCGCGGTAGCGGGTCGGGTCGTCGGACGTCGTGTGCGCCCCCATGCGGTACGTGACGGCCTCGACGAGCGTCGGCCCCTGTCCGTCGCGGGCCCGCTGCAGCGCGCGCTCCGTGACGGCGTGGCACGCGAGGACATCGTTGCCGTCGACACGGACGCCGGGGAGCCCGAAGCCGTCCGCCCGCTGCGCGATCGGCACCCGCGTCTGGCGCTCGACCGGCACCGAGATCGCGTACTGGTTGTTCTCGCAGAAGAACACGACCGGCGCCTGGTAGACCGCAGCCCAGTCGAGGGCCTCGCTGACGTCGCCCTGGCTCGTCGCACCGTCGCCGAAGTACGCGATGACGGCCGAGTCGCGCTCGGGGTCACCCGTGCCGACGAGGCCCTCGAGCACCAGGCCCATGCCGTAGCCCGTCGCGTGCAGCGTCTGCGCGCCGATGATGATGTTGGGCAGCGCGATCTGGTGCTCTGCGGGATCCCAGCCACCCAACCACGAGCCGCGGAAGATGCCCAGGAGCCAGGTGGGGTCGACGCCCCGGCACCAGGCGACACCGTGGTCGCGGTACGTCGGGAAGGCGAAGTCGTGATCGCGCATCGCGCGGGCCGAGCCGACCTGGGCAGCCTCCTGTCCCAGGACGGGGGGCCACAGCCCCAGCTCGCCGTGGCGCTGCAGCGCGAAGGCCTCCACGTCGACCCGGCGAGTCATGACGAGATCGCGGAACAGCGACTCGATCGCGGCACGGTCGCCCTCGAAGGCGTACTCGGCGTGCGTCGTGCGGTCACCGGCGGGTGTCACCAGCTGGACGGGATTCATGGCGCTCCTCCATCGACCGGTGGCGGGGTCGCCGCACCGGTGTCGAAGCTGCGAGCTCGGGGGCGTCACGGGGTGGTGGACGAACCAAAGACTCGCACGGACGTGACTGGCGTCACATCTGCGGTCAGCGTATCTCGCGGCCGCCTCTCACGCCAACCGCCCCTCGCGCGTCACGCCCAGCTGGTGTGCGACGCCTGCCACGTGGCCGCGAGGGCCAGCAGCTGTGCGTTGACCTCGGGCGTCCCGACGCTGATCCGCACCCCGTCGCCGGCGAACGGGCGCACCGAGACCGGATCGCACGCGACCGCGAAGTCGAGGGCATCGGCGCCCAGGGGCAGCCACACGAAGTTGGCCTCCGTGTCGGGCACGTCCCAGCCCTGCTCCCGCAGCGCGGCCACCATGGCGACCCGCTCCTGGACGATCGCCTCGACCCGCTCCTCGAGCACGGCGTGCGACTCCAGCGACGCGACCGCCGCGGCCTGCGACAGGTCCGTCACGGCGAACGGGGGCGTGGCCTTGCGGATCGACGTCGCGACGTCCGGCCGCGCGATCGCGTAGCCCACCCTCAGGCCGGCCAGACCGTACGCCTTCGAGAACGTCCGGAGCACCACGACGTTGTCGTGCGCGGCCAGCGCGTCGAGGCCGCTCGCGGCGGCCGGGTCCCGCACGAACTCGACGTACGCCTCGTCGACCACGACCAGCACGTGCGGCGGCACCGTCCGAAGCAACGTGGACAGCTCCGACGCCGTCACGACGGGACCCGTCGGGTTGTTGGGGGTGCACACCAGCACGACCTTGGTGCGCTCGGTGACCGCGGCAGCCATCGCGTCGAGGTCGTGCGTGGCGTCGGCGCGCAGCGGCACCCGCACCGTCGTCGCGCCCGTCAGGTCCGCTGCGATGGGGTACGCCTCGAACGACCGCCACGCGTAGACGATCTCGTCGCCGGGCTCGAGGTGCGCCGTCAGCAGCGAGAACAGCACCGCGACCGATCCGGTGCCCGCCGCGAAGTGGTCCGCCGACAGCCCGAACCGGTCGGCGAGCGCGTCGTACAGCGCCGTCATGCCGGCATCGGGGTACCGGTTCATCCGCGCGAGCTCGGCCCCGGCACGCTCCATGACGCCCGGCAGCGGCGCGTACGGGTTCTCGTTGCTCGACAGCTTGTGGTCGTCGCTCGTCGCGGCCTTGCCCGGCCGGTAGACCGGGATGCCGTCCAGGGCGCTCCTCGCGCGCGGGGTGTCCATGACCCGAGCGTATGCCTGACAGAATCGTCGGGTGCCACAGCCCAATGCCCGCCTCGGCTACGCGCTCGTCGTCCTGGCGGCCGTCCTGTTCGGCCTCAACGGGGGCGTCTCCCGCATCGCGATGGGCTCCGGGCTGAGCCCCGAGGAGTTCACGACGCTGCGCGTCACGGGTGCCACGACGGTGTTCGTCGCGTACGCCGCGTGCTTCCGCCGTACCGCGCTGCGCCGGCCCCACGGGACGGCGTTCCTGCTCGTCGTCGCCCTCGGGCTCGTCGGTGTCGCGGGCCTGCAGCTGACGTACAACATCGCGATCGACCGCCTGCCGCTCGGCATCGCGCTGCTGATCGAGTACCTCGCGCCCGTGCTCGTGGTCCTGTGGGTGCGCTTCGTCCGCAAGGACCACGTCCGTCCGCGGATGTGGGTGGCCGTCGCGCTCGCGGTCGGCGGCCTGGCGGTCGTCAGCCGGGTCTGGACAGGACTGGCCTTCGACGGGCTGGGCGTCGTGATGGCGCTGCTCGCGGCCGTGTGCTTCGCGGCGTACTTCCTGCTCGGCGAGCACAACGTCGGCGCAGGCGACCCGCTGCGCACCATCTTGTGGGCCTTCGTCGTCGCGACCGTCGTCATGAACCTCGTCCAGCCGATCTGGACGACGCCCGATCTGCCGGCGACCACGAGCGGCCTCGGCCGGCTCGAAGGCCTCGAGCTGAACCCGTGGATCGTCCTCGCGGTCATCGTCGTGCTGGGCACCGTCGTGCCGTTCTTCCTGGAGATGGTCGCGCTGCGGCACCTCCCGGCGACGATCGTGACGGTCGTCGCGATGCTGGAGCCGGTCATCGCGGTTGTCCTCGGCTGGGGCTGGTTCCGCGAGTCGCTGACCGCCGTGCAGGCCCTCGGCGCCGTCGCCGTCCTCGCCGGCATCGTCCTGGCGCAGACGTCCCGCAAGACCGAGCTCGCGATCCCGGCTCCCTGACCCGAGCCGCTGCCACGCCCCGGGTGCAACAATCGCGTATGCAGCGATTTCTCTCGACCTGGCTCGTCAGCGCCGTCGCCCTGTCCGTGGCCGCCTGGCTGCTCGGCGGCCACATGGACATCGGCCAGTCCGGCGACGAGTCCGCCGGCCGCATCGTCGCGGTGCTGGTCGTCGCGCTCGTCTTCACGCTGGTCAACAGCATCATCGGTCCCGTCCTCAAGCTGCTGTCGCTGCCGTTCATCGTCCTGACGCTCGGCTTGGCGCTGCTGGTCATCAATGCGCTGCTGCTGCTCCTGACCGAGCAGATCACCGATGCCTTCGACGTCGTGTTCCACATCGACGGCTTCTGGTGGGCGGTGCTGGCGTCGATCGTCATCTCGGTCAGCCAGAGCGTCGTCGGTGCGCTCGTCGGCCCGTCCGAACGTCAGGTGCGCGGCCGCCGCCCCGAACGATGACCTACCGCATCGCGCTCGTCTGCCTCGGCAACATCTGCCGCTCGCCGATCGCTCACGTCGTCCTGGAGGACCGCCTGGTGCGCGCGCGCCTCGACGACCGGGTGGAGGTCGTGTCGGCGGGCACCGGTGGCTGGCACGACGGCGAGCCGATGGACCGACGGGCCGCGGCGGTGCTGCGCGACGCCGGCTACGACCCGTCACGACACCGCGCCCGGACGTTCTCGGTCGACTGGTACGCCGAGAACGACCTGATCCTGGCGATGGACCACAGCAACCGGGCCGACATGGTCGACGTCGCGCCGACCGTCGCGGAGCAGGGTCGCATCCGCCTCTTCCGCGAGTTCGACCCGGAGGCCACCGACGGGGACGACGAGGTGCCCGACCCCTGGTACGGCGGCAGCGACGGCTTCCGCGACGTCCTCGCCATGATCGAGCGGACGACCGACGAGCTGGTCGCCCGGCTGCCCGACCTGATGGAGTCGTGAGCCGGCCGCCGCCCACGCGGTAACGTCGTGGTCATGGCACGCATGGCAGGGACCGCCGCACGGGCGGAGACGCTCCTCGGCCTCGGCGTCGTCTCGACCACGCCGGTCGCCGGCGGAGACATCTGCACGTCCACCCGCCTGCGGCTGACCGACGGCCACGGCGCGATCATCAAGACCCGCCCGCAGGCTCCCGAGGGCTTCTTCGAGCGCGAGGCCGAGGGCCTGCACTGGCTGCGCGAGGCCGCCGGCGCCAAGGTGCCGGCCGTCATGGCGGTCGCGCCGGACTGCCTCGTCATCGACTGGGTCGAGCCCGGCAAGCCGACGACCGAGGCGGCCGAGCGCTTCGGCCGTGACCTCGCCACGACGCACGCCGCCGGCGCCAGCACCTTCGGCGGTCCCGTCGACGGCTACATCGGCCTCGCCCCGCTGCCCAACCGCAGCCTGCCAACCTGGCCGGAGTTCTTCGCGTCCCGCCGCGTCATGCCGTACGTCCGCGCCGCGGTCGACCGGGGCGCGCTGACGTCCGACGAGGCGGCCGCGATCGAGGCCGCGATGCGCCGCATCCACGACCTCGCCGGACCGGACGAGCCGCCCGCCCGCATTCACGGCGACCTCTGGTCGGGCAATCTCGTGTGGGGCACCGACGGCGACGTGTGGCTCATCGACCCCGCCGCGCACGGCGGCCACCGGGAGACCGATCTCGCGATGCTGTCGATGTTCGGCGCCCCGCACCTGCAGCGCATCCTCGACGCCTACGTCGAGGCCTCACCGCTCGCCGAAGGCTGGGAGGACCGCCGCCCGCTGCACCAGCTGCACCCGCTGCTGGTGCACGCGGTGCTGTTCGGGGGCACGTACGGCGCCCGCGCGGCCGCGGCGGCGAAGGACCTGCTGGCGGGCCGTTAAGCGAGGTCTCAGGCATCCGGGGCAGACTGGGCGCCATGCGCATCCTTGTCGTCGACGATGACCGTGCTGTGCGCGACTCCCTGCGCCGGTCCCTGGAGTTCAACGGCTACACCGTCGAGCTGGCCTCCGACGGGGCCGAGGCGCTGGCCCGTGTGCCACAGATCGACCCCGACGCGATCATCATGGACGTCATGATGCCGCGCCTCGACGGCCTCGAGACGACGCGAGCGCTGCGCAGCGCGGGCAACGACGTGCCGATCCTGGTGCTGACCGCCCGCGACGCCGTCTCCGACCGCGTCGACGGGCTCGACGCCGGGGCCGACGACTACCTGACCAAGCCGTTCGCGCTCGAGGAGCTGCTGGCCCGCGTCCGGTCGCTGCTGCGCCGCTCGACCCGCGCCGCCGAGGTCGAGCCCGATGAGGCGCCGCTGACGTTTGCCGATCTCTCGCTCGACCCCGTGACGCGCGACGTGACCCGCGGCAACCGCTCGCTGTCGCTGACCCGCACCGAGTTCGCGCTGCTGGAGCTGTTCATGCAGCGGCCCAAGCGCGTGCTGGAGCGGTCGTTCATCCTCGAGGAGGTCTGGGGCTTCGACTTCCCGACGACCGCCAACTCCCTCGAGGTCTACGTCGGGTACGTCCGGCGCAAGCTCGAGGCCAATGGTGAGCCGCGCCTGCTGCACACCGTCCGCGGCGTCGGGTACGTGCTGCGCGAGACCCCTCCGTGATCGATCGCGCCCATCGCCTGCTGCGGCGGGTCACGTCGCGCATGTCGTTGGCACTGCGGGTCGCGGTGCTCACGACGATGGCCGTCGCGCTCACGCTCGGCGTCGTCAGCGCGACGGTGTTCGTGACGGTGCGCGCCGAGTTCAACAGCTCGCTGGACGACTCGATGGTCCGGCGGGCCCACGCCGCGGTCGACGCGGGCGTCGCCGACTCCGCGGTCGACGACAGATCCCTCCCGCTGCAGGTGCTGAAGTTCACCGACGTCCAGATCTTCGTGGTGGAGAACGGCAAGCTATTCTTCCGCGTGGGCACGGACAGCCAGGCTGTCGCGCCGTTCAAGAGCTACAGCGAGATCGCCGTCTCGAACGGCGAAGCACGCGAGTCCTTCCGCACCGTCACCATCGCGGGAACCCACTACCGGGTCGTCGCGGTCCAGGCCCGGCCCGGCGCCGCGCTCGTCGTCGCCCAGTCGATGGAGTCGATCGACGAGGCCCTCGAGCGGCTCAAGATCATCCTGCTCCTGGCCAGCACCGCGGGTATCGCGCTGGCCGGCATCGCCGGCTGGGCCGTCGCGACGAACGGCCTGCGGCCGGTTCGGCGCCTGACCGAGGCGACGGAGCACGTGGCCCGCACGACGGAGCTGACGCCGATCGAGGTCACGGGCCGCGACGAGCTGGCCCGCCTCACGACGTCCTTCAACGCGATGCTCCAGGCGCTCGACGCATCGCAGGAGCGGCAGCGGCAGCTCGTCGCCGACGCGGGCCACGAGCTGCGCACGCCGCTGACGAGCCTGCGCACCACCATCGAGCTGATCGGCCAGGCCGCCGACAACACCGAGCGGCACCTGAGCGACGAGCAGCGGCCCGAGATCATGGGCGCCGTCCGTGCCCAGCTCGAGGAGCTCACGACCCTCGTGGGCGACCTGGTCGAGCTGGCCCGCGACGAGCCGATGTCACGCGATCCCGCACCGCTGGACTTCGCCGACGTCGTCACGCAGGCCGTCGACCGCGTGCGCCTGCGCGCCCCGGAGGTCGGCTTCGACGTCGACCTCTCACCGTGGATGGTCATCGGTGAGCCGCAGCTGCTCGAGCGGGCCGTCACGAACCTGCTCGACAACGCCGCGAAGTGGAGCCCCGACGGCGGGACGATCCACGTGCGGCTGCTCGACGGGACCCTCACGGTCACCGACGAGGGCCCCGGCATCAGCGCCGAGGATCTGCCGCACATCTTCAACCGCTTCTACCGCTCGAGCGAGGCGCGCACGCTGCCGGGCTCGGGCCTCGGGCTGTCGATCGTCAAGCGCGCCGCGGAGCGGCACGGCGGCACGGTCGACGTGAGCTCGCCGGACGGCGGCGGGACGACGTTCACGCTGATGCTGCCGGAGGCGGGCACGCCCTGACCTGCGGTCGCGGCACTTCTTTGATCGCTCACACGTCGTTCTCACATCCGTCTCAGCGATGAGCGACAATCTATGTTCATGACCGATTCGCACGACCCCTTCGCGGACAAGCCGTACACGCCGCCGACCACCGAGCCCACCGTCGAGGTGCCCGCCGCGGCAGAGGACGACGGGTACACGCACCGCTACCCGACGGCCGGCGATCCGTACGCCGCCGCACCCGATGAGCCCGCCGCGACCACCGCCACCACGGCGGTCGCCGCGTCGCCGCGTCGCCGCGGACGCGGCAAGAAGGTCGCCGGTGCGGTGGCCTTCCTGCTGCTGGCCGGTGGTGTCGGCTTCGGCGGAGCGGCGCTCCAGGACGAGCTGCAGGACGACAACGGCGGCAACGGCGGCAACGTCGTGAGCTCGCTCGACGGCGGCAACGACGCGAAGCAGACGAGCCTTCCGGCCGGCACGGTCGAGCAGGTCGCCGCGAAGGTCCTGCCGTCGGTCGTCCAGATCAACGTCAAGGGTGGCCAGGAGTCCGGATCGGGCACCGGCATCATCGTCAGCAGCGACGGCAACATCCTGACCAACAACCACGTCGTGTCCGTGGCCGGCGACGACGGCACCATCACGGTCGCCTTCAACGACGGCACCAACACGACCGCGAAGATCATCGGCACCGATCCGAAGACCGATCTCGCGGTCATCAAGGCCACCGGCAAGACCGGCCTGACGGCTGCCTCGCTGGGCACGTCCGCCGACCTCAAGGTCGGCCAGGAGGTCGTCGCGATCGGCTCGCCGTTCGGCCTGGAGAGCACCGTGACGCAGGGCATCGTGTCGGCGCTCAACCGTCCCGTGTCGTCCAGCGACGGCACCGGCGCCTCCCAGCCCACGACGTTCCCGGCGGTCCAGACCGACGCCGCGATCAACCCGGGCAACTCCGGCGGCCCGCTGGTCGACCTCGACGGCAACGTCATCGCGATCAACTCCGCGATCCGCTCCGGCACCACGACATCAGGCGACGCCGGCTCGATCGGCCTCGGCTTCGCGATCCCGATCGATCTCGCGAAGAACGTGGCGAAGCAGCTGCTCGACGGCAAGACGGTCGAGCACGCCCAGATCGGTGTCAGCGTCGAGAACTTCCTCGGCGAGGACGGCATCACGGGCATCGGCGCCGAGGTCAAGGAGCTCACGGCCGACGGAGCCGGCGAGCAGGCGGGCCTCAAGGTCGGCGACGTCATCACGGCGGTCAACGGCAACCTGATCCCGACATCCGAGGCGCTCGTCGCCGCGGTCCGCGGCTTCAACCCGGGCGAGAAGGTCACGCTCACCTACACCCGCGGTGGCCAGAAGTCCGACGCCGAGGTCACCCTGGGCTCCGACGGCGGCACCACGGAGTAGAGGACCGGAACTCGCGCGCCCACGGCACACCGGCTGAACTACCGTGGGCGCGTGAAGACTGATCGTGATCTCTCCGTGCCGGCCCTGCTCGCGACCGTCCTGCTGTGGGCGTCGGCCTTCGTGGGCATCCGCGCCGTCGGCGACACCTTCTCCCCCGGGTCGCTGTCGCTGGGACGCCTCGTGGTGGGAGCGCTCGTCCTGACGCTGTTCGCGCGGCCGCGCCGCGACCGACTGCCGTCAGGACGTCCGCTCCTGCTGGTGCTGTTCTACGGTGCCGTGTGGTTCGGCGCGTACAACATCGCCCTCAACGCCGCCGAGCGAGACCTCGACGCCGGCACGACGGCCCTCATCGTCAACATCGGGCCGATCATCGCGGCCCTCGTGGCGGGCTTCCTCTACCGGGAGGGCTTTCCGAAGTTCCTGCTGATCGGCATGGGCGTCGCGTTCGCGGGCGTCGTGCTCATCGCGGTCAGCACCCGGCAGGACTCGACCGCCGTCGACACCGCCAGCACGACCGGCGTCCTGCTGTGCGTCGCCGCCGCGGTCTTCTACGCCTTCGGCGCCGTCGCTCAAAAGCCCGCGCTGGCGCACATGGAGCCGGTCATGTCGGTCTGGCTCGGCTGCCTCGTCGGGCTCGCGGTGTGCCTGCCCTTCGCGCCGGCGCTCGTCGACGAGCTCGGCGGCGCCTCGTTCCACGACATCGCGTGGCTCGTGTACCTCGGCGTCTTCCCCACCGCGATCGGCTTCAGCACGTGGTCGTACGCGCTCAAGCGGATCTCGACCGGCCAGGCCGCCTCGACGACGTACCTCGTGCCCGCCGTCGCGACGCTCATCTCGTGGGCCGTCCTCGACGAGGTGCCCGCCGCCCTGGCGTTCGTCGGCGGGGCAATGTGCCTCGTGGGTGTCGCGATCACCCGCGTGCGCTCTGCCGCCATCCGTCGCACGGTGAAGTCCTGAAGGGCTGGGGCCTCAGGCGTCCATGACGGGCGTCACGACGAGACGCGCCGGACGTCCGCGCTCGACGACCACGACGGCGTTCTGGCCGTGGGTCACCGCGAGCTCGATTGCGTCCGCCTCTGCGAGATCGAGGGCGAAGAAGCCGTGCTCGGGCTCCCACTCCGGGTCGTAGCCGACGCCGATATGGGGCAGGATCACCGAGCCGCGCTCGTCCAGATCGGCCTCGAGCCGGTCGTTGGCCTCGTCGTTGGCATCCTGGTCGACGGGAACGCTGCGCGGATTCCACGCGGTGATGAAGACGCCCGCCGACGACCCGTAGTCGGCGAGGATCGCGTCGATGTCGTCGGACGTCTCGCCGATGCCGACCGCCGCACGACCGATGCCGCGGTCGTCGAGCACGACGTACCGGGTCCGCTCGTACTCGCGCATCAGATCGCCCGACATCAGCCGATCAGGTCCGTGACGAGATCGCGCAGGATGCCGAACCCGTTCTGGGTCAGGATCGACTCCGCGTGGAACTGGACCCCGCGGTAGTGCGGCCCCGCGACGAGGTGGATGTCGCCCGACTCCGGATCGGTCTCGACCGACACCCCGGCGGGCACTCCCGCCTCGGGAACGCGCGCCACGAAGGTGTTGTAGAAGCCGACCGTCTCGGGACGGTCGAGCACCGTGAGGCGGCTCTGCGTGCCCTGGAAGACGATGTCCTTGAACACCAGGTCGAGACCGATCTGGTGGCTCAGCGTCTGATGACCTAGGCACACCGCGAGGAACGGCCGTCTCGCCGCGAGCAGGTCCGCGACGACCGCGTGCAGCGTCGCCATCTTCGGATCGGCGAGATCGCGCGGGTCACCGGGACCGGGGCCCACGACGACGAGGTCGTAGCCGTCGAGCGCCGCCGTGCCCCGCTCCACGAGCGCGGCCGCGTCGTGGCGGACGATGTCGGTCGACATGCCCAGCACCCCGAAGACGTGCGAGAGCATGTTGACGAAGTCGTCCTCGCCGTCGACGATCACGACGCGCTTGCCCACCAAGGTCGGC
>JAOPXY010000008.1 GCA_025964895.1 Aeromicrobium sp.
CGCCACGACGTTACAGCAGGCGGGGCGCCGCCCCGCGCGTGATAATTTCGTCGATATGGTCTCGCCCGTTCGAGCTGCCCAGGCAGCCGCCTCCCGACTGGGCCGGACCCAGGAGCTCCCCGGTTTCGCCGTGACGGTGGGCACGCTGTTCCTCGCGATCGTCTGCGCGGCCTTCGGGCTGGAGATCGCCGCCCTCGTCCTGATCGCGGCGTCGCTCGCCGGCGAGCTCGCCTTCGAGCGCTCCCCCTCGGCGGCGTCCCTGCTGCTGACCCAGGCCTCGTTCGGCGTGCCGATGCGATTCGCCCTGCGTCTCGTCATCGCCCTCGTCGTGGGCGGGCAGATCCACATGGCGGCCACGTGGCGCACCCTCATGGCGGTCGGCATCGTGCAGGTCCTGGTGCTGTGCGCGCGGGCCCTGCACGACGAGTACCGCCGCGTGGGGCCGCTCAAGCCCATGCGCACCCGCAACATCCCCGGCTCCCCTCGCATCCACGACGCCCCGCCGCGACGCACCCTCCAGGTCGTGCTGAGCCAGGCGCTCGTGCTGGTCCCGGCGCTCGTGGGCGCCCCGTGGTGGCTCGTGCTGGCGCTCGGCGCGGTGGGTGTCGCGCTCGTCGCCCTGACGTCGCTGCCGGACATGCGCACCTCGTGGCGCATGCGCAACCAGAAGCGCGCGACGGGATTCACCGGTCCCCTGCGCCAGATCCAGGACTTCCTCGACGAGTACCGGCCCGAGGTCGTCGTGCACCTCAGCGGTCCCGACACCGCCGCGTACCAGATCAACACGTGGCTCGAGGCGCTCGAGTCGCTCGATCGGCGGGTGTTCATCGTGCTGCGCGACCCACCGCTGTTCGCCCGAATGGGGTCGACCTCGATCCCCTCGCTCGAGCTCCGCGATCCCGGTGAGCTCTTGATGCTCGACTTCCGCTCCGCGCGGATCGCGCTCTACCCGTCGAACACCGGCAACAACATCCACCTCCTGCGCCTGCCGACGCTCATGAGCGCCTTCATCGGCCACGGCGACAGCGACAAGAGCGCCTCGAACAACCCGTTCTCCCGGGCGTACGACGAGCTGTGGGTCGCCGGCGCCGCGGGCGCCGACCGCTACCGCCGCTCCGGCCTGGGCATTCACGAGGCGCAGTACCGCTTCGTCGGACGTCCGCAGGTGCACGCGATCTCGCGCGAGCCCCGGCTGGGCGACGACATCGTCCCGACGGTGCTCTACGCGCCGACCTGGGAGGGCGTGAACCTCGAGCAGGAGTACTCGTCGGTGTCGGCCGTCGGCGTGAAGATCGTCGAAGCGCTGCTGGCCGCCGACCCTCCGGTTCGCGTCGTCTTCAAGGCGCACCCCTTCACGGGCCAGCGCGACGCCAAGTACCGCTTCGTGCTGGCGCGCATCGCCGGACTCCTCGACGACGCCGCGTCCCGCACCGGCATCGACCACCGCGTCATCAAGGGCGGGTCGATCAACGAGTGGTTCAACCGGGCGACGGCACTCGTGACCGACATCTCCAGCGTCGTCAGCGACTTCCTCGCGAGCGAGAAGCCCTACGCGGTGTTCAACCACACCGACCTGGACGATGCGTCGTTCCGCGCCGAGTTCCCGTCGACCGGCGCCGGCACGACGATCGGCCGCGACGGCCGCGGCATCGCGGACTTCATCGACATCGTGACCCAGGCCGCGCCCGACGTGCACGCCGAGCAGCGCGCAGGGCTGGCGACCTACCTCCTGGGCCCGCCGGAGCACCGCAGCCTGGAGTCCTTCCAGGCCGCGATCAACGCCATGATCGCGCGGTCGGAGGTCGACCGGGCCGCCTACCGCGACGGCTCGCCGACCAGCGAGATGCCCCTCATCCCCTGACCACAAAGCCGAGCGCAGCGAGGCACGTGCCCGGGCGGAGCCCGGCAGGCGCGAGGCACGAGCGGCTGGGGCGCCGAGGAACGAGGCGCGCACGATAGGGTTGCCGCGTGAATCCGGCAGCCGGCAAGATCGCGATCACGATCGTGACGTACAACCGGTCGACCTTCCTGAGGGAGCTGCTGGCCAGTGCCGCGGCGATGGACGCGCCGCCGTTTCGCATCGTCGTGGTCGACAACGCCAGTACCGACGACACGCAGGCCGTCATCGCCGCCGCGGCGGCGGACTTCCCCGCCGGGGTGCTGGTCGACCACCGGCTCGAGACCAACACCGGCGGGTCCGGCGGCTTCAGCGAGGGCACGCGGGTCGCGCTCGAGCTCGGCGCGGACTGGGTGTGGCTCATGGACGACGACGTCGAGATCCTGCCCGATGCGATGGCGCGCTTCGCCCCGTGGATGGAGCGCTTCCGCGTCATCCACGGCCGGCGCTACGACTTCGACGGCTCCCCGTTCTACTGGCAGGCCAAGTTCAACGAGTTCCTCGGTGTGCCCCTGCCGTACAGCGGCAAGCAGTTCGGCCGCGACGGCTACGCGACCACCAACTCCGGCACGTTCGAGGGCATGCTGATCCACGCCGACATCGTGCGGACGATCGGCCTGCCGGACCCGCGCTTCTTCATCTCGTGGGACGACGCCACCTACGCGTGGGTCGCCGCGCAGCACACCGACGTCGTGTACGTCGACGCCTTCGTGCTCAAACGCAAGCGCGAGCAGAAGCAGGTCAACCTCGGCATCCGGCATCTCAACGACGGCAGCCCCCTGTTCCGCTTCCACGTCATCCGCAACCGCGCGTACGTCGGCAAGTACTTCCGCGAGTACGGCAAGCTCAATCGCGTCGGCTTCGGGGTCGGCACGGCGCTGACGCTCGCGAAGGAGGTCTTCCGCCTCGTCGTGGTGCAGCACACCCTGAAGGGCCTCGGCGACCTGGCACGTGGCTTCCGCGCCAACCGGGCGCTGTGGCGGGACGACACGTGGCGTCCCATGGATCCGACCGACGTACCGGCACACTTGACGAATGGACGCTGACCTCCTGATCGTCGGCTCGGGCTTCTTCGGGCTGACGGTCGCCGACCGGTGCGCGCGCGAGCTGGGCCTGAAGGTGCAGGTCATCGACCGGCGCGACCACATCGGCGGCAACGCGTACAGCGAGGCCGATCCCGAGACCGGCATCGAGGTGCACCGATACGGCGCGCACCTGTTCCACACCTCGAACCACCGCGTGTGGGAGTACGTCAACCGGTTCACCGACTTCACGCCCTACCAGCACCGCGTCTACACGACGTACCGCGGCGAGGTCTTCCCGATGCCGATCAACCTCGGCACGATCAACCAGTTCCAGCGGGCCGCGTACTCCCCCGACGAGGCGCGCGCCTGGGTGCACGAGCAGGCGTCGATGCTGCAGGGAGAGCCGACGAACCTCGAGGAGAAGGCCATCTCGCTGATCGGCAAGCCCCTCTACGAGGCCTTCATCAAGGGCTACACCGCCAAGCAGTGGCAGACCGACCCGCGCGAGCTCGGCGCAGACATCATCAGCCGACTCCCGGTGCGGTACACCTACGACAACCGCTACTTCTCCGACACGTACGAGGGCCTGCCGACCGACGGCTACACCGCGTGGCTCGAGCGCATGGCCGACCACCCGAACATCACCGTGACCCTGGGCACCGACTTCTTCGACGAGACCCAGCCGTTCAGCAAGCAGGCGTGTGTCGGGCAGCTGCCGATCGTCTACACCGGCCCCGTCGACCGCTACTTCGACGGCGCGCACGGCGACCTGTCGTGGCGCACCCTCGACTTCGAGACCGAGATCCTCCCGGTCGGCGACTACCAGGGAACCCCGGTCATGAACTACGCCGATCCCGACGTCGCGCACACCCGCGTCCACGAGTTCCGCCACTTCCACCCCGAGCGCGAGTACCCGGCCGACAAGACCGTCATCATGCGCGAGTTCAGCCGCTTCGCGGGTGCCGGTGACGAGCCGTACTACCCCGTCAACACCCCCGAGGACCGCGAGCGGCTAAAGGCCTACCGCAAGCTCGCGAAGAACCAGACCGACGTCCTGTTCGGCGGGCGGCTCGGCACGTACCAGTACCTCGACATGCACATGGCGATCGGCTCGGCGCTCAGCATGGTCGACAACGTGCTCGCCCCGCGCTTCACCGACGGCACTCGGCTCGACGGTTCCGGGTTTGGCGACCATGGCCTCTGACGCGCGGATCGGCCTCGTCCACCGGCTGCGCATCTGGGCGATCGGCCGGCTGCGCCGCTCCCGGTTCCTGCCCGCGGGCATGCCCGACAAGCTGGCCGACGAGTCGCGGCTGGGCCGGCGCTTCGAGCAGCAGGTCATGCTGTACTTCCCGACGACGCTCGACAGCCTCTACCAACTGAGGCCGTGGTTCCACGCGCTCATCGCCCTGAACGCCGTCCACCCCGTCGTGTGCGTCTTCAAGGACTCCCGCACCGCGCGGGTCGTGCGCGAGGAGACCGGCATGGACTGCGTGACGCTGGCCCGCTACGGCCAGCTCGACGAGATCCTGTCGCTCAGCGACGTCAAGCTCGCGCTGTACGTCAACCACGACCCCATCAACTTCGAGAGCCTGCGCTTCACGTCCATCGTGCACGTGTACGTGGGGCACGGCGACAGCGACAAGGGCGTCTCGGTCTCGAACCAGGTCAAGGCCTACGACCTGTGCTTCCTCGCCGGCCAGGCCGCACTCGACCGGACGTCGACCGCGGTCATGCTCTACGACGCGCCCGCCCACAGCGTCCTGATCGGGCAGCCGCAGCTCGACGGGGCGCCCGCCGTGACGGGCCGCCCGGACCCGCGGCGGCCGACCGTCCTCTACGCCCCCACGTGGGAGGCCTCGCAGCCGTCGGTGTCGTACGGCTCGCTCGAGACGCACGGCGTCGAGCTGGTCCGTGCCCTGTTCGGCGACTACCGCGTCGTGTACCGGCCGCACCCGCTCAACGGGGTCATCCGGCCGTCGTACGCCGCCGCCGACGCGGCGGTGCGCGAGCTGGCCGACCGTGTCGACACCTCCGATGTTCCCATCGAGCAGTCGTTCGCGGACGCCGACCTGCTGGTGACCGACGTGTCGGCCGTGACGCTGAGCTGGTTGCCGACCGGCAAGCCGCTGCTCGTCACGACCCCGACGGTCCCCTACCCGCCCAGCCCGCTGATGGACGTCGTGCCGCTCGTGGCGCCCGGGGCACCCTTCGCCGCCGTCGTCGCCGAGCACCTGGCCGACGACCCGACGGGCCCCGCGCGGGCCGCCCTGCTCGAGCACTACCTCGGCGATCCCACGCCCGGCGCGGCGACGGCGCGGTTCATCGCGGCGTGCGAGGACGCGATGGCACTGCGTGACCGCGAGTGGTCGGCCCGGCGCGTGGCCGGCGCCACCGGTCCCTGAGCATGGCCACCCGCAGACCTCAACGACCCACCGTCTCGCTGGCACTCTTCCTCGTCGGCGTCATCGCGGTCATGGTGCCGTTGCGCCTGTTGTTCCTGGGTGAGCCGGCGGGAGGCGACGAGGCGGGCTTCCTGATGGTCGGCTCGTCGTGGCACGACGGCAGCTCGCTGTACGGCGACTACTGGGTCGACCGGCCGCCGCTGCTGATCTGGATCATGGAGCTCGCCGGGTCGGTCACCTCGCTGCGGCTCCTGGGGCTCGCGGCGTGCGTGCTCATGGTGCTCGGCGTCTCCCGGGCGGCCTTCCTGGCGTCCGGTGAGCGCGCCGCTCGCTGGACCGCGGCCGCTGCGGCGCTGTTCAGCACCGCGCACTGGTTCGGGGTGCCCCGCACGAACGGCGAGATGCTGGCCTCCGCCTTCGTCGCGTGGGGGTTCGCCCTGGCCGTCCAGGCCCTCGTGCGACCCGGCACCCGTGCCTGGCTGCCCGCGACCGGCGCGGGGCTGGCCGCCGCGGGCGCCCTGCTCATCAAGCAGACGATCGCCGACGGGCTCGTGTTCATCGTGGTGCTCGCTCTGGTGACCGGCTGGCAGCGCGCGAAGTTGCGGCAGAACGCCGTACGAATGCTCGTATGGTGTGCCGCCGGCCTCGCCGCAGGTCTCGCCGCCGGGCTGATCGCGGCGAGTACGCGCGGCACGACGGCCCCCGCGCTGTTCGACGCCCTCGTGACGTTCCGGGCCGACGCCGGCGAGGTCATCCGCGCCTCCGCCTCGGACGCGACGACCGATCGGCTCGTCGTCCTGGTCGCGACGTGGGCGGCCGGGGGGCTCGCCGTCATCGCGGTCCTGACGCTGTGGCACGGGCTCCGCCGCCGCGAGCCGGTGCTGCTGGCCGCCCTCGCGGTCATCGTCTTCGTCTCGGCAACCGCACTGCTGGGAGGCAGCTACTGGGCCCACTACCTGTTCCAGCTCGTCCCGGCCTCGGCGCTCGCGGTCGGGCTCGTGGTCGACGACGTCCGCCACCGGATGCGGGTCGTCCTCACGACGGCCGTCGTCGTCCTGACCGCCGGCAACCTCATCTGGTCGCTCGTGTCGCCGCCCGATGTCGGGGTAGATGCCAGGACCGTGGGCACGTGGCTGCGAGACTCGGGGCAACCGTCCGACACGGCGGTCGTCGCGTACGGACAGCCCAATGTGCTCGCCGCCGCGCGCATGGCCAGCCCCTACCCCTACCTGTGGAGCCTCCCGGTGCGCACGCTCGACCCCGACCTCACCCTCATGACCGGGGTGCTCAGCGGGCCGGACCGCCCCACCTGGTTCGTCGACTGGTCCGGTGTCCGGTCGTGGGGCATCGACCCGTCGGCACTGGAGCCCGTGCTGGAGCGCGACTACCGCAGGGTCGCCGAGATCTGCGGACGTACGATCTGGCTCGTCCGCGGCGCTCCGCGGGCCCTTCCCGGGGCGGGAGCGTGCGCGTGACGGCGCAGGTCGATCGCGTCCGCACGACGCCGTGGAGCTGGCGGGGGCCCGCCCTGGCGGCCTACGCGCTCGCGTTCGCGGTGGGTGTCGTGCTGATCGGCATGCCGACCGACCCCTTCCAGCTGTTCGGGTGGCTGTGGCTGGCGACGATCGCGTACGACGTCCGGGCCCCGTGGCGTGCCCACCTGGCGTTCCCCCGCGACTGGTGGCCGGCCTTCGCGCTGCTGGTGCTGTACCTCTACAGCCGCGGCCTCTCCGACGAGATCGTCTCGATGCCGGTGCACTGGACGATGCCGATCCGCTTAGACGAGTGGCTCGGCGGGGGCCGACTGCCCACGGCCCGGCTGCAGAACGCCCTGTGCGCGTCGCCGTGCACGGGCGACACTCCCCCGCGGTGGTACGACGAGATCCTCACCACGGTCTACTACAGCCACTTCGTGGCAGGGCTCGGCCTCGCGGTCGTGCTGTGGCTCCGCAGCCGCGCCTCGTGGCTGCCGTGGATGCGCCGCTACCTGGTGATCAACTTCTCCGCGCTCGTCGTCTACGTGGTTTACCCCATGGCCCCGCCGTGGCTCGCGTCGAAGGAGGGCTTCGTCGCAGAGCGCCTGCCTCGGCTGACGGGCCGCGGGTGGGACGATCTGGGGCTCGGCAGCTTCCACGTGGCCCTGGCGAAGGTCGGCAACCCCGTCGCGGCGATGCCCTCGCTGCACGGTGGCCTCGCGATGCTCATCGCGCTGTACGGCGTCGTCCGGCTGCGGCGCGCCTGGCGCTGGCTGCTGCTGCTCTACCCGCTGCTGATGGCCGTGGCGCTGGTCTACTACGCCGAGCACTACGTCATCGACATCTTCGCCGGGTGGGCCCTCGCCGCCGCCGTCATGATCGGGTGCCACTCGTGGGAACGGCGTCGTCCTGCCCCCGATCCAGGTCCAGGTCCCGGTCCCGGCGCCGCCTGAGCGCCCATGGGCCCGCCCGCCGGGTCCGGGCGAGGGGCCGCGTCCGGGGCACCGCTGACTACGCGGCGACGGGGCGACCGACGGGCACACCTGTGAGACAGATAATCTTCTCGCACCTCGTCGGTGTGACGACGGTTCGGGGAAGGAATCCACATGTCATCTGAAGACCTCATCCGCGAGGCAGGTGACCCGGCGACGACCCCGGCGCGACTGGCCGAGCTCGCCGCCGCCGATCAGGCCACCTGGCCCGCAATCGCCGGCAACCCGGCCGCGTACGACGGGCTCCTGACGTGGCTGGGCGAGCGGAACGTCCCCG
>JAOPXY010000017.1 GCA_025964895.1 Aeromicrobium sp.
TGACGCCGTACTCGTTCTCTGACTTCATCGCCGCCTCGATGGGCGAGGAGCTCGGCTTGACCGGCCTCATGGCGATCGTCCTGATCTACGGACTCATCGTCGAGCGCGGCATGCGCATCGCGCTGACGTGCCGCGACGCCTTCGGCAAGCTGCTCGCCGCGGGCCTCGCGTTCTCGTTCGCGCTGCAGGTGTTCGTCGTCGTGGGCGGCGTGACGCGGCTGATCCCGCTGACCGGCCTGACGACGCCGTTCATGGCCCAGGGCGGCTCGTCGGTCGTCATGAACTGGGCCATCATCGGCCTGCTCCTGCGCATCAGCGACCAGACCCGTCGTCCCGCCCCCGAGATCTCCACGCTCGGCGCCAACGACGAGACCCAGGTGGTCAAGCTGTGAACCGCCCCATCCGCAACATCGCCGTCGCCTGCCTCGTGCTGTTCGCGGCCCTGCTGCTCAACGCCAACTACGTCCAGTTCGTCCAGGCCGACAGCCTCAACGACAAGAACGGCAACCGGCGGGTCATCGACGAGGAGTTCTCGCGCGACCGCGGCGCGATCCTGGTCGACGGCAAAGCCGTGGCCGAGAGCGTCAAGAGCGACGACACGTACAAATTCCAGCGCAAGTACCCTGAGAAGGGCCTGTACGCGCCGCTGACCGGCTACTTCTCCTACATCTACGGTCGGGCCGCGACGGAGAACGCGCAGAACCGCGTGCTGTCGGGCAGCGACGACCGGCTGTTCGTCAACCGCGTCGTCGACCTCGTCTCGAACAAGCAGCCCAAGGGCGGCAGCGTCGAGCTCACGATCGACCCGCTGGCGCAGAAGACTGCCGCGGACGGCTTGGAAGCGCTCGGCAAGGGCACCAAGGGCGCCGTCGCGGCGATCGACCCGTCGACCGGTGCCGTGCTGGCGATGGTCACGCAGCCGTCGTACGACCCCAACCGTCTGGCGAGCCACGACTTCGACGAGGTGCAGGCCGCCTGGGAGGACCTCACGACCGACGAGGACCGCCCCATGGACAACCGGGCCACGACGCAGATCCTGCCGCCCGGATCGACCTTCAAGCTCATCACCGCGGCCGCGGCGCTCGAGAACGGCGTCGTCAACGACATCGACGACAAGGTCAAGGCCGGCACGACCTTGAAGTTCCCCGGCTACGGCTACACGCTGCCCAACGAGAACGGCTCGAACTGTGGCGGCAACACGATCACGTTCGAGCGGGCGCTCAACGTGTCGTGCAACGTCGCCTTCGGCGGTCTCGCGCTCAAGATCGGCCAGGAGAAGCTCGCCGAGCAGGCCGCGAAGTTCGGCTTCGGCACCGATCCGCTGTCGGGCATCGCGATGAGCCCCAGCCGGTTCACCACTCCCGACACGACGCTCGAGCCCCCACAGCTCGGGCAGAGCGGAATCGGCCAGTACGACGTCGCCGCGACCCCCCTGCAGATGGCCATGGTCGCCGCGGGCATCGCCAACGACGGCGATGTCATGAAGCCGTACGTCATCGACACGGTGCGCGCGCCCAATCTGCGGGTGCTCGACAAGACTCAGCCCGAGGCCCTCAGCGAGGCGGTCAGCCCGGAGACGGCCCGCAAGCTGCAGGACATGATGGTCAGCACCGTCGAGCAGGGCACCGCGACGTCGGCGCAGATCCCCGACGTCGAGGTCGGCGCGAAGACCGGCACGGCGCAGTCGACCGAGGACCGTCCGCCGTACGCGTGGTTCGTGTCGTACGCCAAGAGCGGCGACAAGCAGGTCGCGGTGGCCGTCCTGGTCGAATCCAGCGACACCGCGCGCGACGAGATCGCCGGCGGACGCCTCGCGGGACCCATCGCGAGATCTGTCATGGAAGCGGTGCTGGGCGAATGAGCACACGGGCAGCACACATTGCAGCAACGCACGCATCGACTGGGAGACTGAGACCATGACCGAATCCGGCGACGAGACGATCCGGCTGGGCGACCGCTACGAGCTGGGCGGCCTGCTCGGACGCGGCGGCATGGCCGATGTGCGCGTCGGGCGCGATCTGCGCCTCGGCCGCACCGTCGCGGTCAAGCAGCTGCGCGGCGACCTCTCCGCCGATGACACGTTCCAGGCCCGGTTCCGCCGCGAGGCGCAGTCGTCGGCCGCGCTCAACCACCCATCGATCGTCGCGGTGTACGACACCGGCGACTCGATCGACAAGCACGGCAGCCACGTGCCCTACATCGTCATGGAATACGTGGAGGGCCAGACGCTGCGCGACATCATGCGCGGCGCCGAGAACGGCCGCAAGATCCTGCCCGAGCGTGCCCTGTCGATCACCGCCGACATCCTGAGCGCCCTCGACTACAGCCACCGGTCGGGCATCATCCACCGCGACATCAAGCCCGCCAACGTCATGCTGACACCGTCGGGCCAGGTCAAGGTCATGGACTTCGGCATCGCCCGGGCCATCGCCGACACGTCGTCGGCGATGACGCAGACCGCGGCCGTCATCGGCACCGCGCAGTATCTGTCGCCGGAGCAGGCGCGCGGCGAGACCGTCGACGCCCGCAGCGACATCTACTCCACCGGCTGCCTGCTGTACGAGCTGCTCACCGGGCGTCCGCCCTTCATCGGCGACAGTCCCGTGTCGGTCGCGTACCAGCACGTGCGTGAGGAGGCCCGTCCCCCGTCACAGCTCAACCCCGACGTCAGCCAGGCCATCGACCACATCGTGGCCAAGGCGTTGGCCAAGCGCGTCGACGACCGGTACCAGAGCGCCGCCGACATGCGTAAGGACATCGAGCGGGTGCTCGCCGGGCACCAGGTCGCACCGCCCACGGCCGCGACCGCGGTCGTCCCCGGCGCCACCGCGGTCGCGCCGGCGGCCGCCGCCGTGGTGGGCTCGCGCCGTGCCGATCCCGATCCGCTCGACGAGGACGAGGACTCCAGCGGCAAGTGGTGGGCGCTGGGAGCCCTCGCGCTGGTGCTGATCGCCGCGATCGTCGGCGTCCTGTGGTTCACGGGCGCCTTCGACTCCGACGACAAGGCCCCCGCCGCGCAGCAGGTACCCGTCACCGACGTCACAGGCCTCGACGTCGAACGGGCCACGCGCGCCCTCGAGAACGACGGCCTGGTCGTCGGCGAGACGACCGAGCAGGCCAACGCGGACGTCGACGAGGGCGAGGTCATCGAGACCGATCCGGCCGCCGACGAGATGGTCGACAAGGGATCCACCGTCAACCTGGTCGTCAGCTCGGGCCCCGAGATGGTCGACGTGCCGACGCTCGACGGATACACCTACGACGACGCCAAGGCGCTGCTGGAGGGCAAGGGGCTCAAGGTCGGAAAGGAGTTCCAGGACAGCAGCCTTCCGCGCGACCAAGTCATCAACACCAATCCGCCCGGTCCGACGCAGGTCGAGGCCGGCTCGACCGTCAAGCTCATCGTGTCCCGCGGACAGGTGACCGTGCCGGACGTCGTGGGCCGCAGCCTCGACGAGGCACGTACCGTACTGAGGGATCTCGGCCTGGAGGTCGAGGTGCAGGAGGACGCGAACGCGTCCGAGGAGGCCGGCACCGTGACGCGGCAGTCGCCCAGTGCCAACCAGCAGGTCTCCAACGGGGCAACCGTCACGCTGACGGTGTCGACCCGCGAGGCCGCCGAGCCCGATCCGCCGGCCACCGAGGGTGACCAGGGCGACGGGGGCACCGACGCCGGCACCGACGCCGACGGCGGCCTGTTCTAGCGGGGGCCGACGTCAGCCCGTCGCGCGAGCGTGGCTCAGCGCGATCGGGTTGGCGTAGGCCTTGACCTTGACCCGGTCGAGCGACTCGACCTCCAGGCCCAGGTCGTACACCTCGGCGTAGTCGGCGTACGTCGACGTCTCCGGTGAGCTCTCCATCGCGCTGAGCATCGACGCGCGAGGGCCGATGGCCTCCATGACGTAGGGCGGCGAGTACGGCACGCCGTCGAGAACGACGCTGTTGCCGACGCACGTGATGCCCGTCGTCGCCATGAGCCGCTGGCCCTGCAGCGAGATCGCCTCGGCGCCACCGGCCCACAACGCGTTGACGTAGGCCTGGATGTCCTGCTGGTGCACCACGAGCTGGTTCAGGTTGATGTCGGGATCGTCGCCCGTGCGGGGAGCATCGGTGAGCGTCACCCGCACGCCGGGGCCCTCGACGGCGGTGAGGCCCGTCGTGGGCTCGAGATCGTCGACCTCGGCGAGCACCTCGTCGAGATCGCGTCCCTCGACGCTCGACACGAGCCGGTCGACGTCCGCGCGAAGCTCGCGGGCGGCGTCACGGCGGGCGTCGATGCGCTGCGCGCGATCGCGCAGCAGCGAGGGGATGTCACCGCCCGTGGGCCGCAGGTCGTCGCCACCGGCGCTGACGGACGCCGCGACGCAGAGGAAGCCCGTGACCATGAAGACGGCAAGGACCGCGACCGGCCACCGTTGGCGCGCATGAGTGCCGTGCTTCGCCATGCCGCACTCCCTCCACGCTCGCCCGCCGACTAGGCTATCGGAGTCGACCCACCGATGTGGCCCCCGAGCCGCAGCTACCCACCGGAGACCTCGTGGCGCGTAACAAGACCCCGAAGGGCCCCAAGCCCCAGAAGATCGGCAACCGCTGGGCGGCGCCCGCGATGGTGACGTCCGCGGTCATCGGCCTCGTCTGGATCGTGGTCTTCTACGTGCTCAACGGCCAGACGGTCGACTACCCGTCGTTCCTCCAGTGGTACGCCGACCTCGGAAACTGGAACCTGGTCATCGGCATGGGCTTCATCGTCGCCGCCTTCGGCTTCGCGATGAAGTGGGAGTGAGCTTCCCCGTCACCCCGTGAGGTCGAGCGTCCTGACGACGATCGCGCCGATCATCACGACCCACAGGCCGGCGAAGACGAGCACCTGCACGAGCGTCTTGCGGTCACGCGGCGCGTAGGCGAACGCCGCGCCCAGGGCCACGCCGCCGACGAAGCCGCCCAGGTGGCCCTGCCAGCTGATGTTGCTGCCGGCCACGCTGATGAAGGCGTTGATCGCCAGCAGCACGAGCAGCGTGCGGACGTCCTGCTTCGCCCGCAGCAGCAGCAGGAGCGCCAGCCCGAAGAGGCCGAAGACGGCACCCGACGCCCCGATCGTGCCGACGACCGGATCGGTCAGCAGGTAGGCCGCGACGGATCCGGCCATCGCCGAGGTCAGGTAAGCCGCGATGAAGCGGGTGGTGCCGAGCGCACGCTCCACGAACGGTCCGAACAGGTACAGCGCGTACATGTTGAACAGCAGGTGCAGCACGCTGCCGTGCAGGAACGCGGACGTCAGCAGACGCCAGTACTCGCCGTCCGCGACGGCGTACCCCTGCAACGCGCCCTCCTGGAACACGTCGCCGGAGACGTCGCCCGTCGCGACCTGCACGACGTAGGCGGCGACGTTGAGGCCGATGAGGATCATCGACACGATGCCCTCGCGGCCGGAGATCGCGCCGCCCGCGATCGTGCGGGGCTGACGCACCGACTTGACGCCCTCGGTGATGCAGGAGGGGCACTGGAACCCGACGGAGGCATCGTTCATGCACTCGGGACAGATCAGCCGTTCACAGCGCTGACACGAGATGTAGGCCTCGCGGTCCGGGTGCCGGTAGCAGCGATAGTCCTCCGCCGGGAGGTTCAAGAGCGGCTTAGCCCTCGGAGCGGGAGATCGTGAGCTTCTCGATCACGACCGGCTGCGTCGGACGGTCGAAGCCGTCGGTCGCCACCTTGCCGATCGCGTCGACGACAGCCTTGCTGGCGTCGTCGACGACCTCGCCGAAAATTGTGTGCTTACGGTTGAGCCAGTCGGTCGGCACCAGCGTGATGAAGAACTGCGAGCCGTTGGTGCCGGGCCCGGCGTTGGCCATGGCCAGCAGGTAGGGCTTGTCGAAGCGGAGGTCGGGGTGGAACTCGTCCTCGAACGTGTACCCGGGGCCGCCGGTGCCAGTGCCCAGCGGGTCGCCGCCCTGCAGCATGAAGTTGGCGATGACGCGGTGGAAGACGAGTCCGTCGTAGAACGGCTTGGTCGCGACCTGGCCGGTAGCCGGGTCGACGAACTCCTTCGTGCCCTCCGCGAGGCCGACGAAGTTGTCGACCGTCTTGGGGGCGTGATCGGGGAAGAGGGTCACGACGATGTCGCCATGATTGGTCGAGAAGGTCGCGATGAGCTGCGAGGCCACAGGGGGGATCCTTTCGGTGTGGTGGGCACCATCTTTTCATGCCTCGCCAACTTCGCAGCATCGGCTGGCGGAGGCGGACGCCGTTTGGTGACTATCGTGTCTCCATGCCGACGTCTCCCCAGTCCCATCCCGTCCAGTCCCATCCCGTCCGCACCCTCCTGCTGATCGTCGCGGCGATCGCCGCCGTGCTCGCCCTCCGCGCGGCGACCGCCGACAAGGGCGGCTCGTACGACCCGGCCGGCGGCACCCGATGACGGTCACTGTCGAGCGGCGCGACGACATCGCCGTCCTGACGTTCAGCGAGCCGCCGGTCAACCTGTACTCGCTCCAGATGCACGACGACTTCGACCGGGCGCTCGACGAGGTAGCGGCCGATCCGCCGCGCGCGCTGCTCATCCGCGCCGAGGGCAAGATCGTCTCCGGCGGCGTCGACGTGTCCCAGTTCCACGCGCGCAAGACCAAGGACGACACCAAGGCCCTGTACGACCGGATGCTGGAGCTACCGACCCGCATCGACGAGCTGCCGTTCCCGACGTTCTTCGCGGCGCACGCCCTGACCCTGACGTGGGCGTTCGAGATCGCAGTGGCCTGCGACATCATCTTGGCCTCGGAGAAGGCCAAGTTCGGCCTCGTCGAGCGTGTCATCGGCCTGACCCCGACGATGGGGGGCACGCAGCGCCTCGCCGCCCGGGCCGGGGTCGGCCGCGCGAAGGAGTTCGTCTTCACCGGCGACCTCTACGACGCGGCCACCCTCGAGCGATGGAACGTCGTGAACCGGGTGCTGCCGGTCGAGGGCTTCGACGACGCCGTGCTTGACTTCGTGCGCTCGATCGCGGCCGGCCCCACGAAGGCCTTCGGCGCCGCGAAGGACATCCTGCGCCACTTCGAGGCCGGCGGAGTGCCGGAGGCCACCGCCCACACAACCGCGATCGCCTCTGCGCTGTTCGACACCGACGACCTGCAGCGGGGCATGGAGTCGTTCCTCCGCGACGGCCCCGGCAACGCGACCTTCACCGGCCGCTGACCCGGACGATTGCCGCCGGGTCTGCGGTTTCCCAGGATAACCCCGAGTTCTTCGGCGGACGCCTGCAGCTTCCCGGGAGAACCCCGGATCCTGACACATGACCCTCGTTGCGACCGGTGACATGCGGCGGAAATCGTGGAGATCCCCGGAAGCTTTCGGGGTTCTCCTGGGAATCCCCCACCGGGCGACCCGGACGGGGTCAGACGGTGTCGCGATGGGCGGCGCGGACGGCCCGGGTGGCTCGGTGCTCCGCCCAGAAGCTGACCACGGGGATCGTGCCGGCGAGCAGGGTCGTGATCGTGAACGGGATGGTCCAGCGAGCTGCCCGCGCCAGCAGCGCCGCCATGACCAGGAAGATCATGTACAGCCAGCCGTGGGCGATCCCGAGGTAGGTCGTGATGTTCTCGCCGATCTCCTGCGCAGAGGATCCGTCGCTCGCGAAGTACTTCAGTGGCACGCCGACCAGGATCAGGACGATGAGAAGCACGCCGACGACGGTGGCCATGACTCGATAGCGGAGCAGTGCGGTTCTCACGCCGTCAGGCTACCTTTTCGCCGGTGGCCTCGATCGACTCGGTGCACATGCGCCACCACATGAACCCCGCGAACAACCCGAACACCCACCACTGCAGGGCGTACGCAAGATTCTTCAGCCCGACCGTCCAGGGCACGTCGCCCGGCAGCGGTGGCGGCACGAGCTCGAGCCCGCCGGCCGTAGCCTCGTCGGTGCTGATCGCGTAACCCGAGTACAGGTCGTACGGGAGCTCGTTGATGAGCGCCGGCACCCGGACCGTGCTGATCGTCCGGTCGACGGGGTCGAAGGACGATCCGGGGCCCTCGCCCTGCTGGAGCACCGCGTCGATCGTGACCTGACCGGCGGGCACCTCCGGGAACGCACCCGTCGCCGGTGCCCAGCCACGCACGACCAGCAGGGCCTCGTCGCCCCCGTCGACCAGCAGCGGCGCCAGCAGCCAGGCACCCGGGCGGTCGTCCTGGGTCTTGTCGGTCACCCAGATCTGCTCCGAGGCCGGGGCGAAGCGTCCCTCGACGGTGACCGGCCGCTGGCTCAGCACGGCCGAGAACGGCTCGTCGGCGCTCCACAGGCCGGACAGTGCGACCCGCGGGACGGTCTGCTGGTCGGCTCGCTCGTGCTCCTGGCGCGAGTCGTACACTCCTGCCTGCCACAGCCCCATCACGATGCAGACGACGACGGCGACCACCCCAAGCACGTGGAGCCCGATCAGCCCGGGGGTGAACCAGCGACGCACGGGCCCGCCGGAGGTCACGCCGTGAAGCGCGCGACGTCCGGGTACAGCGGGAAGCGTTCGGCCAGCACCGTCACCCGCTTGCGCAGTCCTTCGAGGTCGGCCGTGCCCGGCTGCAGTGCCGCGGCGATGATCTCGGCGACCTCGGTGAACTCCGCGGCGCCGAAGCCGCGGGTCGCCAGCGCCGGCGTGCCGATGCGCAGGCCCGACGTCACCATGGGCGGGCGCGGGTCGTTGGGGACCGCGTTGCGGTTGACCGTGATGCCGGCCTCGTGCAGCCGGTCCTCGGCCTGCTGACCGTCGAGCTCGGAGTCGCGCAGGTCGACCAGCACCAGGTGGACGTCGGTGCCACCGCTCAGCACCTTGACGCCGGCGGCGGTCATGTCGTCGGCGAGCAGGCGGTCGGCCAGGATCCGCGCACCCTCGATCGTCCGCTCCTGACGCTCCTTGAAGGAGGGCTCGAGCGCCATCTTGAACGCGACGGCCTTCGCGGCGATGACGTGCTCGAGCGGGCCGCCCTGCTGGCCCGGGAAGACCGCCGAGCGGATCTTCTTGGCGACGTCGTCGTCGTTGGTCAGGATCGCGCCGCCACGCGGGCCGCCGAGCGTCTTGTGCGTCGTCGTCGTGACGATGTGCGCGTGCGGCAGCGGGCTGGGGTGCAGCCCCGCGGCCACGAGTCCGGCGAAGTGCGCCATGTCGACCCACAGCTTCGCGCCGACCTCGTCGGCGATCTCACGGAACGCGACGAAGTCGAGCTGGCGCGGGTACGCCGACCAGCCGGCGATGATGACGGTGGGCCGGTGCTCCTGCGCCAGCGACCGGACCTCGTCCATGTCGACCAGACCCGTCTCCGGCACCACGTGGTACGCGATCGGGTTGTAGAGCTTGCCGGAGAAGTTGAGCTTCATGCCGTGCGTCAGGTGGCCGCCGTTGGCGAGGTCGAGGCCGAGGATCGTGTCGCCGACCGTCGCGATCGCGTGCAGCGCGGCCGCATTGGCCGTGGCGCCGGAGTGCGGCTGGACGTTGGCGTAGCTCGCGTCGAACAGCTGCTTGAGCCGGTCGATCGCGATCGTCTCGACCTGGTCGACGAACTCGCAGCCACCGTAGTACCGCTTGCCGGGGTAGCCCTCGGCGTACTTGTTGGTCAGCACGCTGCCCTGGGCCTCGAGCGCGGCGACGGGCGCGAAGTTCTCCGAGGCGATCATCTCCAGCGTCGACTGCTGACGATCCAGCTCGGCGTCGAGAAGCGCTGCGATGTCGGGGTCGAAGTCGGCGAGGTGATCGTTGTGGCTCATGCCTCTAGGGTAACGGGCGACTGCCCACCGACGAGGGCCCGGCTCAGTGGTCGCGCGAGTACGAATCGGCGTGCCGAGTCACCAGGACCGCCGCCTGGGTGCGACGTTCCAGGCCCAGCTTCGACAACAGCTGCGTCACGTAGTTCTTGACCGTCTTCTCGGCGAGGAACATCTCCGCGGCGATTTGCCGGTTCGTGAGGCCCTCGCCGATCAATGTCAGGATGCGCCGCTCCTGCTTCGTCAGCGCCGCCAGCGGGTCGTCGACGGGCTGGCCCTCGCGGATGCGGGTCAGCACCCGCTGCGTCACGGCCGGGTCGAGCAGCGACTGGCCGGCAGCGACCCGGCGGACCGCGTCGACGAGGTCGGTGCCCCGCACCTGCTTGAGGACGTAGCCCGCGGCACCGGCCATGATCGCCGCGAACAGCGCGTCGTCATCGTCGTACGAGGTCAGGATGATGACCGCGATCGACGGATCGGCGGAGCGGATCTCGCGGCAGACCTCGATGCCCGACCCGTCCGGCAGGCGGGCGTCGAGCACCGCCACCTGGGGCTTGATCTGCCGGATCTGCTCGGCGGCCTCCTTGGCGGAGCCGGACTCGCCGACGACCTCGATGTCGGCCTCCTGCTCCAGGAGGTCCCTGAGCCCCCGCCGGACGACCTCGTGGTCGTCGAGCAGGAACAGTCCGATCGTGGTGTTGCTCATGGCGTTCTCCTCGGTACGGTCCACGTCACTGTCGTGCCCGCGCCCTGTTGACTGTCGAGAACGCAGCTGCCGCCCAGCATCTCAGCACGCTCCCTGATGTTGCGCAGGCCGTTGCCCGGGCTGCCCGACGTGAGTCCACTGCCATCGTCCGCGACGACGAGCCGAATGTCACCATCGACGCTGAGCTCGACGATGACCTTGCTCGCCCCGGCATGCCGCACGATGTTGGAGAGAGTCTCTCCCAGCACCGCAAGGAGCTGCTCGCGGGTGCCGCCCTCGATCACCGCGTCGACGGGTCCGGTCAGACGGAGCTCGGGATTGAACCCCAGCAGCATCGACGCGTGCTCCAGCACCTGCTCCAGCTCGGCCCGCAAGTCGGTCGAGCCGTCGGCGAAGCTCAGCGCGAAGATCGTCCGGCGGATGTCCTTGATCGTCTGGTCGATGTCGTCGATCGCCGACGACAACCGGTCGAGCGCCGGTTGCTCCGTGACGTGCTTGAGCGTGTTGTCGAGCAGCAGCCCGATGCCGAACAGCCGCTGGATCACGAGGTCGTGCAGGTCACGGCCGATGCGATCGCGGTCGACGAACACCGCGAGCTGCGCCTGGTCGGCCTGGGCGCGCACGACCTGCAGCACGAGCGCCGCCTGGTCGGCGAAGCGCTGTGGCACGACGGGGTCGAGCTCCCAGCGGTCGGTCGCGTGGCCCTTGAGCCAGCCGACGATCAGCGCACCGGTCTCGTCCTCGCCGCTGTGCAGCGGCAGGATCATGAGCGATCCGAGGTCGGGCCACGACGGGGTCTTGTGCGTCTCGTAGCGGGGTTCGAGGTCGGTGTCGGGCACGACGATCGTCTTTCGCTGACGGGCCGCATCCCCCGCGACGCTGCGGCTCGCGTCGATCCGCTCCCCCAGCACCCCGTCGACCGGTATGCCGGAGACCGCCTCGACCACGAGCGTGTGGTCGTCAACCGGCATCAGCATCGCGACGAAGTCCGCCGCCGCGACATCGCGGGCCCGGTCGGCGACGAGCTGCAGGGCGCTGGCCCGCGAGATGGGCGACAGCAGCGCCGTCGTGATCTCGGCCGCCGCCTCCAGCCACAGCCGTTGGCGCGCGCCCTCCTCGTAGAGGCGGGCGTTCTCGATCACGACGCCGGCCGCCGACGCGATGGCCGCGGCGACCTCCTCGTCCTCGCGGCCGAACCCGAGCCCCGTGGGCTCACCGATCAGATAGAGGTTGCCGAACAACCGGTCCTGGATCTTGATGGGGACGCCGATGAACGCACTGCGCTTCTTCATGCCGTCGATGCCCAGCTCGCTGCGCGGGTCGGGATGCTCGAGCAGCTCCACGAGGAGCTGTCGGCCCGACTGGCGGCGCTCGACGACACCCGGGATGCCATAGGACGCGAAGTTGCCGATACGACGGTCGGAGCGGCGGTCCATCACGTCGAGGAAGCCGCTCTCGGCGCCGACGAGTCCGCCGGCGGTCCGCAGGATGCGGTCGAGCAGACCCTCGAGGGACATGTCCGAGGACATGGTCGCCACCGCGTCCAGCACACTGCGCAGTCGCTCCGCCGCCACTTGGGCACTTCCTGCCATCGACACTCTCCCTCCCCTCACACTACGGACGATTCAACGGCAGGTCTCGATTATCGGACCTTTGGCGGAGATCGCAGGGGACCTAGGTCGCGCGACACGCCCCACCCGATGACGAGCCATCCTGTCGCGGCGTCACCGAAATGCAATCTTCGACCAGCGTTCGAGCCGCCTCGGCGCGTGTAGCGTGCTGAACGGCCGTCCATCATGTGGACATCTGCCGTCGCCCGCTCTGCCGGCGATGGCTCGACTCAGAGGAGAGCAATGCGCATCAATCGTCGGGGCACCGCGATCATCGCGGCGTCCGCACTGGCCGGGGTCACCCTGGCAGCGTGCGGGTCAGGCAAGAGCAGTGGCGACGACAGCGGATCGGGCCTCATCGTGGGCACGACCGACAAGGTCGTCTCGATCGATCCCGCGGGCTCGTACGACAACGGCTCGCTGAACATTCAGACGCAGGTCTACCAGTACCTCCTGAACTTCCCGGCCGGCAGCACCGAGCCGACCCCCGACGCCGCATCCGCATGCGACTTCGACACGCCGACGACGTACGTGTGCACCCTGAAGCCCGGCCTGACGTTCGCCAACGGCAACGATCTCACGGCGTCCGATGTCGCGTTCTCGTTCAACCGCATCGTCGCGATCAACGACCCCAGCGGCCCCGCCTCGCTCCTGGGCGCCATGAAGAGCGTCGAGGCCACCGACGACACGACCGTCACGTTCACGCTCAACGCCGAGAACGACCAGACGTTCCCGCAGGTGCTGGTCACCTCCGCCGGGCCCATCGTCGACGAGGACACGTACCCCGCCGACAAGGTCATGGACGACGACGCCGCGGTCGCGGCCAACGGCTTCTCCGGTCCGTACACGATCGCGAAGTACGACAAGAACCAGCTCGCGGAGTTCAAGGCCAACCCCGACTACGACGGCACGTACGGCAAGGCCAAGACCGACACCGTCACGATGAAGTACTACGCCAAGGCCGAGAACCTCAAGCTCGACATCAAGAACGCCGACATCGACGTGGCCTACCGGTCGCTGACGCCGACCGACATCGCCGACCTGGAGAAGTCCGACGGCCTCAAGGTCCACACCGGCGCCGGCGGCGAGCTGCGGTACATCACGTTCAACCTCTCGACGATGCCCGGCGACGACGTGGACCAGAAGCTCGCGATCCGCAAGGCGATGGCGTCCTCGATCGACCGCGCCGAGCTGTCGACGCAGGTCTACAAGGACACCTTCACCCCCGCGTACTCGATGGTCCCGGACGGCCAGGCGGGCGCGACGGAGGCATTCAAGGACGCATACGGCGAGAAGCCCGACGCCGCCGCGGCCAAGGCGTTCCTCGACGAGGCGGGCGTCGAGGTGCCGGTCAACATCAAGCTGCAGTACAACCCCGATCACTACGGATCGAGCTCGGATCAGGAGTACAACGCGATCAAGCGTCAGCTGGAGTCGTCGGGCCTGTTCACGGTCGACCTGCAGTCGACGGAGTGGGTCACGTACTCCGAGGAGTACAACGCCGACGCGTACCCGGTCTTCCAGCTCGGCTGGTTCCCGGACTTCCCGGACGCCGACAACTACCTGTCGCCGTTCCTGGCACCGTACGACGAGGAGAAGTCGGGCAACTTCACCAACTCGCACTACAACGAGCTGGGCACGGAGTTCGAG
>JAOPXY010000034.1 GCA_025964895.1 Aeromicrobium sp.
GCGGCACGCCGTACTGCAGCGAGATGCTGATCGCGATCGAGAAGGCGTCCATCATGCCGGCCAGGGTCGAGCCCTGCTTGCCGAGCTTCATGAAGATCTCGCCGAGCGAGCCGTCCTCGTGGGCACCGGAGGTCATGTAGCCCTCGGCGCCACCCACGGAGAACGACGTCGTGATGGCCTGGCGCGACTTGGGGAGACGACGACGGATCGGCTTCTCGACGATGACCTCGCGAACGACCTCCTTGACCTCCGTGGAGCCGGACGACTTGGCCTCCTTGCCGTCCGACAGCGGCTGGCCGACCTTGCAGTTGTCGCGGTAGACCGCGAGCGCCTTCAGGCCGAGCTTCCAGCCCTGGAAGTAGACGTCCTTGATCTCCTCGACCGTGGCGGTCTCGGGCAGGTTGACCGTCTTGGAGATGGCACCGGACAGGAACGGCTGGCACGCGGCCATCATGTTGACGTGACCCATGGGCTTGATCGAGCGCTTGCCCATCGCGGTGTCGAAGATCTCGTAGTGCTCGGTCTTCAGGCCGGGCGCATCGACGACGTGGCCGTTCTCGGCGATGTACTCGACGATCGCCTCGATGGTCTCGCCGGTGTAGCCGAGCTTCTTCAGCGCCGCGGGGATCGTCTGGTTGACGATCTGCATCGAGCCGCCACCGACGAGCTTCTTGAACTTGACCAGCGAGAAGTCCGGCTCGATGCCGGTCGTGTCGCAGTCCATCATGAAGCCAATCGTGCCGGTCGGGGCCAGGACGGACGCCTGGCTGTTGCGCCAGCCGTTCTTGGCACCGATCTTCAGGTTCTCGGCCCACTGCTTGGCGGCCTCGCGGTGCACGGCGATGTCGATCGAGTGCAGCGTACGGATCTCGTCGTTCGCGGCCTGGTGCTTGCGCATGACGCGCTCGTGCGCCGAGGCGTTCTGCGCGAAGCCGTCGTACGGTCCGACGACGCCGGCGAGCTCGGCCGAGCGGCGGTACGAGGTACCGGTCATTAGCGACGTGATCGCACCGGCGAGGGCGCGGCCGCCGTCGGAGTCGTACGCCAGGCCCGACGCCATGAGCAGCGCGCCGAGGTTGGCGAAGCCGATGCCGAGCTGGCGGTACGCGCGGGTCGTGTCGCCGATGGCCTCGGTCGGGAAGTCGGCGAAGCAGATGCTGATGTCCATCGCGGTGATGATGAACTCGACGGCCTTGACGAACCGCGTCGTGTCGAACGAGCCGTCGTCCTTGAGGAACTTCAGCAGGTTCAGCGACGCGAGGTTGCAGCTGGAGTTGTCCAGGTGCATGTACTCCGAGCACGGGTTGGACGCCGTGATGCGTCCGGCCTCGGGCGACGTGTGCCAGTCGTTGATCGTGCCGTCGTACTGGATGCCCGGGTCGGCGCAGGCCCAAGCGGCGAGCGCGATGTCGTCCCACAGCTTGCGGGCGTCGACGGTCTCGATGACCTCGCCGCTGGTGCGGGCGCGCAGGCCGAACTCGGTGCCCTGCTCGACGGCGCGCATGAACTCGTCGTTGACGCGGATCGAGTTGTTGGCGTTCTGGTACTGCACCGAGGTGATGTCGGCGCCGCCGAGGTCCATGTCGTAGCCGGCGTCGCGGAGGACGCGGATCTTGTCCTCCTCCTTGGCCTTGGTCTCGACGAACTCGGCGATGTCGGGGTGGTCGACGTCGAGGACGACCATCTTGGCCGCACGACGGGTGGCGCCACCGGACTTGATGGTGCCGGCGGACGCATCGGCGCCGCGCATGAAGGAGACCGGCCCGGACGCCGTGCCACCCGAGGAGCGCAGCAGCTCCTTGGACGAACGGATGCGGGACAGGTTGAGGCCGGCACCGGAGCCGCCCTTGAAGATCAGGCCCTCCTCCTTGTACCAGTTGAGGATCGAGTCCATCGAGTCGTCGACGGCGAGGATGAAGCACGCGCTGACCTGCTGCGGGCTCGACGTGCCGACGTTGAACCACACGGGGCTGTTGAAGCTGAAGACCTGGTGCAGGAGCATGTGCGTCAGCTCGTGCTCGAAGATCGTGGCCTGCTCCTCGTCGAGGAAGTAGCCGTTGTCGCGGCCGGCCTGCGTGTACGTCAGGACGACGCGGTCGAGCAGCTGCTTGAGGCCCGTCTCACGCTCGGGCGTGCCGACGGCGCCGCGGAAATACTTGGTGGTGACGATCGTGGACGCGTTGACGCTCCAGAAGTCGGGGAACTCCACGCCGCGCTGCTCGAAGACGTTCTCGCCGGTCTTCCAGTTGGTCTGCACGACGTCGCGACGCTCCCACGTGACGGCGTCGTACGGGTGCACGCCCTCGGTCGTGAAGACGCGCTCGATCTTCAGGCCGGTACGGGCCTTCGCGCCAGACTTGCGAGGGGACCCCGTGGGGCCGCTGACCGTTTCCGTCATCGTGCTGCTCCTGTGTGTGTGCGGTAGGTGAGGGCGTGCTGTGTCGTGCTGGTGTTCGGGACGTTCTGGGACGTGCGGTGTCGTGCCGGGGTCATTAGGTACAACAACCCCGGGGGCCTGGGTGTTTCGTCAGCCGCCGTGCTTGCGGGTGGAGTCTCGCGACTCCTCGGCCAGCTCGCCGTCGGCCGCGGCGACCATCAGCGTCGCGATCTCGGCGGCGAAGTCGTCGGCGGATTCGAAGGCCTTGTAGACGCTTGCGAAGCGCAGGTACGCGACCTCGTCAAGTGCCTTGAGGGGCTCGAGGATGGCCAGGCCGACCTCGTGAGCGGGGATCTCGGCGGCGCCGCGGTCACGCAGCGCATCCTCGACCTGCTGACCCAGACGTGCGAGATCGTCGGCCGAGACCGGGCGACCCTTGCACGCTTTGGCGACTCCCGCGATGGCCTTGTCGCGGACGAACGGCTCGGTGGCACCGGACCGCTTGCAGATCATGAGCTGCATCTGCTCGATCGTCGTGAAGCGCTTCTCACACTCCGAGCAGACGCGTCGACGCCGGATGGCGCCACCCTCGTCGGCCACGCGGCTGTCGAGCACCTTGGTGTCGGTGTTCTTGCAGAACGGGCAGTGCATGGAGGCGCTCCTTCCGGCGGCGGCTTGGGTGATGCTGGGGGACGTTCCCTGGGGATGAAACTGTGGATCACGCTGTGCACTCAGGTGAAACTCTGTGTGCAACTGCGACATCCTGTGGACCCACATGTGGAGAACTACATCGGTGTAAGTACTAGATGTAGTGGTAACCATACGCCGCGGGTACAACGCATGCAATCACCTTCGCAAAGTCCTGAGACATTTCTGAGTGACGCCCTTGCGCCGCAGCAAAAGCGCAGGTCAGGGGTAGTGCGAGTCACACCAGCCACACGCGACACGCGGGTCGGAGAAGGTGTCGCAGTAACCCACGGAGACGTCTTCGCCCGTCGGGTTAGACGCAGCACGCGTCCGGACAGGTAGGGGCACATGGGGATGCGCCTCATGACAGACAAAGGAGAACACCATGCGAAACGCACTCGTTGCGGCAGTGGGAACAGGAGTCCTGGCCGGCCTGCTCGCGATCGGTCCGGCGAACGCCAAGCCCGGCGGAGACCAGACGCTTCATCCCGACACCGGGGCCGGGGGGACCAGCTACGGCGTCGGCACGTTCTGGTGGGACGCCAACCACGGCGGCCCGGCCATCGTCTGGAAGGGCGGAGCCCCCTGCACGGCCGCGACCACGAACTACGACTACAAGGAGGCCTCTCTGTCGCAGGAGGACTTCCTCAACGCCACGTCGTCGGTTCGCGACTACAACCAGTGCGACACGGCCCTGTGGGACAACGGCAGCTACACCGGCGACCGCAGTGGTGGGTCCGACGGCTGGTTCGACGCCGGCGCCACCGGCACCTACAACCTGGACGTCTGGGACAACCGGGCCAACTCGGCGGCCTGGTCGTGAGTCTCGGCGGGTCGGCGGGCATCCAGGGGGTCCGCCGGCCCACCGCGGACCGCCCGGTGCTCTAGCGCCGGAACGCCTCGATCGGCTCGATGCGCGAAGCCCGCAACGACGGGTAGAGCCCCGCCAGCAGGCCGAGTCCCGCCCCGATGAACGGCGCCGCCACGACGGTCCACGGAGTCAGCGTCGCGGTCCAGCTCTTCGCCAACGACACCCCGACGATGCACCAGGTGCCCACGCTGGTGCCGACGAGGCCGCCGATCGCCCCCAGCGCGGTGCTCTCCATGAGGAACTGCGCGCCGATGTGGCGCGGCAGGGCACCGAGCGAACGTCGCAGACCGATCTCGGACACCCGCTCCAGCACGGCGACCAACGTCGTGTTGGCGATACCGACCGCGCCGATGACCAGGCAGATGATCGCGAGGACGAGGAACAGCACTCCCAGGTCCGACGAGACGCTGTCGCGCAGGGCCCGCGCCTCGACCGCCGTGGTCGCCTTGAAGTGGTCGGGGTCGGCCGCGCTGAGAGCCACCGGCGTCTGGTCGGCGACCGTGCGCGCGGCACCGACATCGGTCGCGATGATCATGCGCGCCGGTGGGTCCGGCCGGCCCCAGTACCTCGCGGCGACATTCGCCGGGATGCTGACGGACAGCAGGCTGTCGGGCACGCGGTCGGCCGATCGCAGCACCCCGATGACCGTGAACGGCACGTCGTCGATGAACACGGCCGGCTGCCCCCCGACGTCGGCCATGCCGAGCTGGTCGGCGATGCCCTCCCCCACGACGGCCACGCGATCGTCGGCGAGGGCTGCGTCGAAGGTGCGCCCCGCCTTCACCGAGACGCCCGTCGCCGACCAGAAGCCGGGCGACACCGCCATGACCGAGATCGTCCCGACGGCGTCTCGCCCGCCGGCCGGTGGGGGCTGCGCACTGACCCGCGTGTTGGCGCCGAGGGCCCAGTGCAGCCCCGCCGCGCGGACGCCGGCCAGACCCGTGATCCGCGCCTCCGCATCGTCGGGGAAATCGGCAGCATCGAGGAACGGGTCGTCCGTCTGCTGCTCGACGATCACCTGGGTGGACGACAACGCATCGAAGCGACTGTCGATCTGGCTGTTCGCCGTGGTCGTGATGCCGAGGACCGCCACGAATGCCGCCACACCAAGCACGGTCCCAAGAGCCGTCAGTGCCGACCTGCCTGGTCGCTGCAGAACCCCCGCGACGGCCTCACCCACGAGCTGGCGGAGCTCGACCCGCGATTGGGGCTCCGACGGGACCCGACGTCGACCGATCACGAGGCACGACCGTCGCGACGCGACAGCTCGGTCAGCCGACCGTCGCGGATGTCGACGGTGCGGTTGCCACGGGCGGCGACCTCGCCATCGTGCGTGATGAGCACGATCGTGATGCCGTGCGCATTGAGCTGCGAGAACAGGTCGAGCACCGACTCGGCGGTGGCGGAGTCAAGGTTGCCGGTGGGCTCGTCGCACAGCAGCAGGCTCGGGTTGCCGGCCAGCGCTCGCGCAATGGCCACGCGTTGACGCTCGCCGCCGGACATTCGTGACGGCAAGGCGCCGATCCTGTGCGCCAGCCCGACACCGTGCAGGGCTTCCCGCGCCGAGGCGAGCCGGTCGCCGCGCGCCGATGCCCGGTACAGCGTGGCCATCATGACGTTCTCGAGCGCCGGGCGGTGCGGCAGCAGTTGGAAGGTCTGGAACACGAAGCCGATCCGGTGGCCTCGGATAGCCGTGCGCTGCCGCTCATCGAGCGGTCCGACGTCGACCCCGTCGAGCACGTAGCTGCCCGAGGTGGGACGGTCCAGCAGCCCGATGAGATTGAGCAGCGTCGACTTGCCCGACCCGGACGGTCCGACGACGGTGAGGAAGTCACCCCGCTCGATCGTCAGGTCGCACGGCTTGAGCGCCTCGACGGGCGGGAAGCCCTCGTAGGTGCGCGCCACGCCGGTGAGCTGCACGACCGCGTCATCGGCCGAGGAGGACATGGTCACCCGCCTTCAGCCCGTCGCGTCCCGTCGGTCGGACCTCGACGAACCCGTCTCCCTTGGCTCCGACAGCGACCTCGACCGTCGTGCGCCGACCACCCGCGACCGTGGTCAGACGGATCTGGCCGTCGGCCGTGGAGCGGATGGCGGACAACGGCACGACCAGTGACTGCGGCGGCGCCAACGTCGTCGGGAAGCTCACTCGCACGGGTTGACCTGCCCATCGCGCGGCCATCCGCTTCCTGGGCTTGACGACCACGGGCACGGTGAGTCCCCCGTTGTCGTCCACCCGGGCCGCACCGACAGCAGTCACGCGTCCCTTGACGTCCAGCCTGCCGGCCTCGTCCTGGATGCGGACGGCCTGACCCGCCCTGATCGACGCGCCGTCCGCCGGGTTGAGGTCGGCCCGAACCGTGAGGGACGTCGCCGCAAGCGTGACGGCGGGCCCCTCGGCGGCGCCTCCGACGTGGGCCGCGAGCGAGCTCACCACCGACGGAAGGGTGGCGACGAAGAAGCACTCCGCCATGGGGACGATCGGCCCTCCGACCACCGGTGGTGCCTTCTTGGCAGCGCTCGTCCGCGCGGGCGTGTCGCCGTCCTCGGCCCCGTCTGCGCGGCCCTCGTCTGCCTCGTCGACGTTCTCGACCGCGGCACGCAGCGGCGAGTACCCCATGCGCCGGTACTGGTTCACGACGGCGGCCTGCGTCGACGGGCCGTAGAGCCCTGCCCGGTCCCACACGCTCCATCCCACCTCACGCAGGGACCGCTGCAACTGCTCGACGTCCTTGCCCGTGGCGCCGGGCTCGATGTCGCGGTACATCGGCACCCGGCCGCGGACGACGAACATGGGCCGTTCGGCCACCTCGAGCAGCACGCGTCCGGTATCGATCCTGTCTCCGACCTTCACCGAGACGCCGGTGACGACGGCCCTCATCCCGTCGGGGGGTGATCCTGCTGCCAGCTCCACGGTGCCGGTCAGCTGTGCCTCGCCACGGGCGACGACGGTCTGGACGACAGCGCGTTGCTCCACCTCGGCGGTCAGCGGGGTCCGGGGTGGCGCCTCGGTCTCCGCGGCAACCTGCGCCGGAGACCTGACGAGCGTGCCGGCCACGAGACCGGAGGCGGCTGCAGCGATCGCGACCGCCGCGATGACCGCCAGCTGGCGGCGCCTGCGTGACAGCCGGCCCCGCTCGGTTCCCGGGTCCTCCGCCGGGACGCTCATGAGCCCTTGAGGGCGTCCGCAGCCGCACGGACCCGGTTGTCGTGCCAGTCCTTCATCGTGGCGAACGCCTCGGGATCCTTCTCGATGGCCTCGCGCTGGTACGCCGCCTCCACCGCCATCCAGGTGCCGACGAGATTCGTCGAGCTGCGGCACTCGACGTCGTCCACAGCCGTCTGGATCTCCTTCGGGGTGACCTCGGCCGGCCACTTCGCGTTGTTGGGCTCCCACGGCGACGCGTAGTCGTACCCCGAGTCCTTCATGCATGCGCTCCACCGCTTCCACGCGGCCTGGATGCGCGAGTCGCCCTCCGCGCTCTTGAACACGTCGACCACGTCGACGGGTGCCGGTGGCTCGCTGCCGCCGAGCGCCTCGTCGGCCTCTGCGATGCATCCGCCCTCGGGGAGCGGCTCCCCGTTCGAGTCACGCAGGGCGCTGCCGTCGTCGCTCATCCCGAGGACCGCCATCTCGCGCTCGCTGGGATTCCACTCCGGGCCGTCGACCTCGGCAGGTGACTGCTCGGGACGGTAGCCGTACGACTGGGCCCGCTTGCCGTCGATGATCCCGTAGCGCCGGGCGTTCAGTTCGTTGGGTGTGGGATTCAGGCCCACGGGCATCGTCACCTCGACCCCGAAGCGCTCTCCGCAGCGCCTGACGAGCAGGTTGTTTGCCTTGAGGTTGAGCTGGTCCTGCTCGGCGGTCAGCAGGTAGGCGTCGAACGGCAGCGCGATCTGGTCGGAGCTGGTGACCGGTGTGAACGAGTCGACCGGCGGTTCGCTCGCGTCGGAGTCGCCGCCGCCGCAGGATGCAACGGCGAAGGCGGCTGCGAGCAGGGCGGCGTGAAGCGTGCGGATGGCTGGCATGGTCTCTCCTGGGTGGTGGGGAAGGGTCGGGTCAGTGGGCTCGTGGGGTCGAGGCGTCCGCGACGGGCGCGGTGTCGACCACGCGGATGGTGACGACGGTGGAGAAGGTGACCTTGTCCTTCCCGAGGCCCGGGACCGCAGGGAAGTCGGGACTGACGTCGCGCTCACCGATGAACGCGCCGCTCTGCGGGTCGAAGATGAGCTGCCCCTCGTCGGGGTAGCCGATGGCCACCCCGGCCTGACCGGCGAGATTGACCGAGTCACTGACGAGCGTCACCCGGGGAATCAGGGCGAGTGCTTGGTACAGGGCGGCGCGAAGGTCTGCCGGGGCCGCACCCTCGCGCAGGATGTCGCCGATGTCGCCGAACGCGACCGCGTCTCCCCCACCGGCCACCGACGGTCGGGACTCGATGAACGCGAGCAGGTCCTCCGGGTCGCGGGGGTGGTCGGCATAGCGCCGTTCGTACGTGGTCGGATGCGCGTACCGCCAGTGCGGTCCGAAGATGCCGTTCGGCGCCTTCCAGAGATCGTCCTCGGTGGGACCAGCGAGCGCGGCGGCGTCCTTGCTCACCAGATGGCTGGGGCGCGACCGCTCGCGCACGACCCATTCGTCGGTCGGGTCGTGCGGGATCCACACCTCGTTGGTGCGCTCGGTCGCCCAGACCACCGGCTCGCCGTCGCTGCCGGTGACGACAGCGCGATTGGCGTCGCCCGCCGAGCCCCATGTGACCTGCACCTGTCGCCGCAGCAGGTACTGACCCGGCGCTGTGACGGGCAGCGGGACATCCAGGACGTGGTCCGACGCGGACGTGAGCGCCGTGACGGCTGCGGCGTCGGCCCGGGGCGGCTCATTGCCCACCGTGACCAGGCCGAGGGTCACCGCCGATGCTGCCGCGACGAGTCCCGTCACGGCGACCACACGGCGGCGGAGGTGGCCGCGGCGAAGCCGCGGCCGGGGCACCGAGAGCTGCCTCGTCAGCTGCTCTCGCGCCCGCGCCAGACCGACCTCGTCCGCAGGCGGCGTGGCATGGTCCCGAAGCTGTCGGAATGCCTCGATCTCGTCCATCATCCGGTCTCCTCCTGCTCGAAGCGGCGCAGGGCGAACTGCAGAAGACGTCGAGCCCGATTCAGCCTCGACCTCACCGTGCCCACGGGGATGTCCAGCGCCTGGGCGATCTCGGCGTAGGAGAGGTCCTCCCACGCGAAGAGAAGAAGGACGTCGCGGTCGCCGTCGGACAGCGTCGGCAGGACGGCGACGAGTGCCGCACCCGACGACTGTGCGTCGAGCCGGTCCAGGAGCCGGCCGACGCCACCGTCGTCGGGCGCGGAGTCGAGCGCTGCGACCGCTCGGTTGAACAGTCCCCACGAGCGCGCCTCGGCCCTCCGGAGCGATCGCAGATGGTTCGTGGCGATGCCCAGCAGCCACGGCCGCGCATCTGGATTGGCCGGGTCGAACGTGTGCCGCTTCTCGAACGCGGTCAGGAACGTCTGGGCGACGATGTCGTCCGCGGCACTGCTGCTGCCCGAGCGCCTGACGGCATACCCCTGGACCGCGCGGGCGTGGCGATCGAAGAGCTCGGCGAACGCCGCCGGCGTCTCGAAGGAGGCGCGAATGACGTCGACGTCCCTGGGCAGGCTCATGGCCGGCTCAGACGTGGTGACGGCTCCGGAGTGTTCGCGCACATCAGGTATTGCCGGTTCCGGCGATCGGGTTCACGGCAGGTGCCACCGCGCAGACAGATCCTCATGCCTGTGTCTGTCCGGCAGGGCCTTCGATCTGACGTCCGTGAGCCGGTTAGATTCGTCCGTGTCCCGGACAGCACCCGGACATGACTCGAATCCGCTTGATCCCCATCGTCCTGGCCGCCGTGCTCACCCTGGTGCTCGGCTCCTCCGCCCCCGCCGCCACTCTCGACGACGTCCCAGCCGCGGGATCACTCACGATCGGCAACCGCACCTACCTGGAGGACGGGACCGTGGAGGTCGAAGTCCCTTCCGGGACGCTGTCGCTCAGCCAGTGCGAGAGCGGTTGGTTCTGCGTGTGGAGCCAGCCGAGCTACACCGGGTCGTTCCGGTACAAGACCGGAACCGGTTCGAAGACCCTTGGCGGGACGGTCGGTTCGTTCTGGAACAACAGGTCGGCCATCGCCCGGCTCTACACCAACACCGCCTCGACCTCGACGTGCTACGAGAACGGGGTCAAGAAGGCATCTGTGTCCGCGTCGTACTCCTCGGCCGACCAGGTCACTCTCGGCAGCAGTCTGGACTGCTAGGAACACAATGTCTGAAAACCTGCAGTTGTCGATCCGTCGCCCGTATCGTGTCTCGCGTGGACGCTGGGGACTTCGAAGAATTCTTCCGTGACATGCATCCACGACTGGTCCGGTACGCGAAGCGACGCCTCGGCGACGACTCGGCCCTCGACGTGTCCTCCCAGGCGATGCAGACCATCTGGGCGAAGAACCTGGCGGCACCGCGGACAGACCTCGAGACTCGTCAGCTGCAGAGCCTCGCGTACCGGATCGTCGAGGGCCACATCCGCAACGCCCTGAGATCTCGTGGCCGGTTCGGGCGCATCGTGGTCGCCGTCGCGGAGAGCCGGGGTCGTGAACCGACGGACGTCTCCGACATCGCCGACCTCGTCGTCGAGGGTGACGCCGTCGAGTGGCTCGAGAAGCTGTCCGTGACCGATCGGGAGGTCCTTGCGCTGGTGATGGACGGGTACGCGGTCGCGGAGATAGCCGTGATACTTGACTGCACACCGGCCGCGGTGAGCATGCGGCTGCAGCGGGCCAAGCGCAACGTCAAGCTTCTTCTGGGAAGGGGGACTCGGCATGACTGACGAACCCGACGACACCGAGCACCTGACGCGCGAGGTGCGGGAGCTGCTGTCCCGGCACGGCGTCCGGAGCCGTGACCTGGAACCGCGACCGGGCGAGGCACAGCGGGCCGAGAGCGATCTCGCCCGCATCGTGGCGACCCGTCCCTCGCCCGTGGTCCGCGGTGGAACGGTTCGTCGTCGTGCCGAGAAGGCGTTCGTCGTGCTGACGGCCGCCGCGGTGCTTGCGGTGGCGCTCGTCGTGATCCGACCGTTCACCGGATCCGACACCGCGACCGCCAGCACGCCCGCCGTCCTGACGATCCGTGACGGCGGCGGATCGGTCGTCGACCATGCCTCGGTGGCCGGCTCGGACGAGCTGGCACGCCTGGCCGCCCTGGCGGCGCGCGGCACCTCCGGCACCGCGGGCGCCGTCCAGCTGACGGTGCGCAGCAGCTGGCTGCTGGCGACCGACGAGAGGACGGGCAAGGCGCCGGCGAGAAGCGTGCTGGTGCCCGTCAACTCCGAGCAGTACTTTCAGTCCGACGGGACGGTGCGCACGATCGAGCGGCGCGGGAGCCCGCTCGACTCCGACGGCTTCCTGACCGATGCGCAGGGTTCGTGGAGCGACGTCGAACCCACGACCGACGAGACGTTCGACGGGCCCGAGGAGGGCCCGGACTATCCGGCGTCACTCTCAAAGGATCCGTCGACGTTGGCTGGGCAGCTCGTCCCCGATCCCGCTGAGTGCGCGGGCGGCCTCACCGTCTGCCTGGTCATCGCGACCTCGTCGTTGCACTACACGTACGTGATCCCGCCGCGTCTGGCGTCGGCGCTGCTGACGATGCTGTCGCAGCGGACAGACATCCGGTTCGCCGGGCTCACGACCGACCGGCTGGGGCGGGTGGCCGACGCGTTCGTGGCGCCCGGCACGGATCGCACCCGCGCGACCATCGTGCTGGTCGACCCCGCCACGGGCGCATTCCTCGGGTCCGAGGAGGTGCTGACGAAGGACAGCGGCCAGCTGCGGCTGAGGGCACCAGCCGTGGTCGAGTTCACCGCTTTGCAGCACTCGCGGCGGGTGCCCGAGTCAGCCGTCCCGGACACGTCGACGACGACGCGTTACTGACGCCGCTACTGGTCCTTCGCCCAGCGGAGGAAGCGGGCGACGTGGTGGAGGTCGTCGAAGCCGTCGCCGGCGAGGTCGACGAGCAGGTCGTTGCTCCACACCGCGAGGCGTCCCAGCGTCATCGACGTGTCGTCGACGACGGGCACCTCGAGACCGTAGACACCCAGCGCGAGGGCCTTCTTGTCGGCATACGTGACGACGGGCAGGAAGCGGTCGGGCTCGGCGACGGCCAGGACCTTGGTCAGCACCGCCTCGCCCCAGCCGGGCATCGCCTGCGCGAAGTCGCCCGCGGCCAGGTCGTTGAACCGGTCCTCGATCGCGCCGTAGCCGCGCAACAGGTGGTTGACCATGGCGCGGACACGGCGGGCGCCCTCGTTCTCACCGAGCAGCACCCAGGCCTTGTCGAACGTCGCGGTCTCCCCCGTCGGGACGCCCGTGGGGTCGCCGGCGAAGCGCTGCAGGTCGAAGATCGCGGCCTTCTTGAGGCCGTCGGGGCTGAACACCCAGCGGAACTTCGCCCAGTGCGACGTCACCAGCGGATCCGGCTCGTAGGGCGTCGCCAGGAACTCCTGCTTCAGCTGGTCCGCGCGCGCGAGCGCGGACGGCTCGACGTCCTCGACCGTCGGGAACCGGCGCGTCGCGACGGCGATCGGCGCGACGGACGGCTTCGAGACCCTTTGGGCGGCGGTCGCCTTGCGCCGCGGCGCGGCCTTGGGCTCAGCCTTCGGGACGACCGGCGCGCCGAACACGAACGTGAAGTCGCAGTCGTCGCAACGGGCCTCCTTGCGACCATCCGGCAACGTCCGGAGGAGGAAGATGTCGTCCTCACGAACGCACAGTGGACAGACGATCAAGGCCATGGCACCAACCTACGCCCGTCCCCACGGCGACACTCAGGGGGACGAAGTTCCGCTCACGCTAGGGACCAAAGGCCATACCATGGGGTCCCTATATGGAACGGGGGCTGAGATGGGTGCTTCATCCGCGGTTCCCTGCGCCTCCGTCACGCCTGACGGGCAGGTCGTCAGGGTCGACGCGGCGTTCGTCGCGCCGCTCGGTCTCACGCCGGGCGAGCTGACGGGCACGCGGCTCGATTCGCTGGGCCGGAAGCCGGCCGACGTCGCCGCGATCGCCGACTGCGTCACCATGGCCGCGGCCTCGTCGGCGGCCCGCGTTCAGGTGTCCCTCCGCTCCGCGGACGACCGCGAGCTGAGGGCAGAGCTCGTCGCGACGCGTCACGGCGACGAGATCATGGTCGTCCTGATCGACGAGACCGCGCGGGTCGTGGCCGAGCAGGACCTGGCGAGCTCCGAGCGCCGATGGCTGTCGATGGCTCGCAACGCGACCGACATCGTGTTCACGATGTCGTCCGCCGGCCTGCTGAAGTCAGTCACGTCGGCACTGCCCCGGCAGCTCGGCTGGGCCGTCGAGGACGTCGTCGGCCAACCGGGCCTGAGCTTCGTGCACCCCGACGACCGGCCCATCGCCGACGCCCTCTGGCTCGCGGTCTCCCGGCGCGAGAGCCGTCAGGAGAAGATCGAGGTCCGCCTCGTCCACGCCGATGGAACCGGGTCGTGGGCTCGACTCGTCATCACCGACCTGCGCAACAACCCCGATGTGCACGCGGTCGTGGGCAATGTCACCGACATCACGGCGCAGAAGATCGCCGAGAGCCGCCGGCACCACGAGGAGACCCGCTTCCGCGCCCGCTTCGACCAGTCGAGGCTGCCCCAGACGATGGAGTCGGCAGCCGGCACCTTCGAGGCGGTCAACGACGCGTTCTGCCAGCTCGTCGGGCGCACGCGGATGGAGCTGCTGGGGTCGAGCCCCGCGGACATCATCCATCCCGACAGCGTCGACGCGGGCGCGGTGGGCGTCGCGATGCTGCTGGAGCGGGGAGTCGATTCCGCGCGGATCGACCGCCTGCTGCTGCACGCCGACGGGCGTCCCATCCCGGTGCACGCCGACCTCACGCTGCTGCGCGACGAGGACGGTTGCCCCAGCGGATGCGCAGCCGCGATGCAGGACCTCCGCCCCCTGCGCGACAGCGAGCGCGCACGGCACGAGCTGCAGAAGTTCTTCGACGTCATCGCCGAGCGGTCCAACGAGTTCGTGACGGTCCACGACGCAGACGGCCAGGTCATCTACGCCTCGCCGGCGGGCCGCAAGATGTTCGGCCCCAACTACGACGGACCGATCCAGGAACACGTCCGCGCGATCCACCCGGACGATCTCGCGACGGCCATCGCCGCGTGGACCTACGTGAAGGAGCACTCGGAGTCGCACACCTGGCGCCACCGCGCCAAGGGTGCCGAGGGCCAATGGATCTGGGTCGAGCAGACATCGACCAACCTGCTCGACACCGAGGTGCGCGGCATCGTCACATCGGTGCGCGATGTGACCGCCGAGGTCTCCGTCGAGCAGGCCCTGCGCCGCTCCGAGGCCCGGTACCGCGCAATGGCCGAGACCGCCGACCAAGGCATCGTCGTCATCTCCCCCGACGGTCGCGTCACGTACGCCAACGCCCGGCTCGCGAGCATGCTCGGCATCCCGTACGAGATGGTCCTGGGGACGCTGGTATGGACCGTCCTGGAGAGCGACGCCCGCGCCCGCGTGCTCACGCGCGTCAAGACCCGCCGCTCGCTGGGCCCCGAGCAGTACGAGGTGCCCTACCAGCACCCGGACGGGTCGTGGCGGACGCTGTGGGTCGCCGCCTCCCCCATGCCCGACATGGACGGTGAACCCCAGGGCTCGCTCGCGATGATCTCCGACGTCACCGAGAGTCGCCGCAGCGCCGACGAGTTCCGCCGCGCGGCGCATCACGACCACCTGACGGGCCTGCCGAACCGGGTCATGCTGATGGAGCACCTCGAGGAGCTGAACCTGCGGGACGTCGCCGGCACCGCGGCGCTGTTTGTCGATCTCGACCACTTCAAGGACGTCAACGACGGCCGCGGCCACACCGCTGGCGACGACGTGCTGGTGGAGGTCGCCAAGCGCCTCGCCGCAACCGTCCCGCGAGGCGCCCTGGTGTCCCGCTTCGGCGGCGACGAGTTCGTCATCGTCCTGCACGACGTCGACGAGAACGCCGCGAAGCAGCAGGGCACGGCCGTGCTGGAGGCGCTGTCGCAGACCTTCGGCATCGGGCACCACACGATCCGGATCGGGGCGACGATTGGCATCGCACTGTCGCCGGCGGAGTCGGCCGAGGACCTGCTGCGGTTCGCCGACACCGCGATGTACGCCGCGAAGGCCAGCGGCCGCGGCCGGGTCCGTCTGTTCGACGGCGCCCTGTCGCAGCAGGCCGAGGAACGGTACGTCCTGGGCGCGGAGCTGCTGATCGCGATCGCCGAGGACGGCCTGGACATGCACTACCAGCCCGTCATCGACATCGACACCGGCGAGGTCGCCGGCGTCGAGGCGCTGGCCCGCTGGCACCACCCGACCCGCGGCACGATCTCGCCGACCCGGTTCGTGGCCCTCGCGGAGATGAGCGCCAGCGCGACCGACCTCGACCGCTGGGTCATCCGCCGCACGATGCGCGACATCAGCGAGCTCAAGGCCGACTGGACCATGCCGGAGGGCGCGTACGTCGCGATCAACCTGTCGGGGCAGAGCCTCTCCGACGAGAGCCTCGACGCGTTCATCATCACGTGCACGCAGGACTACGGGCTCGACCCCAACGTCATCACGTTCGAGATCACCGAGAGCGCGATCATGGCCGACAAGGACGTCGCGATCTCGGTGCTGCAGCGGCTCCGCGACCACGGCTTCGACATCGCGATCGACGACTTCGGGACGGGCTACAGCTCGATGGCCTACCTGCGGGACCTGCCGATCACGATCCTCAAGATCGACCGCGGCTTCGTTCGCGGCATCCCCGACGACCCGCACTCCTTGGCGATCGTCACGTCGCTCATCGAGCTGGCCCGGTCCCTGGACCTCAAGGTCGTGGCCGAGGGCGTCGAGACGGCCTTCCACCTCGACACGCTGCGCGCCCGCGGCTGCACGTTCGCCCAGGGCTGGTTGTGGAGCCTCGCCAAGTCGCCGGCCGAGCTGCGCGAGTCCGGGATCCTGGACCACCGGTTCGGCTCGGACGGCTCCCGCGTCGACTGATCCTGCGCCTGCGGCCGTAGCATCGACAGATGGCCGGCGACCCGACGCCTGAACCGGACGGGGCCATGCCGCCGCGGCCTGTGGCGAGCGGTCGACGAAACGCCTTCACCTGGGGCGTCTCGCCCCTGGCCACGATCGTGTCGACGTACGCCCTCGACGCGGTCGCCAGGGAGGTGCCCTACTACGTGGGGCGTTCGGCGCCACGATCCTGGCCGATTCGGTCTCGTCCGCCGACGCGATCATCTTCCTGGCCGGCGCCAACGCGCGCGCCGCCGTGTACGAGCAGGCCTCACGATGTTGACCCGGCTGCTGCTCGCGCGACGAACGCGCTAGCGGTCCCTCGCCCAGCGCAGGAACGACGCGGCCTGGTGCGGGTTGTCGAAGCCGTCGCCGAGCAGATCGACCAGCAGGTCGTTGCTCCACACCCCGAGCCGCCCGCGGGTCAACGAGGACTCGTCGACCTTGGGCAGCTCGAGCCCGTACACCGCGCGCGTGACCTCGGCCTTGTCGTCGTACGTCAGGACGGGCAGGAACCGGTCCGGCTCGGCGACCGCGAGGGTCTTGGTCAGCAGCGCCTCGCCGACTCCCGGCATGGGGGTCGCGTGCTCGCCCTCGATCAGCTGGTTGAGCCGGTCCTCGAGCTCCCCGTGCCCGCGCAGCAGGTGCTGGACGGTGGCCCGGACGCGGCGGGCACCCTCGAACTCGCCCATGAGGTTCCACGCCTTGTCGAACGTCGTGGTGTCCCCCGTGTCGCCGCCGGTGCGGTCGTGGACGAACAGCAGCAGGTCCGAGATCACGACCTTGTCGAGCCCGTCGGCGGAGAACGCCCAGCGGAACTTCGCCCAGTGCGACGCGACGACCGGGTCGCCGTCGTGCGGAACCGTCGCGAGGAACTCCTGCTTCAACAGCTCTGCGCGCTGCTGGTCGACGAGCTCGGCGTCACCCGTGCCGGGGAACCGCTTGCGCGCGACCGTCAGCGGGACGACGCTCGCCCGCACCGGGGCGGCAGCCTTCTTGCGCGGCGCGGACTTGCGGGCGGCGACGGGCTTCGGCGCCTCGACCGGCGAGCCGTACGCGAAGGTGAAGTCGCAGTCCTCGCACCTCGCCTCCTTGCGCCCGTCAGGCAGGGTGCGGACCAGGTGGACATCGTCCTCGCGGACGCACAACGGACAGACGATCAGAGCCACGTCACCAACGTACGCCTCGGGGACGCACGACCGCCCCTCAGCCACAGGGCGGAGGGGCGGTCGGGGTCTGCTAGACGTACGTCAGACGCGGTTCTTCTTGCGACCGGTGACGGCGTTGTAGACCAGCAGAGCGACGATGGCGCCGATGATCGAGCCGATGATGCCGGCAGCGTTCAGGTCCGTGCCGCCGTCGGTGAACAGCGAGCCGAGGAAGCCGCCGACGAACGAGCCGATGATGCCCAGCACGAGGGTGCCGAGGATGCCGAAGTCGTCCTTGCCCGGCACGACGGCGCGAGCGATGAATCCGGCGATCAGGCCGACAATGATGAATCCGATGATGCCCATGGGGGTTCCTCCCTGTGGTGGGGCCGCCGCGGATGCGCCGTGTGGGCGCGCGACAGCAGCCAACGACGCTAGCGTTCCTTTCCCAAGCGCGCATCTCGGCGGAGCCGAGGTGTGAGATTGGCCGAATTGGGTACACCCTCAGCATGGCTACTACTCCGAAGTTCACCATTCCTGGCCTCACCACCGCTGAGGGCGAGAAGCTCGCAGGCATCTTGCAGGAGCGCCTCAACGCACTCAACGACCTCCAGCTGACGCTGAAGCACGTGCACTGGAACGTCGTCGGACCGCACTTCATCGCCGTGCACGAGATGATCGACCCGCAGGTCGACCTCGTGCGTGGCTTCGCGGACGACCTCGCCGAGCGCATCGCGACCCTCGGTGGCTCGCCCACCGGCACGCCCGCGGCCCTCGTCGAGGCGCGCACGTGGGAGGAGTACTCGCTCGGCCGAGCCACGACCCAGCAGCACCTCGGTGCGCTGGACCTCGTCTACCGGGGCGTCATCACCACGTGGCGCGAGGCCATGGCTGAGCTGGAGAAGCTCGACGCGGTCACCCAGGACATGCTGACCGGCCAGGTGGAGCAGCTCGAGCTCTTCCACTGGTTCATCCGGGCGCACCTCGAGGACCAGAGCGGCAACCTCGCCACCGTGGACGCCACGGACGAGACCGAGGCAGCGGTGGCCGCGAGCGAGACCGAATAGACTCAGGCCGAATAGA